>JAGVGO010000154.1 GCA_020057085.1 Planctomycetota bacterium | reverse complement strand
TCTGGGTTTGCGTTGTGCTAGGTCTCTTACCTAACAAAATTATGTTGTCATAACACTTTGTCACTCTTACACTTTTACACTTTTTACTTGGCGATTGTGAAGACCTCGGTCCGGCGATTTTTTTTGCGGGAGGCACATCTGACAAAAGATTTTCTCGAAAACAAACAACTGCGCTGCAAGATTTTTACCGTTCGCTACGCGCCGCAGCTCAACAATTTCAATGACACAGAGTTGTGCCGGTTTGTCGAGTCGCACCACACCGTCGAGATTAGCAAAAAATTTTCGCGCGTGCACGACGAACCGTGCTGGACGGTATTTGTCACCTATGCCGTGCCGGAAAAAGGCGGCGCGGAAAAGAAAACGGCGGAAAGCGAGGCCGAAGTTTTGGCTGCCTTGAGCGACGAAGAAAAAGAGTTGTACGGCTTGCTGCGCAAATGGCGCAACGACGTGGCCAAAGAAAAAGGCTATGGCCCCTACATTTTGTTCACCAACATTCAACTTGCCCACATCGCCAAGGAAAAACCTGCAACATTAGAAAAATTGATGCGTGTGTAAAAACCCTTCACCACGGATGTGGTGCAGTAATAAAGCCTGGCAGTTTACTGCCAGGAACCAGGCAATATAAAGATTTACGCCCCAGCGGGGCGCAGGATGCCCGTTTCCAATGCTCTGAAGAGCAAAGATGCTCTGAAACGCCTGTTTTCCTGGCACTAAAGTGACCAGGCTTTATTACTTTGCCGCATTCGCGGCATGCAAAATTTTATTACTGACTGTTTTTTGGTCTATCGAATGGGCTGAATAGTTACCTATTTTCTCAAGAGCGACATCCGCAAATATTTCGAGAGCATATCGCACGAAAAATTGCTGGCTTTGCTGACGCGCAAAATCAAAGACCCCGATGCCCTCTGGCTCGTTGCCAAGATACTGCAACATGTGCCATCTTGCTATGCACAAGGTTACGGGCTGCCTATCGGCAATCTTTCCTCGCAACACTTTGCCAACTTCTTTTTGCACGGCTTAGATCATCACATCAAACAAAAACTCAAAATCGCCGGCTATGTCAGATATATGGACGATCTGCTGCTATTGGACGACGACAAAACCAAACTGTGGGGAGCACTGCAAGAGATCGTCCCGTTTCTGGAAAATATTTTGCACTTGCAAATCAATGTCCCGGCCACGTGCCTGGCCCCTGTGACAGAAGGTGTGCCTTTCCTCGGATTCCGCCTTTATCCAGAGCGCACGCTGTTACAGAAAAACCGCTGGCAACGGTTCAAAACGAAGTTCAGGCAAAGGCAGGAACAATATCTGGCCGGCGAAATTTCTTGCGACGCTCTCGTCGAATCGGTGCAAAGTATGCACAATTTTGTCTGCCTGGGAGATACCTACCGCTTGCGCCGGAAATTTCTGGACAAATACGCCATCGAAGTGTAGAATGGCTGTGGGCAGAGGTCGTAATGGCTCGAACCGGGTCAACCGGGGCGGGAGCTGGAACAATGATGCGTCCAATTGCCGCGCGGCGAACCGCAATAGGAACGACCCGGACAACCGCAACAACAATTTGGGTGTTCGGTTTGTCTGCTCAGTCCAGATAAGGCCAGCCAGCCAAGGCTCACGGGCCTTGGCTCCGTGCATTATGTGAACAGACCGCTGTCCGGCGCTGGAATTTTTCCAGACAAAAGATGAACCAAAAGTGCGTGCGTTAGTAGCCCGTGCGAACACCCGCGCACTTTTTTTGTAAACATGATGCCTGTGTAAAAACTCAAAGTTCCTGGCAGTAAACTGCCAGGCTTTATCACTACGCCGCATTCGCGGCGGAGATTTTTTACACAAACATCAAACTTCAGACTTCCCACAATTGGAAGTCTTCTATCTTTCAGTGCTCACAAAAAAACATCCCCTTGTCAGCCGCTTTGTTCAGGAGGCATTTTATGAATACCAGGCAGGTTACTATTGATGTGCCAGAGAAGATACTTCTGGCAGAAAAAACGGACGTGGCAACTTTTGCTCGCGAGTTACGCATGTTAGCAGCGGTCAAGTTGTATGAACTAGGGCGACTCTCTTCGGGCAGAGCGGCAGAATTAGCAGGAGTTCCACGGGTAGAATTCTTAGTTACGCTGGGACGGTATAAAGTATGTCCTTTTGAAGCCGAATTAAAAGATTTGGAGGCCGAGTATGCCAGCGGTAATCACTAACACCTCCCCTTTGCTTTATCTTTATCGTATCGAATGCCTGACTTGGCTGCCCAAATTATGTAGTGAAGTTTGGACTCCCCAAGCTGTTGTTCAGGAATTGGAGGAAGGCACTCGCCGAGGTTATGACGTACCCAATCCACACCAGTACGCTTGGTTGAAAATAGTCAATCCCAATTACATCCCATCTGAATGGCTTACACTAGATTTGGGAGCAGGGGAACTGGCATCTATTGCTCTTGCGTTGGAAAATCCTAATCGCATAATTATCCTTGACGATGCTTTGGCTAGACGCGTCGCTAAGGCTGCCGGGATCGAAGTCTGGGGATGCCTACGGGTACTCTTAGAGGCAAAGTCACAAGGATTAACTACGGCAATCGCACCTTTAATCGAGCGTCTCATTGCTGCTGGTTTATGGGTTTCAGAAGATATTCGGGAGAGAGTATTGCGATTAGCCAAGGAAAAATAGAAAGAGGTAACGCATGTCAGAAGAGCGCAGACTTATCGAAGATTACATCCCGATCCAGGCCATCAGCGCCGAGGCGTCGCACGAAAAGTCGGTCCGCAAAGGCCGCAGCCCAAGGCCAAACCGAGGAAGCAAGCAAAAAAGCAAGAGAACGAGAGATTGCCAACATCACCAAGCAAGGCCGGGTCTGACAAAGAATCGGGTTTTACTTTGTGCAAAAAAACAGTGGAAATTTATGAGCAAAGATGGTTTAATGCCAGTTGGCTAGCGTTACAAGATGTCATGTGCGGAGAAAATAGACTCGGAGAAAGCAAATCGGTGCAAGAGATAGAACAATTGGTACAACAACCGGCAGGTCGGCGCTACAAGTCTCAGCAATACTATTTTACCAGATTGGCCGTGATGTGTTATACCATCCTCCTGGCCATTGCCTGGTTGTGGATGTCCCTGCGTGAAGCACAGTGGCTTCCTCACAAATATTTGTTGGGGCAGATACACTGGGCGTGGCAAATGCTGTGGGGGATATTTTTTGCCACTTTTTTCATCGGTGTTTCTCTCCTGGCTCATCAGTTGTGCGCATGGGTACGACGGGCAGAAGAGGATTTGCAACATTTGCTGGGGCATTTGTCGCCTCTCCAGATATGGTTGCTTGCGTTTTTCTCCAGCATAGGCGAGGAGGCTTTTTTCCGCGCTGCACTGCAACCATCTCTGGGACTCTGGCTCGCCAGTCTGTTGTTCGGACTCGCGCACATCCCCCCCACACGCCGCCTGTGGTTTTATCCTCTGGTCGCGGCGGCGACCGGCTGTGGTTTGGGCTGGCTTTACTTTGGCAGTGGATACGGTTTGCTGCCTCCTATCGTCGCACATTTTGTCATCAACCTGGTGGGGCTTTACCGCCTCAGTCGAATGGCGGTAGACAATGCCGCGCCATCTCTTTGAATGGAGATCGTTGTGGGAAAAATATGGAAATTTTTCGATATGGCCATGCAAAAATTGGCATTTTTTGCGCACAATTGGTTTGGCCAACTGGCTCTGCACATCCCGCATCCGGTGGGCAGATATCTGGTGTTCATCGCCTTCTATATCGTGTTCTTTTTCTTTTTACCGTTGACCACTCCGGTGTGGGACTGGCTACCACTCATCTTGCTGGTCACGGTGTTTGCACTCAATGTCGGCATCACCATTTTCTTTTTCAAATTGTCCGACGAGCGCCATTCGATTCTTGAAGGCACGGTTGACATCAATAGCGAAGAGCGCAAAACCCTCAAATTCTACAGCAAAGAGCGAGAAAACGGCTACCAATGGCCGCTCATTCTCATCACCAATATTGTGCAGATCGGTGTCATGGCCTGGATATTCCGTGAAATTTTTAGCCTCGGTGCGACCGGCTCTGCAGAGGCACGAGCGGCAGTCGCTCCGTCCGCCTGGTGGTGGCTGGCATTTACTCTGCATCAACTCATTGTCGTGGTAGATGTGGTGGATGTGTGGCAAATTTTCGCCGCCAATCTGGTATTCCCTACACATTCTACAATGTCACCTTATGTGGTGGACACCGTGGTGATCCTGTTCCGTCTGGTGGTCTTTCTCATCGTTGTCAAAGCCATCTTCCTCTACCGCCAGCAAAAGGGTCTGGTGCATCGCTTTATCCTGACATTCGGCAAAATTCTCGATACCGTGGAACAAGCCATACTCATGGGTAAGAAAATCGTGCCGGCGTTGATTCAGGCTACCACCTATGGACCATCACGTATCCGTTATGGCGCCGTGGCGAGCCTCGGCAAGATCAAGGATAAACACGCAGTGACGGCCATCATCGCTTGCATCAACGACAAGGACAAAGAAGTGCGCAACGCTGCCATCGTCGCCGTGGGAGAACTCAAGGAAGCAACGGCGGTACGTGCTCTGATCCAGACGCTCAGAGAAGATGACAAAACGCTGCGCCGTGCCGCCGCCAAGGTGTTGAGCCAGATTGACGATGCAAGTGCCATACCGGAATTCACTGCGGCACTCAAAGACCCGAATCGCGAAGTACGGCGGTCAGTGGCCGAAGCTCTCGAAGTACTCAAGCACAAGCAGGTGATCCCCTCACTACTGAGCGCACTCAAAGACGAAGACCTCGAAGTGCGTCGTGTGGTAGCGAGAACTCTCGCCGAACTCGGCGACAAGAGCATCGTTACCGACCTGGTGCAAGCACTCGAAGACAAAGACCAGGAAGTGCGCATCCTGCTCATCAAGACACTGGGCAAACTGGGAGACAAGCAGGCGTCGCCCGCTATCGTCAAACTCCTCAGCGACGAAAAGAACGAGGTACGCAGTGCCGCCGCCGAGGCGCTGAGTTCGGTAGGTGATCGCGATGCTGTTTCCGAGTTGATCAAAAAATTGCAGGATTTGTGCGTTGACGTGCGCGGGTATGCCGCACGTGCCTTGGGGAAACTAGGCGATCCGGCGGCAATTCAGCCGCTCATCGAAACATTGAAAGACGAGAGTAACTTCGTTTCCTCGCAGGGTGCTGAAGCCATCAACAAGCTGGTGGACAAAAACGCCATACCGGTCATTGTCAAAGCTCTGCAGGACAAACACAAGAGCGTACGCCGCTGGAGTGCCCGTACCCTTGGCAACATCGGCGACACCAAGGCGGTGCAGCCGCTCATTGATGTACTCAGAGACGACAACGAAAGCGTGCGTCGCCAGACCGTGATCGCTCTTGGCAAATTGAACGACACCTCGGCTGTGCCTGCGCTGCTCGAAGCCCTGAGAGACAAAAAGTACAATGTGCGCAAGGAAGCGGCCCATGCACTCGGCAAGTTGGGCGACATCCGCGCCACGGTGCCTCTGATCGAAGGTCTCAAGGACGAAGATGATTACGTGCGCGGGGCGGTAGCTTCGGCGCTCGGCAAACTGGGTGACAAGACATCGGTCCCGGCTCTGCGCGAAGCTCTCAAAGACGAGGACGAATATGTCCGTACCTACAGCGCCGTGGCACTCGGTAGACTGGGGGAAGCGGTCGCCGGAACCGACCTCATCAATGCTCTGCGCGACGAATCGGCGCAAGTGCGTATGTTCTGCGCCTGGTCGCTCGGCAACTTACGTGATAAGGCAGCTACCAATGCGCTACTGGACACGCTGGAAGACGAAAATTTCGAAGTGCGCAACTATGCCGCCGAGGCTCTCGGATTTATCGGCGACGTATCGGCTATGGCCAAAGTAAAGGAGCGCATGGTCAAGGAAGACAACAACACCGTGCGTAAAACACTGCTCAATACTTTCACACGTCTTGAAGAATTGGAAGGATGATTAGCGACTCAATTTTGCAAAGGAGTAAAAATATGAAGATTTCCTTGTTACTATTGTTATCCCTGGTACTCTGCCTGGGCGCTGCCGTCTATGCTCAGGCTCCTGAACCGGACCCACAGTTCGACAAAAAACTGGAAAACCTCGAGGGCAAACTGCATAACATCTATGGACAGATCCATGAACTGAAAAAAGAATTGGAGCAAAACCCTACACCAGAACTTCAGGAAAAAATCGAAATTCTCGCCCAGGAGGCTGGTGAATTGGAGAAAAAAATCCAAGAGATCAATCGTCGCTTACAGCAAAAACCGGAGCCTGGCGATGGTGAGCGTCGGATGGATGGAGAGAAAGGGCCGCGCAAAGACCAAAAATTCATGCGCGATGGGGACGACATGGAGGGGCCGGATGCGGGCGACCGTTGGGAAAAACTGCGCCAGATGCTGCCGCCGGAACAGCTGCAGAAATTGAAGGAACTCCGCCAGCGCAACCCTGAACAATTCCGCCAGAAAATACGCCAGTTTGCAGAAAAAATGCGCGGCCAGGAACGGCCATTCAATCACGAGAAAATGCCCGAACGCATGCCGGACAAAGATCCTGTCATGCAAGAACTGATGCAGAAACAGAAAAAAATGGATGAGCAGATACGCAAAGTCGCACACGGCATGCGTAAGGTCCAGGGGGAAGAGCGCAGCAAGATGGTAAACGAGCTACGCCAACTGCTCAATGAAGCTTTTGCTCTCAGACAGAGCATGCGTGAACATGAAATCGAAAAAATCAATGAACATTTGCAGCAGATGAAAGAAAAACAACAGAAACGCCAGCAAAACAAAGAGGTGATCATAGACCGCTATCTCAAAAATTTGCTAGGCGAAGGGGATGAATGGGAGTGGTAATCTCGTACAGTTCCTGGGGATAAATCCCGAATGGCACCAAGATAAGAACTTAGTTATAAGAGTGAAAATGGTTTACGTCACCTCTCCCCTGGCGGGAGAGGTCGCCAGAAGCCAAAGGCGGCTGGCGGGTGAGGGGGTTCTGGTTTCCCCCTCCCTCGCCCTACGCCTGCGACTACGGGCGGTCCCTCCCGCCAGGGGAGGGACGAAACCTAATTTTTCTTGTCAGCAAAACCAGTTTGGGGCTTTTGATATGATGCAAGAGCAGCGTGTAGGTCAGGTACTAGACAAATACAGAATCGAACAGTATGTAGGCGAGGGCCAGTTAAGCACGGTTTATCAAGCTACGCATGTAGAACTTGGCAAAATAGTCGCCTTAAAAATTTATTCGTCGCGCATATTCAATCGCAAAAACAACCAACAAGTGCTACAGAGATTGTTCCAGAATGCGCAGACCCTCTCGCAAATCCGCCATCCCAATATAATTCAAATATACGACAGCGGACTGATCGGACAAGAATTCTATGTCGTGATGCAATATCTCTCTTGTCCTAATTTCCTACAAATTTCGGCACAAATGGGACCCATTATGCTAGCTGATGCCCTTTACCTTACTAAACACGTGGCACTGGGGCTGCAGGCCGGGCACGAACATGGGCTGTTGCATCTTGATATCAAACCTTCCAATATTTTTCTGACCGAGGATGAAGAAATCAAATTGAGCGATTTCGGTTTAGGTGCACCACTCGATGGAGCGGAAGATATCGTCGGCACAAAACTTGTTTACGGTGCGCCCTTATATGTAGCACCGGAACAAATCATGGGGCAGACGCTAGATGCCAGAACCGATCTCTATTCTCTGGGTGCTACCTTGTTTCATTTGCTGACCGGCATGCCGCCGTATCCCGGCGACAATCTGGCCCAGGCACTACAACAACACCTGAATAAACCGATTCCACTTGTCCATCAGTACAATCCGGCAATCCCCGAATCGGTAGACAGGCTGCTGGCAAAATTGATGGCCAAACGCGCAGAAAATCGCTTGGCCAGTGCCCAGGAACTGGCCAATATTCTGGATAGTCTCTTGGTGGAAACCGACACCAGCAAACGCAGTAAAGACGACACGGAAATTCCGGCAGAAATCCAGCAATATCTGTTTGAAAAGATTGCCCACAATCCAGAGGATCGCATGTATATCCAGGATATGCTGGAAGCGATTGCCAACTCGCAAAAACAGGCCAATCTGCCAGATGAAGCCAGAGAGTTGATGGACAAAATCATTACCCAGGAATTTTCCGAACGATTTGCCTGCCCACCGCACATCATTGATGGCATTAAAAAGTGCCATAAAATTTTGCAAGATCCCAAAGCCTGGTTGGACAAGCTTTCCGAAGACGCGACTTCTTTTGTACACCCGGCGCCTGCCAAAGCGGCCAGTGCACCTGCCGCCACTTTCAAAGGGCGCAGCTACGATAAATCCGGCGTCCTGCTTCCCGCCGGACAGGCTGGTCCCGCAACCGCTCAGCCGGCGCAGCCCGGGGCTATTGCCGCAGGCAAAAAGGACCCACCGAGCGCCATCATCAAATCTTCTCAACGCTCACAGGAAATGATGAACGCGGCACAATCTGCTAAACGCCCGCCACGTTCCTTGCCTATCGCTGCCGATTTTCCTGGCAAATCGGCAGATGCCATGCGGCTGCCTGATTTACCAGGCAAACAGAAGCAAGCCCCACGTAAACGAATGAGCCGGCTGGCCATGGTCTTTTTCTTTTTGCTGTTCCTTGGCATGATAGGTGGGGCAGGTTACTATGTCTACTCCACCATTCCTGAATTCCATCTGTGGGTAGACCAGCAAATGATCGCGCACGGATTCATTTTCAACCAGGAGTATCCTACCATCAAAACGGCGGTGGAAGAGCTTTGCCGTAGCAAAAAATTCCGCGATGCACTCCAGTACGTCGAACGCAGCGAGTTGCCAACGGCGCTGCGCCAGAAATTGCGCGACGACATCGACGTGGCCGAGAAAACAGAGATGGACTCTTTCCCGCCCGGGATCGGTTGGTTCAAAGAAAAATTACCGGCCGGGTTGCTGCGCTATCCGGTAGCCGGCGAATATATCTGGCAAAAAGATTGGAGCGCGATGGTATACGTGCCGCGCGGCGACTTTTTCCGTGGCGCCGATGTGGGCAACAGCAGTGAAAAACCGGTACGCCAGATTACCTTGGCCGCTTATTACATTGATAAATACGAGCTGGCCAACAAGCAATATGTGAAATTCGTGACAGAGACCGGTCAAGGCGCGTCTGCGCATGTAAACGACGGCCGTTTCAACAAACCAGAGGCGCCAGTCGTGGGAATCTCGTGGAAAGATGCCGAAGCTTATGCCAAATGGGCGGGCAAACGGTTGCCCACGGAAGCGGAGTGGGAAAAAGCGGCGCGTGGTGGCACTACCGTTATTGCCTGGGAAAATGTCACTACCGGCAGCAAGTTCGGCAAGGCAAATCCCTTACCGCATCGGCTGTATCCATGGGGTGACACTTTGCCCAAGAAAGCACGCGAGTTTCCCAACTACCGGCAGAACGAAAAAGACAAAGAAAAAGACGCATTTCTTTTCACGGCACCGGTCGGCAGTTGCCCCGGCGATGTCTCTCCCTATTTTTGCCATGATATGGCGGGTAATGTCATGGAATGGTGTCAAGACCAGTACAGCGAAGACTATTATCGTGTATTCCGTGAAACCAAAGATCCTACAGGGCCGCCACAACAGCCAGGCAAGCATCGTGTGTGCCGTGGTGGCGCCTGGAACCGCTATGAAGATTCGCTCTTCTGCTTCCGCCGCACCAGTTATCTCGCGGAAGATCGCAGCGAACACATTGGGGTCAGGTTCGCCAAATCATGCGATACCAAATAATGCTATGCTGCAAGGAAGGTGTTGATAAAGGTCGCCGCTGGCGCTACTCTGTCGAGGAGACTACCAGTATCGTCATTGGCAGGCTGCGTGGCTGCCATCTTCTCCTGCACGATCCCAAAGTTTCGCAAAGCCACTGTCTGCTCCAGATACAGAAGAAAAGTCTGTCTGTCGTTGACATGGGAAGTCATGGCGGGACGTTCGTCAATGGACAGGCGGTGGTTCGCGTACGCGAGCTGGCAGAAGGTGATCTATTGTCGCTCGGCAACTCGTCTCTGTCACTCACGATGGAAACTGAGCCAGATGCGGCAGCCAAGAGATGTTCACCTACAGCAAAAAAGAAGCAGGATGTGCCAATATCTACTATTGAGCCACCCAAGGTAGCCAGTACAGCCAAGGAGAATCGTGATAGCACGAGCGACACGCTGGTAATGCCTCAGGATATATCGCAGGGCAAGAGTGCGTTTCTGGCAGCCTGCATGTTTTGCGGCTGTGAGACAGATAGCATGCGTGCCGAAGATGTTACCTCTTGTCCGGCGTGCGAAACGATTGCCGACTTGTGGCGAAATTCCATGACAGAATGGCAGATCACCGGCGCACCCTGGTATAATAATCGCTATGGTATCATCGTGCCGGCCAGCAAAGACAAGAGCAGAAATCTCATCTACATCACACGCCGGCCGCAGCCACAACTTCGTTTATCCTGGCTCGAAGAAGCAGAAGATTGCAGTCATGCTCATCCTTATATTTATCCTTTAAATAGCTACCGTGCGTGCCAGGACTATTTGGTTGCCGAACTTCCTTACTACCCTGGAATATTTCTGGATAAACTGAAGACGCCGTTGACAGTGCTGGAAGCTATCGCCATCATCCTGCAAATAGGCAAAGCTCTTGCATACGGGCACAGCCGCTGGGGAGCGCATGGCGAAATCTGTCCGCACAATATCTACCAGGAAGCAAGCGGGAAACCTTATCTTGTTGGTTACGGGCTCGTGCGGAATCGCCATTTTCCCGAAGAAAGATGGCACACGAGAGACCACCTCGATGCGGTCTATTTTGCTGCCCCGGAAGTTTTGGCAGGGGAAACGTCACAAGCGGCAGCCGACATATTTGCCCTCGCCGCTTCGCTCTTCACTTTGCTCACAGGTAGCTTGATTTATCAGGGAGAAACATGGGCAGAGCTGCAACGCGAAGCAGGCGATTTCGCCCCGACGCTAGAGCGTTTCCGCCATCCCTGGCTGCGCAATTTTTTTGCCGTGGCATTGGCCCGGCAGCCGGACAGTCGCCACTCCGACATCGCTCATTTCGTGGATAGTCTGGCGCTCGTGTACAGTGCCTGCCGTGGACAAAAACAGGAAATGTTGGTAGCAGAGGAGTCTGCATTTTGAGTGGTATTTTTCACATCATCATGGGAACCGCCGGACACATAGATCACGGCAAATCGAGTTTGGTAAAATCGCTCACCGGTATTGATCCGGATCGTCTCAAAGAAGAAAAAGAGCGCGGGCTGACCATTGATCTTGGCTTTGCGCCATTCACTCTGCCCGACGGCCGCGAAATAGGTATCATTGATGTGCCTGGGCACGAAAAATTCGTCAAGAACATGGTCGCCGGCGCTACCAGCATAGATCTGGTGCTTCTCGTGATCGCTGCCGACGACGGTGTGATGCCGCAGACGCGCGAGCATCTGGAGATCATGCAGCTTCTCAATATCCAGCGCGGCATCATCGCCCTCACCAAGATTGACATGGTAGACCAGGAAATGCGCGAACTGGTGAGCGAAGATATCCGCGAGCTGGTACAAAGCACGTTTTTACAGGGAGCACCCATCGTACCGGTTTCCAATGTTACCGGCGAAGGCATGGAACTGCTCAAAAAAACGATCTATGAGCATCTCGAACGCATCACTCCGCACAGCAGCGAAGGTGTCTTCCGTATGCCGATTCAGCGTATCTTTTCGAGCCACGGGTATGGCACGGTGATCACCGGTGTACCGGTATCGGGCACAATTCAAATCGGAGATTCTCTGGAAATTTTGCCAGACGGACTTGTCGGACGGGTAAAAAAGATTCAAGCTTACAATAAAGATGTGGCATGCGCTCAGGCTGGTCACAGCACTGCTCTCAATATTAAAGACGTTGACTACAAAGAAATTCTGCGTGGACACGTAGCGGTACTTCCCGGTTACTTCCAGCCTTCCCGTTTTTTTGAAGGTAAATTTTATTATGCCAAGAATATGGAGCGTCCGCTCTCTTACCTCACCTCCATCCGTTTCCATACCGGTACGTTGGAAGAGGTAGGCAAGCTGGCGATCTTGGGCAAAGACCGCTGGGAGCCGGGCGAAGAAGGGTATGTGCAGATTCGCCTCGACAATCCGGTGTTGGCCTTGCCAGGGGACCATTTTGTCTTACGCCTGGCTTCGCCTACCATCACTATCGGCGGCGGTACTATCATCGGCAGCGGCGACAAAAAACTCAAGCGTTTTCGTGGTGAAGTCCTCCACAACCTGGAGGAAAAAGCGCAAAGTCTCGGCAACGTCGCTGCCAGGCTGGAGATTTTTCTCAAAAATGACATGCTCTCACCGATCAAAGAGGATGAATTGGCCAAAGCCGTACAACGGGAAACGGCAGAAGTGAAAACAATATTACAGGAATTGTGCCAGGAAGGAACTGTTGTATCGCTCGTTGGCCAACCAGCTCGCTATGTGCATGCCGTCAACTTAGAGCTGGCTGAACAGAAGGTGAAGCAAAAAGTGGAAGCCTTTTTTCAGCAGCATCCTTATCGTTTATATGTGGCAAAAATCAAAATTCAGAACGAATTAGCGATGGACAGCGCTCTCTGGGAGCTGGCATGGAATAGTCTCAGCAAAAAAGGATTATTGCAACTGCACCGCGACACATTTGCCCTGCCAGGGCGGGAAGTGGCTCTCTCACCGGCGCAGCAGCAAATAAAAGCACAAATCAACGACTGTTTTTGCCGCGCCCTCTTCACTCCACCGCTAGTGGAAGAATTGCCACAACTACTGCATAAAGCGGCCAAAGAAATCGAGCCGCTGGTAGAATTTTTGGAAAATAGCGGTACGCTCATTGCTGTCGCTAAAGGGATTTTGTTTCATCAAGAGGCTATTACTCAGGCGCAAACACTCATCACTGATACTATTCGTCAACGCGGTGAGCTGGTTTCTGCCGATTTTCGCGATCTTGTCAATACCAGTCGCAAATACGCGATTCCGCTGTTGGAATATTTTGACCAAACAGGTGTTACGGTACGCCAGGGCAATAGCCGTGTGTTAAAAAAATAGTCATCGTTTTTGCATATTTTTTTTGCTTGATTTCGTTAATCAGCTATGGTATCATGCCCGTACTCGAAGGCAGGAGGTTTTGGTTTGCAAAGAGGATAATCAGGAGCAACGATGTTCCTGTGCAGAGGTGCAAGCCTTATGTTTAATCTGTATATGTAAGTAAATTATGAGTAAGGTTGGTCATTTTAGAAAGGTAGAAAAAGTATGAAAAATTGGAGTTTGTTTTTCTTGGCATTCTTCATCCTTTTCCCTCTGGTCGTTGCGCCTGCGCAACAGATCAATGCTTCTGGCGAAGAGCGCATCCAAAAACTGGAAAAACTGATCCAGGAACAGTCGGAGCGCATTCAGGAACTGCAGAAAAAGGTTGGCCAGGTAGAGCAGCCTACCAAGGAATATACTGAACAGATTGTACGCGAGTATATGAATCGTCCGCATGCTGAAGAAGCTGCCTCGATCAGTGCCGGCTATGAGAGCAAAGGTTTCTTCATCCGCAATGCGGACGGCAACCTCGAACTTTACATGTCCGGCTTCATACAAGCAGGCCTTGGCATTTTCGAGAACCACTCTTTTGACAACAACTCTTTTTATCTGAACGGCGTCAGCCTTGCCTTCGATCTCTACCTCTTGAAAGATTGGCACGGTCGTATCCAGTTCAATTTTCCGTACAGCGACGGCATTAACCTCTGGGATGCCTATATCGAGTATATCGGCATACCTGAACTCAATGTGCGCGTCGGTCAGTTCCACGTGCCGTTCACCATCGAAAGACAATATGATCCGCAGCAAGGTATGTCCATCTGGAAGGAATCGTTCATGCTCTGGGGCCATGGCCGAGACAGAGGCCTCATGTTCCTTGGCACGTTTGCCGACATGGTCGAGTACAAACTGAGCCTGATGAACGGCGAAGGCACCCAGACCAACGAGACCGATGAATTCATGATGGCTGGCAGCGTCCGTTTCTATCCTTTCAAGAAAAGCGAAAATCCTTATAGCTTCTTCCATTTGGGTATGGTGCGTTCGCGCGACGATACACTCAATGGCAGTGGCAATATCAACTCCAGCTCGCTCTTCACTCCGTGGGGCAGACAGTTGTTCGATGGAGTAGCTGGCACCGATAATACCCAGGGCTGGAAGACCGGCGTGGATGTCGGTGGTGCCCTAGATATGTATCTCGATCCACAGAAAGTCAGCCGCATCAGGGTCGAAGGCGAATACATGTACATCACGTGGGAGCGTAACTTCGCTGCCGGCCGTCAGCCTTACGTTGACGGTATCGGCTTCTACCTGGGCATGCTGTACAAATACAACCTGACCCCGGAAATCGAAGGTGCCGGTATCTTCCCGATGTTCAAGGTGTCGTACGCCACGGCTGACAACCCACACAGTGGTGGTCCCGTTGGAGTTGACAATCTTCCTGGACAAACCATGTGGACCTACACCTTTGGTCTCGGTTATGCTTTCAACAAGTATGTCAGCGCCAATTTCAACTGGGTGATGGTGGATATCCAGCAGACAGATATCTATGGCGGGCCGAAAACTCATACGGGTGACCCGAGCGACGATACTGAACATGCCTGGTTCTTCCAGCTAACCGCTCAGTGGTAAATCTTTAAACAGGGTAAGCGCCACTCAGGCGCTTACCCTGTTTTTCTTTTATAGATTTGACGGGGCGTCCCTTTTTCAAATGAGGGTTTTATGAACAGAACTTTTCTTTCCATGTTGATGTTGTTTTTGCTGGCGACATTGGTGATTGCCTCTGCACAGCAATTGACGCCAGCACAGCAGGAACGTATCCACAAACTGGAAAAAATCATCCAGGACCAAAACGCGTCACTGGGAACTCTGGAAAAACAACTAGAGCATTCGCAGCAGGTAGCACAGCAGTATACTGAACAGATTGTGCAAGATTATGCGAATCGCCCGCACGCCGAAGAAGCTGCTACGATCGCCGCAGGCCATGAGAGTAAAGGTTTCTTCATCCGCAGTGCAGACGGCAACCTCGAACTTTACATGTCCGGCTTCATACAAGCTGGCCTTGGCATTTTCGAGAACCACTCTTTTGACCACAACAGTTTTTATCTGAACGGTGCCGAGCTTGTCTTCGACCTCTATCTTCTGAAAGATTGGCACGGTCGTGTCCAGTTCAATTTTTACACACCGAGCAACAACTATTTTCAGGACAGTGGAGCTGTCGCCGCAATTACCCTCAAGGATGCCTATGTTGAGTATATCGGCGTGCCTGAAATCAACGTGCGCGTCGGCCAGTTCCACGTGCCGTTCACCATTGAAGGACAATATGGCTCGCCGGAGCTTATTTCCAGCTGGTCTGAATCGTTCATCCGCAGCTGGGGCCATGGCCGCGATGTTGGCATCATGTTCCTCGGCACTATTGACGATATGTTCGAGTACAAACTGAGCCTGCAGAACGGCGAAGGCAGAAAACTCAACGAGACTGATGAATTCCTGGTGGCTGCCGGCGTGCGTCTCTATCCTTTCAAGAAAAGCGAAAATGCTAACAGCTTCTTCCACGTAGGCGTGCTGCGTTCGCGCGACAATACACTCAACGCCACGGGCGACATCAACGCTACTTCGCTCTACACTCCGTGGGGCAGAACGCTGTTTGACGGCGTTCCCGGCTGGGGCGACGATTATACCCAGGGCTGGAAGACCGGCGTGGATGTCGGCGGTCGCCTAGATATGTACCTCGATTCGCAGAAGGTCAGCCGCATCCGGTTCGAAGGCGAATACATGTACATGACATGGGAGCGCAACTTTGACAGCGGCCGCTTGCCGCACGTTGACGGCATCGGTTTCTCCTTAGGCATTCTGTATCAATACAACCTGACACCGGAAGTCGAAGGTGCCGGTATCTTCCCGATGTTCAAGGTGTCGTACGCTACGGTTGATAACAAACATTTCTCAGGTGCCAATGACATACAAACAGTTGCCCCTGGTGTGGCAGTCGAATCCGATATTCTGGGACAGACCATGTGGACCTACACCTTTGGCCTCGGTTATGCTTTCAACAAGTATGTCAGCGCCAATTTCAACTGGGTGATGGTGGATATCCAGCAGACAGATGTCTACGGCGGGCCGAAAGATCATACGGGTGACCTGAGCGACGATACTGAACATGCCTGGTTCTTCCAAGTAACCGCTCAGTGGTAAACCTTTCAATAGAGTAAGCGCAGCACAGGCGCTTATCCCGTGTGCAAGCAGCTTCATATCGCTGCGTTGCAAAGCTCTTTCCAACTCCCCGCCTGGGGAGTTTGTCGTTAATGGAGACAACACAATGGATGGCGCTTCGCCAAGCATTTTTTTTATTGCCGACCTGCATTTGGATTATCACGAACAAGAACGTATTGATTGTTTTGTGAGTTTTTTACGGTGGGTAGGCAGCCAGGGCGGAACGCTGTATATTTTGGGAGATCTGTTCAATTTTTGGCTGGGACAGGCACAAGTCTGGCTGGGACCATTCCGACGCGTAACCAAAGAGATGCAATATCTCTCCCGTTCTGACCGGCTTTTTTTCCTACATGGCAATCGCGATTTTCTCTATTCTCCTTGCTGGCAAAAACGCGGCGGACGGACTGTGGCAGATGGCACTATCCTCCACTTACCAGCGATGGCGACTATCTTGTACCATGGCGATGTGTTTCTCACCGGTGATAAAAGTTACCTGCACTACCGGCAGGTAGTTCAGCGCAAATGGGTATACCTGTTGACCAGTCTGTTACCGGCATCGGCCTGTTTGCATATCGGAAAAAAAATGCGCTGCATGAGCCAGCGGGTCTTACAACATAAAGAAGCACAATCGCTGCAGATGGATTTTAATTGCATGCAAAAGATTTTACAAAATCGGCAGGCGGATGCCATGATCTGCGGGCATCACCACCAAGAGATCGTTATGCCTGTTGTCATATCTGAGAAGGTTGCCACCATCTATGTTTTGCCGGAAAACCGAAATTTGCACTTACGTTATTTGCGCTGGGAAAAAGGACAATTTAATTTTGAAAATTTTACTGAGGGCGCGACGACGCCATTGCCCAAAAGATCAAGCAAAGATTGACACTTATCTTTTGACGGCGACTAAGTCGCTGTAAAATTGTGGAGACACTTCAATGGAAGGAAATTTCGGCGCACATGAAGTTTTTCAGGAAAAGCTTGCCTTATTGCGCCAGAGCCTGGATTCTTTAGGAAGAAAAGGGGTGGATGCCGGCGCTTTACGCGAACTGAGCGGATATCTGGATGCGCTGCAAAAATGTTTTACCATGGCCCAGGATGCGAACCAGGAAAGCAAGCTATTCAAAGGTGTAATTGCCAGCCTCCGTAAAGACAATGTGCAGTTAAAAAAAGCGGAAAAATTTGTCGCGCAGATGGAAATTTTGCAACAGCAAGTAGTCATGTCGCAGCAAGAAAACAAAAAATTGCAAGAACAGTTGGACAATTGGCAACAGGAAACGAAAAGACTGGCCGGTGTTCAGGCAGAAAACAAAGTATTGCAGGAAAAATTGCGTGTCAATGACACACAAGCCAGGCTAATGACAGAAGCAGCGCCGCCCAACAAATCTTACATGGAGCCTACGCCAATACAAGAAGTCGAGGTAGAACAAATAGATGCGCGCGACCTCGAACAAGTGGAACATGCGGTACTACTGGAAAACGACCAGGACATGCCAAACCGATCTTTCTCTGATGAGCCTATCGAAAGGACAACGGTGTTGTCGCTGCCTGTGGAAAAAGAACCGGCGCATAAACTGGCTATGCCGATGCCGCCAAAATCACCGCTCTTATCGCCAAGCAGACAACCCATGCAGAGCGAACCATCGGCAGCAGCCAACAAACCAACAGTGGCTGGCATCACCATCGTTCAGGTAGCGTCAACTGCTAAAGCAGAAGCAACTCCGATAGCCGCCAAAAGGAATTTGCAAACCAGCATATTGCCAATTATGGATCGTTCTATACAGGCGCGTGAATCTGCCGTAAAAAAAGAACCGCTGCCGCCGCTTGTACCCAACAACAATGAACCTCTTGTCACGCAAACTATCGCACTACCCAGGGAAGAAGAAGAAATTCTGATTAACGAGGCCGAGGTGTTGAATATTTTACAAATAGAAATGCCACGCCTGGAAGAATTAATACAACAGGGCAAACTTACGTCGGTTGAAGCAAAAGACAAATCCAGAAAATTCAAACTAAAAGATGTGGAAAAACTACGCAAGCAAGCTATGGAACTCGATACGGTAAGTTTAAGACTAGACGCCAAAAAGAGCAAAAAATCCGGACGTTTCAAGCCTTTCTCACAAAATGACAATAAAATATGACGGATCCGCACGAAGCTATTACCGGCGAGATGATTTCCTTATTCCGTGAAGACTTTATACGACTGCAGCAGGAAATCGGCAAGGTCATGGTGGGTTACCAGAGCATCATTGAAGAAGTGTTGATTGCTTTTTTCGCCGGCGGCCATATTTTGCTCGAAGGTTTGCCAGGACTGGGCAAAACAATTCTGGTAAAAACCCTGGCCGAAGCCATGGATATAAAATTCAGCCGCATTCAGTTTACTCCCGATCTGATGCCGTCCGATATCACAGGTACCAATCTTATCGTCGAGAGTACATCCGGCCAGCGCGGCTTTCAATTTCAAGAGGGGCCTATCTTTGCCCATCTCGTGCTGGCCGATGAAATCAACCGCGCCAGCCCCAAAACTCAGTCAGCCCTGCTCGAATGTATGCAGGAAAAAAGTGTGACAGTGGCAGGACACATACATCGTCTGGAAGAGCCGTTCTTTTTATTGGCGACACAAAATCCAATCGAAATGGCAGGCATTTACCCATTGCCGGAGGCACAACTAGATCGGTTTTTTTTTAAGTTGGTGTTGCCCTATCCCACACGTGAGCAAATCAACGAAATCTTAAACCGTACGACACAACAAATATATCCTGCGGTCAACAAAGTGCTGGATAAAGGCAAAATACAGCGTTGGCAACAGTGGGTGCGCGGTGTTTATATCGCTCCTCACGTACAAGATTATGCCAGTCGCCTGGTACTAGCTACACATCCGGAGGGCGACGGTGTCTTACACAATGTCAAAAAATATGTACGCTATGGTGCATCGCCGCGGGCTGCACAAACGCTGGTCTTGGCAGCAAAGATCAGAGCACTGGTAGCCGGCCGCAGCCACGTGAGCTTCGGCGATATTGCCCCTTGTGCCAAACCCGCTTTGCGCCATCGCATATTGCTGCGTCTGGAAGCAGAAGCCGAAGGAATTTCCACGGATGTACTGCTAGATCGCTTGTTGCAAGATGTAGCTGTGGAGCGGTGATGTAAATTTGTAATTCCAGTTGCAAAATTTGCCCCAAAATGGTAACTTAGGAGCTGTAAAAAAATAAGTACTACAAGTTGCGCAGAAATTTTGCTCAAGGGCGAGAAGTGGCCGAAGGCGCATAGCCATAGCTCTGTAACTGAGGACGCGCCGACGCCATTGAGCAAAAGATCAAGCAAATTGTAGCAGTTATTTTTTTACAGCGACTTCAGAGCTGTCCACATTGTAGGACTAGACAGAGCGAGACTAGATCAATGCACTATCTGGGAGTAGCATAATGCAATGTAGTGTAAAATGGTTTTTGCTAATTGTGTCGTGCAGCCTATGTTGGATGGCAAACGGCAAAGGGCAAGATGAGCAAGACGATAGTGCGTGGATGAATGCACCGACGCGCCGTGCCATCAGCAAAGGGCTTGCCTTTATTGCATCCCAACAAACACTGGGAGCGACGGACAGCGGTGATGCACGCAACGACGATGGCTCTTTCGGCGAACAACACTATGGCGTAGCGGTCACCAGCTTTGCCTGCCTTGCTTTGATGGCCGATGGCAACACTCCCGGACGAGGACTTTATGGGCTACAAGTGACCAAGGGGATCAAGTTTTTACTGCGTTGTGTCGAAAAAAACGGCTATATTTCGCGTCATGGGGACGAGTCGCGCATGCACGGGCATGGCTATGCTACGTTGTGTCTTGCCGAAGTGTATGGCACACAAAATCAATTGAGCAAAGAAGTACGTGAAAAATTAAAAATCGCGATCAAACGTATCCTGGAATCACAGACGCCGGATGGCGGCTGGGGATATGAATGGAACAGTCAGGAGCACGAAGGCTCGGTGACAGTCGTGCAGCTGCAGGCACTACGTGCCTGCCGTAATGTTGGACTGCATGTACCCAAGAGAAGTATTGACAACGCTATTGACTATATTCGCAGGTCTGCCAACCCGGACGGAAGTTTTAAATATCGTCTGGGCATGGCAGGCTCACGTCAGAGTTTTCCATTGTCGGCAGCCGGCGTTTCCAGCCTGAATGCAACAGGAGAATACGATAGTAGAGAAATCCAGAAAGGCCTGGAATTCATGATGGAATATTTACCGCCGCAAGGTAAAACCGATCGTTATTATCAAGCATTTTATTATTATGGACAATTTTATGCCGCACAAGCCATGTATCATGCTCCATCTACCTATTGGGAAAAATGGTTTCCCGCCATGCGAGACGATCTGTTGCGCAGGCAGGATTCACGGACAGGCTCGTGGGGAAGGGTCGGGCTGGGTGCGAATCGCGAGCCGCCTCAAGGTTCTAGCAAAGAACGAGAGGTTTATGCTACCTCTATCGCCACCTTGGTATTACAAGTACCGTACAATTACCTTCCAATTTTTCAGAAATGAACTCTACTGAGTAGGAGCAAGATGTGCAGCAGGATAAACCAAAAGCCGGTATGCGGCTAGGCCATTATGCTTTGACAGTAAAATTAGGCGAAGGAATCTTCAGCGAGACTTGGCTTGCCGAACACTGTTATCTCGAGAATAAAGAAATCTGTATTAAGATTTTTACCAATGAAAAATTTTGCCATTGCTTGTTAAAACAAAAATTTCTGACAACTGTAAAAGATCTGCAACATTTGCCGGTTATCGAGGATTATGATCCCACTGCCACTCCACCTTATTTGGCACAGGAGGTCGTGGCTGGCCGCAGTGTGCGACAGTTGCTGCGAGAACAAAAAAAATTTCCGCCGGATACTGCCCTTGCTTTATTGGTAAAAACAGTGCAAGCACTCAAAAAAATGCACGAACAGAATATCGCACATCTCGATTTGCGTCCCGAACACCTCATGGTAGGGGAAAAAGGGAGCCTGAAGTTGCTTGATTACGCTCTTGGCAAAATAAATACATGGGCGCTAAGTGAATACTACAAAGAGTTTACCGGTAACGAAGCGGCAATGCCGAAACCGTTTATGCGTTCACTCTTGTACAAACCCAAGCGCCAGAGAAGCGGGCTCGATTTGGGGATCAGCAACGATGTATTCTCTCTCGGCATTTTACTTTACGAGATGGTAACAGGTACCTACCCCAGCCGTAATGCTGTGTTTCCCAGCAATCTGGTGCCAGAAATACCACGCAAACTAGATATGATTTATGGGCAGTGTTGTGGTCGCGCGGAAGCGGTGTTTGAAAACTGTGACGAAATTTTGGAAGCAGTACGTTCTGAAGAAAGTGTCAAGGAAGTATTGTCAAATTTACCCGGAGTAAGGCTGATTCAGGACAATATTGCTATAGTCTCAGTAAAGACTCTGGCCGGCGATAAACATTATGTGGACGGCAAGAATATTTCTTTACTATCCAAAAATCTCGACAGCATCATGGCGACTCAGTTACGTTTTCTCGGTTTTGATTTTCAGAACATTGACTATTTGAATTCGAGTGCCATCGGCTTCCTCGTCAATTTCGGTGATCGCGTTCAGAAATTGGGAGGAGCGACGGTCATGTTTCATGTTGACAAAAAAGTAATGACCATTCTCAGTGCTCTCGGACTGGAAAAAGTGATTCACATAGTTGATAACCAGGATCAGGCTGTAGAGCAACTTTGCCAGACCGCCGGGGCACAGAAAGCTTAGGAGCCGTCAAAAAAAAAGGCACGTTGACAACCTTTGCATGATCTGCTACAATAGTTCAAATCCAGGAGGAAGTAAAAGTGCCAGGAGTACAAATTGACTTATTTTCAATACTGAAATTTTGGTCAATTTTTTAAAAAGGATGGCGGTATGCCGGACGCTATAAAAATCATCATTAAAGACAAGTTTACCAACAAACTCGTAGCCCTCAAATTAAAGGAGGACACTTCGCTCTCGCGTGTAATAGATGTGTTGAAGAAACGATATGAACATTTGCAGAACAAAGATATCTCTCTTGTTTTGCGCGGAGAAGAGTTAGCGATTAACCTTACCCTGCATGATCTGGTAGACAAAAAAAACTACACGGAAAAAGAAAGGATCGAAATTGTCGAGCAACAACCGGCGTCCGCTGCTGCTACACCGTCCGCTGTAAGTTTGCCGGAAACCAAACAAGAGCCTAATTTCGTACAGATGATGAGCCAGGGGCAGGAACAGTTCGATCAAGCTATCCTGGAAATATTGGTGCGACGAAGGGTGTTGTTACGTGAACTAGCAGAATCTGCCATGAGCATGGCACAGCAGACACAGAGATCTTTTGTTACGGCGCTGATCGAAGATGCATATCTGGCGGAAAAAGATATTTTGACCAATGTCAGTCGTTATCTGGAGATACCCTCCATAGATCTGGAAGGGATAACGATTGATCCTAAAGTACTCTCACTGATTTCCCAAGAACATGCCGAATACTACTGCGTAATGCCTATCCGTTGCGAAGGTGGCACTGTATGCGTGGCGATGGCCAATCCTTTCGATGCCAACAAACTCCACGATCTGCGCATGCTTACCGGCCAGAACATTGAAGCCATGCTGTCTAGCGAACCGGCTATTCGTGCCAAGATCAAAACTGCCTATCAGCAATCTGCTATTCCAGAAGCTTTGCCATTCGAGCCGGAAGAAGGCGCACTGCCGGATGACCTTTTCTCTGCACCTGAAGGGGCAAGTAGAAAAGGGCCATTGGTAATCAAGGACGGGAAAAAGATCGAAGACTCGAAAGGTATAGCGCCTGAAGAATATGAAGCTCCTACACTGTGGGCCGACAAAAGCGAAGAGATTTTAAGGCCTGTGGATTTGGAGGAAGAACCTAGCGCTCCCCCGGCCAAACCGCAAGGTAAAGATGCGCAAGGTAAAGGGACTAAAACACAGGGCAAAGATGCCATCTGGGAAGCCCCGACAGTGCATGACAAATCGAAGAAAACGGCGGCAGTACCTGTACCACAACAGCCAGCCGACGAAATGGCCGGCATGGAAATTTCACCAAACGAAGATGGCAAAGAGATTACACCGGTCGAAGCTGCCTGGGACGAAGCGTCCATGGGAGGGGCCATCCCGATTTATGCCGGCCTCAACCCTGACGAAATTCCGCAAGCCATTGAGATCGGCGCGGAAAGCGAGACCGGGCCGGAAAGTGCCGTACCGTATAACCAGGCAATGCCGCCTTCTGATCTGATCAAGACAGAACGCATGGAAATGTCACGCAAAGGGTTGTCCAATGCCGTTGAGCCTAAGCTTGAACTACCCAAAGATATCGGCGTTACGCCGGAAGAGGCAGCCTTGGAAAATGCCATTCGTCTGGAAAAATTTGCCGAAGATGAAGCACCGGCCATAGTGCCGGATGGCGAAGAGACGGCTGCAAAAACTGAGACGGAGGGGCAAGCCGAGACAAGTGAAAGTACGCCACCACTCGATTTATCCTTGCCGTCCGAGAACAAGGAAGAAATACCATCCGGCGATGCTCTGCAAGGATTTGATCTGTCTGTTCCTGAAGAACCGGCAGCAACGCAAGCCGACGAACCGGCAGCCACAAGCGATCAAGAAGTGCCGGAGCAGCCTCTCGAAGAGATGTTGCGAGCAACTACGGCATCTGCAAGCCAGGAGTCTGATTTTCGCAAAACATGGCCGAAGGCTTTTGTCGCCCCGCCGGCGGAAGGCATTATCAGAATGGAAGCGAGCGAAGAGGAGGCAGAGCGGCAACTGGCTCCTGAACCGGAACACCCGATAGCACCGGCAGAGACAAAGACACCCGCAAGCGTGGCAACCCCAATGCCGGTTACAGAGGGAATTGCTGGACCAGACGCCGGAAAACTGGATGTTGCCAGGAGCAAAGCGGAGGAACTGCTGCAAATGCAAGAAAGGCTCGCCAGCACACTTGAAGATGTCAACAGCAAGGCACGAAACCTTCTGCAAACCCATGCAGCACTCAATGAAGATGCTTCCCGTATGGCTCAGACACGAAAGAAAGAGGCGTCACCTGTCGCCGACACGGACGGCGCACCAGTCAAACCGTCCCTGCAAAAGATCGTACGGCAAGTGGCCGTGCGTTATTTCCGGCGCATGCACCCGTTACAGACATTACCTCTGACGGTCATCCTGTCCCACCTCAAACAGGATATTCCGATGGGCAAGGGAATGGAGCAAGCACAGGGTAAACCTGTAGAGGTCAAAAAAGAAAATCCGTGGGTCAAGGTGATTCCCAGTATCCCCGGCTGCCTTACCGTACCTCACGACGCAGTAGTGGATGTGACGCCGCAATCCAGCGACGTCAAATTCTGGCTTACGCCGCTTGGCGAAGGCAAGATTGACGGGGGTGTGGTGGAAATATGGTATCAAAATAAGTGCCTGCAAAAAGTTTCGGTCGCCATCTCTGTTGTCCAACAGTGGCCGGCCAAACTGGCAGTGGCTTGCGGACTCTTTTTCCCTGCTCTGTCATTTTTCTATGATATATATGGCGGGCTGTGGCTGCAAAGATTGCCTGAAAACATGCAAAACTGGCTTGGGCAATTACCCAAATTGGCCGAACCATTGGGTGGCATGTTGAACCTGGGGTTAGCAGTAGGCGGCGGTTTCTTGTTTCTGGCTATGTTGCTGGCCTTGCTGCGCAAGACAAAAGCGGCACAGCCGGTTTCTGCCACTTTCGATTACGAACACTGAACGTCTTTAGCAAAGGAGGCCAGGGGTGAGCGATGAAGGAGTCTTACTGGTTGGATACAACCTTGGCAAGAGGCACTACTTTTTGCAAGGTTTCGTGGCCTGTGTCGCCGTCTGCGTAGTCGCATTTGTGTGGCCCAAATTACTGCCGCAGAAGGCCGTGCCGCTGTTGTTCGCCAGTGCCTGTTTGCTGGGAGAGTTGTGGTGGCGCAGCAAATATCCCTTGCATCTGGTCGACATCGGCTTCAAATGCGGCGAAGAGTTGATCCCCTGGGAGCAGGTGTCTCGTTGCACCAGCTGGGGACCCTTTGGCATTCCCTGGACTCCCCTGAAATTTCAGGGTATCAACATCTATTTGAAAAACGAACAAAGCTTTTCCGTCTATTCCAATGCCCCGGGTTTCAGCAAATTGCAAGAACGGATACAAACCAGGCAGCAAGCTCCTTTGGCAGAGCCTGTCTGGTATCGCTACCCGTCTCGCCCGCTGCGCTTTATGCGCTATGTCGTTGCCTTCCTTTTCGCCTTGATTTATATGGTTCTACTGGCGGTGGTCGAGCTGGTGTTGATCATTGGCTTGGTGGTGGGTGGCTATTTTCTGTATCAATGGGGCAACAAACTTTATCATGCGCACAACAAAAAACTGCCGGAAAAAGTGTGGTTCATTGCCATTGGCACGATAGCCGGGGGTGGACTGCTGGTGTTGGCTATATATCTGCTTACTTTTGTGCCGGTGATCAGCTCCATTCTCGGATTTTTCAAGACTTTTTTCATTTACCTGTTTAGCCTTTTGAGCCATTTGCTCGACTGGCTGCCTTTGCTCGCCGGTTTTATTCCGGTCTTTCTTGTCTTGTGGTTCCCGTGGAAGCCCGATCCCGTCACGGTGATGAATGATGCCTTGTTCCTAGGTGAAACCAAGGCCTATCCGCTGCGTCATTTGCGCAGTGAACGCATGTCGTCGAAGTTCCTGGTGTTCAAGCTATGGGAACTGGTGTTTGCCAATGGTTCCATAGCCCTTTACCCTTTGCTCGAAGATTTTGAACCGTTCAAGAAAAAATTGCAGACACAGTGGGACGAAGTGCAAAAACGCTATTTCGGCAAGCCCATACCGGAGGAGGAAGCCAAAATCCGTACTCCTCAGGAGGAAGCGCAGATCATTATGCGCAAGAGTACCTAATGAGCCGTAAAAAAGGCAGAACTGTATGTTGCACGTAGAATATTTGCTCAAGAAAAAATGGCTTTGTGCCAATCCGCAAAAAGCTGGTAAAATCATGGCCTCGCTGGAGCAGAGGTTGCGTGAAGCGCAATGTGCATCAGATGGCAAACCGGTGCCGGTTTCTCTCATGCCCTTGTTATTAAGCAGCTCCGATCTCGCTCTGTTGCAATACTCTTCGGAAATCATCGCTCGTTGTATCCAGAAGACCATTGATGCCAGCCTTGCCTCTCCCAGGGTACGCCAGTGTTTTGCCTACGAAGAACTGCCCAAAGAATGGCTGGCGAGCGACCCTGGCTACAAAACGCACTGCGTGACGGTACGCCTTGATGCCTTGTTTGACGGCAAACATGTCAAATATCTGGAATTCACCACGGATCATCCGGCAGGCCAGGCATTGGCCGACTCGGTGCGTGCCGTCGTAGCAGCACATCCTTTTTACAAGAATCTCGTCATGTTCCCGCAAGATGAGCAGAAGCCCACGGTGCTGGAAGCAGCCTTCCAGGCCACCAAAGAAATCTATCAGGAATTCCGCCAAGGTAAGGCGACCACTCCGCCGCGCGTGGTATTTCTCGATTACCGTGAATCGGGCCGTTCGCAGGAAGTGCAGGCTGGTGTAGATTTTTTCAACCAGCGAGGCATCAAGGCGATTCTCGCCGACCCGCGTGATTTCCAATTCAAAGATGGCGTGGCTTACGTCGGCGACCAGCGTGTGGATGTGGTGCGGCGACACATGAAAGCAAGCAAGTTGCTCAGTTGCCAGAGCGAGATACAGCCTTTCATAGATGGCTATCTCAATCGCGCGTTCTGTATGATCAATTCCTTCCGCTCCGTTTATGGCAGCGAGAAATCGCTTCTTGCTATCATGAGCAACCCTGATTTTCATCATCTCTATAGCCCGGAAGAGGTGCGCGCCATCAAACGGCACATTCCGTGGACACGCCGGCTCGCCGACATCAACACCGATGGACCGGATGGCAGCAAAATAGAATTGGGGAAATTTCTGCGCGAAAACCGTGAGAAGACGGTACTCAAAGCATCCTATGGCACGCAGGATGTGTCAATAGGCATGGCTACTCCTATCGCCGATTGGGACAAAATGGTTTCGCAATATCTGGGCAACAAAGATTGGGTGGCGCAAGAATATGTGCCGGTTCCCACCTTATGTCTGCCGGTGATCCAAGGCAAGAAAGTCTCTATGCAGAGCAAATACTTCAATGTCAATCCGTTTGTCATTACCGGCCGCTACGCCGGTTTGCTCGGCAGATTCTCCGATTCTCCGGTCGTCAATATCGGAGCGGGTGGCGGCATCCTGCCTCTCATTCGTTATTAGCGGTCCTTACGAATCGTGCTGCGCCCATATCTTCATTCCAGCAATTTTTTCTCATTATAACGTTTTTTTGGGGAGGGGGGCTCTTCGCCGTTTTTGGTGAAGAGTTATCGGGATATGAAGAACTGAAAAAATAAAGACCGGCGAAAGGCCAAGGAAGTATGCTAAAGAACCCCGATCCAAGTGGATGAGAATGCCAAATTCGTAGGGATAGATGATTGGGCCTTGCGCAAAGGAAATAACTACGGAACGATTGTGTGTGATCATGACAGCCATCGGCCGATATCGCTTTTCGCGGAGCGGACATCTGCGGCATTGGAAAAATGGTTGATCGCGCATCCTGATATATTTTTAGTAACGCGAGACCGGTCGAAGAGTTATGCCGCAGCGTTGGATCACGTGTGTAGAAGAAAATACTGCGCAAATCACGTATCACGGGGAATCCGATATGGAATCCTCGCGGCATAATAAATTTTTCAAATATTATGAAGTAATGATACGGGAAAGTTATGATTGGTGGGACATCAGCGTGTTGCTAGACCCTGCAAAGCTCAAAGAGATTGATCTGACCGAATATGAGGCAAATGATGGTGAAGCATCCCTGACATTTGAAAAAGTCGGCAAAAAAATATGTCTGGAATTAAGCGGATGTCACCTAGATTGCAGTTCATTTGACGAAGACACGATGGAAAGCCTAGCGGATCTTGCGATCCAAATCCGTAAAGAATTGTATACTGGAAAAACAGACGCGCTCAAATTGTTTTTAGGCTAAAGGATTATGCTTTTGTCGGCTTGACGCATGAACAAGAACCCCATGGATACGATCTCACAAAACTCTGTGACCCTAATGCCATTCCCATTGCTCCTGAAAGTGTTCACATTCAGCTCAACAACACCTGCAATTTGCACGTTCTACCGAATTTTGTGGTAGCCTCCTACAGTAAGTATTAAGAGGGAGACAAGCCAATCTGTGTGAGGCAATTTTGCACCTTCGACCTGTGCCGGA
>JAGVGO010000195.1 GCA_020057085.1 Planctomycetota bacterium | reverse complement strand
CTAAAGTGACCAGGCTTTATTACTGCACCACATCCGTGGTGAGGGGTTTTTACACACGCATCAACTTTAGTCTTTTTTCCCCTATTCGCTTGTTTTGGGGCTAGGCCAATTTATAGATTGTTGCACGTCCTTGGCCTAAACGTTGCAGTTTCCCTTGATCCACCAACATTTTGAGATACCTGCGGCAAGTACTTGGCGGAAGTTGAGTGGCATGTTGATAATCTGCTGCTTGAAAAGAGTGATTGGCCACACAAGTCAAAGTCTGTAATGCTTTGGCATAACTTGGCATTATTTTTTCTGCCAAATCCGGACGCTGCGTATTGGAAAATCTAGGAATGACGCGGATTTCTTCATTTACTTTGTAATATGTATATTTCCCTGCACTATACCCGATATACACCAGATTGAGATTTTGCAAATTTTTTAAAACACGCGCGATGTTCGGTGCCGGCATTTTGAATCGCTGGCACAGTTGTTTATTGGTGAACGCCTCTTTGGTTGCAGCGAATTCAAGTAGCCGGCGTTCATTTTTTGTTAGATTGGCAATTCGTTCCTGCGCCATTTTGCCCAATAGCTCTAAGGCGATATTGGCTTTCAAAGTAGTAGGCGTTGGTAACGGGAAATTAGGAATCAGCGTATTCATTGCATCCATGATAAAACGGATTTTGCCACCAAAAATATTGTAAAGATAGGCAATCAGGTCGTTTTCTACCGGCCTGATAAAAGAAGGTACTTTGGCAAGCAGTTGATATCGTTTTTCGATGGCTTCCACAACTTCTTGCTGGCTGAGAGGCGCGAGATTGATTGGGTAGCCAAAAAAGATGCTACGGACTCGTTGCAGTGGAGCAATGATGTCGCTAAAGAAACCGCGATATCCGACAAAGGCGAAATAGACATCCGATGTTTGTAAGGTATCCCGGATATTTTCCAAAAACAGCCGCAGTGCTGGCGCCCCCTGTTTGCCTAACAGTTCCATGTTGTCAAAGTGCAGGAACACCCCGGCGTAGCCAAGCCTTTTAATCTGGTTTACCATTTCGCGGAAATACAAAAGAAGTCTGGTTTCAGAGACATCTGGCACGCTGACAGTTTCATTTTGACCTATCCCCAAATGGAAACCGTTGACTCCGCCTTCAATTTGCAGAGTCTTACCGAAATAGACTTTGCTTAACATCAAAATCTCTTGCAATAATTCGCTGTTTTTCATAATATTTTTGGCATTGCGCAGCGTTACAACCTTGGAAATCAAGCTATCCAGAATGGCCATCAGAAAATCTTTGAGCGACCAATTCAGGGCGACGCCGATCTCTTTGCAAGGCGTGAACAGTTTATCGCGAGCTTCGTTTTCCCATAGAAAACGGTGATAATTGAGGAAACTGGTTTTGCCCACTCCGATCTCGCCTTCCACCACAAAGCATGCGCCGCCAGGATTACGCAGAATGTTGGTAATTAGCATAGACTCTTTGCTATCCATCGTTCTGCCCACAAAAGCTTTGGAAATAGGAAGAAGACTTTCCTGCAGCAAAGACAGAGCACGGACATCAAAAGGATTACCTTTTAAGCCATAGATTTCCCAAACATCCTGAGCCAGTTTTACCATAGTTTCACGCCTTTCTATTTTCAAGATCATCAGTTATCATTCGCTTATCATTTTTTCTATATTTTCATTTTATAATAACCGTATGATAAATCAATTTAATTTTTACAAATTTATTATATTGTATTAAATATACTTATGATTGCAAAAAATATATGCTCAAACAATGAGCTGATTTTACAATTGAATTACCATTGAGCAGATTTCGAGGCATGAAATGAAAGAGAGGCATGAAATGAAAGAACTGAGTGCCCTGCAGCAAGCAGTCAAATATTTGTTTGGGTCAACAAAAAATTTCTGAAACACAGCCCACTCTCACACTCCATATAAATCAAACATTCCATTTTTTTAGATTAAGGAGAGACACGATGTCTAAATGGTGCTTACTTTTGTTTGTTGTGTGCCTAATCTTTGTCGGCTGTGATCGCGACAGAAAAAGCGACGACCCCACGCCGAACACGCCGACTGTTTCGGGTACGGTAGCTGCCGGCGCGCCGCTGGCCAATGCCCAGATCACCTTCAAAGACAAGGCCGGCAAGACGCTGACCGTCACCACCGATGCCAACGGCAAATACAGCGCGGACGTCACCGGTTTTACCGCGCCTATCTGGATTCGCGTGGGCAGCAGTAGCCCGTACCTGTACACCATGTGTTTTGAGGTGGCGACCGGTACCACCAATTTGCATCCCTACACCGATCTGGTGGTGCGCAAGTATTACGAGGCGCTCGGCATAAGCGACATGGACGACTTTTTTGACAATCTTTCTACCTCATCCCTGACGCCCACCAAGGCCGAACTCAGCGCCGTGACCTCGAAAGTGGTGTGCAGAGTAGGCAGCACCAACATTGGGCACGATCTGGCCCATGGTTATAATTGGTTATGTAATATGAACAGATTAACAACCAAATTATTTTTCTTGATCGGGCAATAACTATGGAACTCAAGCAAAATCCATGGGACAAATGGGGCTTTACCGGGAACCCTTTTGATACCGGCGCTCTTTCGTTATGCTCACGACTGTTGCCAATCAGTCAGGCATTTGTGGGCAGAAGCCTTGACTCTCCAGAGGCGCAACAGTTACTCAACATCATTCGCAATCCGGGTGGCGGGCGTGGCATAGTGGAAGGTGAAGTGGGTGTCGGCAAGACTACATTCGTCAACTACCAGCGCTATTTGTGGGAATATGAGGCAGAAGATCGGCTATTGACAACTCTCAGGGAAATTCCCGTTTATAGCAACTGGCAAGCCAAAGATTTCCTGAGAGAAATTCTCGGCCACCTGTCACATAAGCTGCTGTCGCTTTGCGAGCAAAAAGGCAGGAAAAGCAGCGCATTGCTCAAAAAATTGTCGTTGCTCAATCAAATTTTTTACCATGAATCGTTGAATTTGCAAGGGAGCCTTTGCGGAATCGGCATCGGCTATAGCCAGCAGCCGCATCTCAATGTGCCCGATATGACAGAAAGCCAGCTCGTCAACTATTTGATCGAGTTGATCGCCGAAGTCAGGAATATGGGGTACCACGGAGTTTTTCTCCATTTCGACAACCTGGAGTTGATGGCCACAGAAGATTATCGCCACTGTCGAAGACTGTTTGAAGAGATTCGGGATATCCTGCAACTGCCGGATATTTACTACATTTTCGTCGCCAAGAAAGGGTTCTACAGCGAAGTGATTGCTCCGGCACAACGGGTGAGTAGCATCATGGGCTGGCCGGTAAACATCCCACCATTAAGCTGCGAAGAGGTCATCATGGCTATCAGCACCCGTTATCGCTTGCTTGCGCTCAAACCCGGACACGAGATTCCACCCGTCAACGACGAAGTGATCAGAAGACTGTACGCCCTTTACGAAGGCAAGATTCGCTTCATTATGGATGCGGTGGCGCAAATCGTCCTGAATCATTGCAGCCCCGATACGGACACGCTCAGTGCCAAAAAAGCGGAAGAAATTTTTGCCAATCTCGTCTACTACCGCACTCGATCTTTGACGGACAAAGAATTTCAGGCGTTGCAAGCGATCCTGCCGCTCAATGAGTTTACCAATCAACATCTGGTGCAAGTGCTGACGATGCAAAAAACCAATGTTTCTGCTTTACTCAAAAAATTGTGTCAGGAAAATTTCATCTACCTGAGCCGCCGAGAAGGCCGCCACCTCTATTACCGCGCTCGCGATGAGTTCAAAATCTTGCTCCAGCGTAAACCGCAAAAATTTGCCAGGCCGTCTATGCCGCAAGGACGGGTTCGGATAGGGCAACGTGAACAGTGTCTAGTGGCTCACCTGAAGCAGCATCACACCATCACCAATCGCAAGTACCAACAACTTATGGGCGTCTCTGCCGCCACTGCCCGTCGCGATTTGGCTGATTTCGTGCAACACAAGCTCATCATCCAACAAGGTGCCGGCCGTGCAACGAGCTACCAGCTTGTCCCCGAGTAGGAAGCGTTCCTTTCCTACGGCACGGCGTGACTTTCTTCTTTACGGCATCTTTTAGGCGATCCATGAGTTCTAATATATCTCATCTCCCTTGCATCTCTTGCAGCTCTTTTTCCACGTTCACCAGTAATTCCTGCGCAGTGTTTAAGCCGGCGTCCAACTGCAACGCCCGCTGGAGATGGGCGCGGGCGATGCGGAGTGTCGGATCGGCTTTGGCTTGCTGGGCGAGCACGAGGCGGTCGAGGTATTTGGCATAGTCGAGATGGGCCGGCGCGCTGAACGTGTCCAGGTACAGGATTTGCCGGGCGAGGTTAGAGGCGGCCAGCCAGCTTTGCTGCTGCTCATAGTCCAGCATCATCTTCTGGAGAGAAGCAATGAGCTGCCGGTTCTGAGCAGGTTCGGGCCGTTCTTCCCGCGAGGTGTCCTGCCACTGCATCTCCAAACGCCAGACCTTGACCGTCTTGTCCCAACTGCCTGAAATGGCATGAAGCCCATCAGGGGTGACTGCAACCACAGTGATCCGGTCCGTGTGTCCGCTCAATACCTGCATACACTTCCCTGTAGCAATCTCCCAGATGCGCAGAGTGCAGTCATGGCTTCCCGAAATACAAAATTTGCTATCCGGCGTTACTGCTACCGCTGTAACCCGGTCTGTCAAAGTGTGCAGACATTGACTCGTGGCGATATCCCAGATGCGCAGGGTATATCCCGAGATACAGTATTTTCCGTCAGGCGTGACTGCCACCGGTTCGCGACCTTCGTGGGTGTGCAGGCATTGGCCCGTGGCGATGTCCCAGATGCGCAGGGTGCCGCCACCGCTTCTAGAGATACCGCTTCCAGAGATACAGAATTTGCTGTCTGGCGTCACTGCTATCGCTGTAACCCCAGAGGTGTGGCCTTGCAGGGTGTGCAGGCATTGGCCCGAAGCGATGTCCCAGATGCGCAGGGTGTAGTCTTGACTTCCCGAGATACAGTATTTTCCGTCCGGTGTTATCGCCACCGCATCAACGTCAGATGTGTGGCCTTGCAGTGTGTGCAGGCACTTGTCCGTGGCGAGATCCCAGATGCGCAGGGTCTTATCAGAACTTCCCGAAATACAGTACTTTCCGTCTGGAGTTAGCGCCACCTTGCCACAACTACTCGTGAGGCATTGCAGTGTGTGCAGGCACTTGTCCGTGGCGAGATCCCAGATGCGCAAGGGGGAGGCCTCGCTTCTCGATATATAATATTTTCCGTTTAGCGTTTGCTTAAAGTCGCAAAAATACTCGAGATTTTGCAGGGTGCGGACTTCGCTCCACATAGTACCAGAGGAATCCAGAGAGCCTTGGGGCAGCTTCTGCAAGGTTCGGTCTTTGGGATACGCCTGTGCGCCTTCGTTCCAGATTTTCTTCGCCTCGTCTTGCAGGCCCTCTTCCCAAAATGTCGCTCCCAGGCAGGCCCAGTGTTCCGGGGAGTAAGCCTCCTGGGGAATTTGTGCCAAAAACTTCCGGCATTCAGACCAGTTGCGGAGGCGGTACTGGAGAAATGCGGCTGCGGAGAGGAGGCGCTTGTCTTGGGAATGCTCCTGGAGTGCCTTTTGCACCTCTTCCCAACTCGCTGTGACAAATCCGCCATACTCCAGAGCGACGAACGCCCTTGCGCTCACAAATTCTGGCTTGTACTGGGTTTGGTCCGGTTGGGTAGCCGACCAAAATTGCTCAAGGAAAGCTTTGCCCTGGGCTGTCTCCCGGCGCAATTGGCAGAGTGCCAGATTGAACTGGATGGGGTAATAGCCAGAGCCTTGGACTTTCTGCAACAGAGCTTCTGCCTGGGCAATGTATTTCTCCTTCTTGGAACTTTCCGCTATTTGGGCGAGTCGCAAGAGGCTCACCGCTTTGTTATTCACCACATACGGCAGGCTTTCTGCCGCAATCTTGGCTGAGGTGAGTACAGTGCTGCCTGTAACATGGGCAAGCGTAGCGGCAATCTCGGCAAAAAATTCTGGTCTGTTGTTCTTGTCTTTTGCCAGGCATTTTTGCACCAAAACCTTGACCGCTTCCGGAGTCTCTGGCGGCAGTTTGGAAAAATCAGGTGTCTCCTCTTTGTGAAGTTTTTCCCATTCGACTCGTTGCTGCTTCTTATTCCCGATGAGAGGCACGTAGAAAGGACGCGAGCCAGCCAGAAGCTCGTAGAGAATCACGCCAAAGCTGTAGATGTCGCACCGCTTATCCGGAATGATTGTGTTGTCAAACTGCTCGGGTGCCATGTAGGCATAGGTTCCTCTGCCTTTACAAGTGTCTGCGGCTTCGCCCACCGTGGTTGCCAGCCCAAAATCTGTGATTTTAAAGATGTTTTCCTGTGTTTTTTCATCCTGGGTGACCAGGATGTTGCCGGGTTTCAAATCCCGATGCAAGATATTGCACTCATGGGCATGCTGCATTCCGCAGGCGATCTGGAAGGCGCAGAGCAGTTTTTCGTCCGGGCTGTGCCACTTTTGCATCCAATCTTTTAAGATTGTCCCTTTCTTGAAGTCCGTATCTGGAATACATTCCGCGATTGTCCCTGGAATATACTCCAAAAACAGGAGAATGCTGTCCTCAAAAACCTCCAGGAAGTATGCAGTCACGATGTTCTGGTGGAGTCCCATGGCGATCCAGACCTCAGACTCTTGACAAAACTGGAGAAGATAGATTATGGCCTGGCGATGCTCCTCTTGGGTATGGAGTGTATCGGCCTTGACATAGGGAATAGGCCGCTTCATCGCAAACAGGATTCTGGATTCTTCATCCTCGACCAGATAGACCTCTCCCATGCCGCCAGCGCCTAACTTGCCTATCACACGATAGTGTCCCAGAATCAATCGGCCGATCTCTAGGAAAGCTGGTGTTCCTGCTTGCAACTGTCTATCCAGATTAACGCCTGGCAACGTCCTGGTCAGCTCATCCTCAATGCGCTTGCGATCCCAATGAGGGTCAAGGAATTCACTCATTTTTTTTCTCCTTATCCTGCCAGTGTTGGCGCAAGGCCTCCAGCTCTCTGTCTATCTTGGCCTTGTAAGATTTGAGGGAAGCGGAGTTCCAGCCCAACTGTTTTTCGACATCTACCATTTTTACCTTACGCACGTGCACCAGAAAAAAGACACTTATTTCTCTCAGCGATAATTTGCTCCTGGCATATTGCAACGTAAACTTCACCGCATTTTCAGGGATAGCAAGCCATTTTGCTATATCCTCACGCATGTCGAGCTTCTCTATCTCTTCAAAAAATGGCGGGTATTTGCGCCATCTTTCCTGGTGCTTTTCCAAAAAATCTACGGCCAACTGCACCGCTAAAATGGAAAGAGACTCTACTGGCTCCATAGCCATCTGCGACTTGGCAAATTCCTGGAAAATTTCCGTAGCCAGTGCGAGTGCCTCTTCCAACTGTCCCTGGCAGAGGTAGACAAATAAGAGCAGACGCCCCCATAACTCTTTGTTGATAGGGGTTATCCTCGCCCACTCAGGAGTCGCTGTACTCAAAGAAATCGTTGCTGCTGCTCCTTGGGTAAGAGCGTTTAGCTGCGTCTGATCGCTAGACTCTGTGTGCTGAGATAATTCTTCCCTCGGCAATTGCTCTTTTTCCTTTTTTTTCTTAATCATGGTCTGGTGGTTCCTTAAAAGATATGAAATGAGAAAAAACTTCCGCGTTCAGTATAATATTTTTTATTGTTGGTTGCAATATTTTTTTCTTGTAATTTATGACTATTTTGGGTTACACTACAATAGTATAAATTTATTAGTTTAAACTAGCTATTTTAGGAGTATCAACGATGCAGAAAAAAGTTGAATATTCTAACAATGAAAAATCTGTTTATAATCTGGCTGAGCCCCTGTCGGTCGTGAATCTTTGCATTGATGAGACCAACGGGTGCTATGATAACAAGAGGTTTCTCCCCTCGCTCATCATGGCAAGAGTCACACTGGAAAGTGCTATCGAGTGGGCTGATCTTGTTTTAGGTGTTGACACTGCCAGATCATTGGCCGATATGATCACTCAGGCGCAGAAGAATGGCTTGCTCTCCGCAAAAGTTACAGCGGATATGGTAAGATCTTTCGGGAATACCGCAGTGCATGAAGCCAGGGCATTTTTAGGGACCCCTCAGCAAGTGCTTCGAGAATCTGCAGAGCTGGCGCTCATAGCCTGCAATTTGGCGTTGACAGAGATGAAGGCGAATCTCGATAAATGTATCACTCCAGCAGTCAAGGCTTTCCTGGTGTTCAATGACAAAACTGTGGCCATAGAACACCTGCCGTTCAAAATCGGCAGAGCGTCGGTAAACGATCTCGTCTTAGCGGACGCCACGGTCAGCGCTAAACATGCTGTGATCTATTTCAGGTCAGGCTTGTACTTCATTCACAATATGAGCAGCACCAACGGAACGTCCGTTTTTGGCGAAGCCGTGGACAAGCGCAGGTTAAATTCTGGCGATAGTATTCAACTTGGGCGAGGTGACAAGGATGGGCCGGTCATGACGTTCTACATCGAAGATGCAGTGGATGTTACAGAACGGGAGTAAGTTCCAAATGAAAATCAATGGCCCGTGTGCCTGCGGTAGCGGTTCATGCAACGAGCTTTCCGTCCCTGGAGGCACTCGGGTACTTCTCGCAACGCCAGGCCATTGCCAGGCTTACTTTTCAAGAAAATACGGCCTGTATTGAGACAACAAACTGTAATAAACCTTGCGGCCTTTCTGTTCTTTGGCGACATAACCTTTTTGGCACAGTTGTTCCAATAACTTTCGTAAATAGACACGGCTGATGGCTACATGCTCTAAGAATTCTTTTTGCGACGGCGAGGTACCTTGATTACGGGCCAGATATTGCAAAATCTTGACCTCCATGGTCTGCAACTCGGACGAGATTTGATCACTGCCCTGTCTGAGCACCTCCTCGCAATCTTCTTTGCTAATCTTGGCATGTTGTCTAGCTACGGCAATATCCATAGCATTTTCAGCCATGCGTAAGGCATATTTGCGAAGCCCTTTGGATTGTTCGAAGAGGAAACGCAACGCCGCCATGTCAAAAATATGATCGAGTTCCAGTTTTTTGTTGCCGATTTTTACTCGCTGAGTCAGCAGTTCACAAAAACCACGCCAGTCAACCGGCTGAATGAAAATCAGTTTGTCAAACACAGTTCCCATGGATTCTGTATATTTGGCCAATTCTGGCGAGCCAGAAATGAAAAAAGTATAGCCCGTCGTAAATAGTACCTCTCGGGATTTGGTAAGCATGGCAAGAAACTTGTCGAGTTTAGGCAAGTGATCCGCCTCATCAATGAAAATGATACAGTCCATAAATCCCAGTTTTCGGATAATCTCGCCAATACTCTCCAGATAGCGGGCAATCATTTTAAGCGACAGAGTTTCCACATACGAAGAAATGCTTTTGCGAATCTCGATCTCTTTTTCCCAGTTCATCCCTATGCCTACGTTGTAAGGCATACCTTGCAGTGTTGTCCGCTTACTTTTTTTGCTGACGTTTTCTTCTGTTTCCGTGTAGGTGCCAAGTAATTGAGCGATATTGCGCAGTAGTGAATCCTGGTAATTTTTTTCGACCAACCATTTTTTGAACGATTGAATCGGCTCCAGGATGGATTTTGCAGAGGCGTAGGACAAAATGTCGAAACAAAGCGTCACCAGAATTTCATTGATCGCGTGCTCCACGTTGTCTTCCGTGACGATAATTCTCGAACCAAAGCGCCGGTAATAGTTATGGGCGAGATAGAGGAAAAAATTGACGAGAGTCGTCTTGCCGACGCCGTAGAGTCCATAGATTAGCGTCCTTTTGTTTTTCATTTGCAGCAAGATGCGAGTTTCTTTTTCAATGTAATCGGGAAAGACGAACAATTCTTCCTCTTTTTCACAAAACTCGCGGTCTTGAAACTCTTTAAATAGTGGTGAGATGGTAAAAGGATTATCACTCAAAGCGAAAAGCCGATATTGGTTTTGATTGTTTTTAAGGTAATCGTAGCGGGCCATAGTGAAACTCATTGTTACTTAATTGTTACAAAAATTAGTTACATTTATTTTACATCATAAGATTTTTAAAAACAAATATATAAGCATTGATTAATTGGCATATATGTAACGAATATGCTTATATTGTAACAATAATTGTTTACAATGTCAACACAACAAAAATATTCATCGTCGTTGCTGCCCCCAGCCAAACCTTCAACCCAACAAAAAACTCGCGACTGGGCTGAACATCTCCTGGACGAGAAACGGCTGCAGACAGAAGGTTTTTGTCGCCGGCTCCGATCCGTGACAAGTGGGCGGAGCACTTGAGCGGTCGCCGCAACTGGCAATATTGGCTGTGGAATGTGTTGATGTTCGAAGCCTGGCAGCAACACTGGCATGGGTGTTAGTAGGGCGGCAATAAGCGACGAAAGCCATAGCCCAGGATGAGGGGGATTATCACGACATTGCGCAAAAATTGTCCGCCAAGAGATAGCGGTATGGGCGGCTGGGCTACTTCGCTCACGCACACTTCGCAGAGTCGCCTGCCCACGAGCCGCATCCAGGCCACGCTACGCGGCCATTCCCACAGATCGCTCAACCAGTCGGGCGGGATGCCCTGTTCACCCACCGCAGCGCCGACGATGCCGCCTAGAATGGCGGCAGTGGTGTCGGTGTCGCCGCCGCACCGAACAATCTCGGTGATGCCGGCACGGTAGTTGTGCTGATGGCGCAGCCAGCAGTGGATTACCGCCGGTACGGTGTGGTAGATGTAGCCGCTCACTTCGCGCCGTTGCCCCATTTGGACGGTGAGGAACAATTCCGTGTTCTCGCCGGACGCCGCGCTTTCTACGGTCATATGCATGAGTTTCAAAAAATCGCTTGCCTCAGCAGGCAGGAAATTTTGCAACTGCTGCCAATACTCCTGCGGCGCTACCGGCTTGTCGCCGTATCTGCCGGCAAGCGCAGCGGCCAGGGCAACACTGAATGCACCGTATTGCGCCTTGGGGTCGCTGTGTGTCAAGCGAGTGGAAGCTGCCACCAGTTGCCACAGTTTTTTCGGTTCGCGGCCGAAACACACGCCAAGGATCGGGCTGCGCATGGCCGGGCCGTTACCGGCCGAGAATACGCCCGCGCGTGCCGGCGGAAAACCAAGCCACAGCTTGCAGATGGCACGCAATGTGCCCAAACCGATGCCGACCGGCAGGCCGAGCAACCAGAAACGCAATTTCCTGGCGAGCAGACGTGCGAACGGTTCTGCGTCGCCTGCCGTTTGTATGATAGCCTGCGCCGTCATACAGGCATGTTCTGTGTCGTCGGAAACAAGCCCCTTGCCAAAGATTAGCCTCTGGCCGATGATCTGCGGATAGAGCCGCCGCTGCCGCCGTCGTGACAATCCTTCGTAGGGTAGCCCCAAACTGTCACCCACCGCCGTGCCGAGGAGTGATCCCACCACCGCTGCTTCCTGGCAATTCTTGTCGCCATTGTCCATGCTCTGCCCTCCGTAGAATGAAAAATGTTTTTGCTACACTCTTCCATAATTCTACCAAAAGTGTTAGAATGGTCAACGTCCAATATTTTTTGTTACTGGAGAATATTATGCCAAACGAACAACAACTCAACCGGCGGTTATGGTGGTGTTTGTTGGCGGCGGTGGTTGTGGCAGGCATTATCTTGCGTGTGTGGCCACTTGCCTCGCGCGGGCTTGAATACGACGAACTGTGGACGGCCGAACATTATGCCACGCGACCTGTCGGCGACATTTTTCATGATCTCACGGTGCCCAACAACCACCCGCTGCACAGCCTGGCGGTTGGGCTTTCCCTGCATCTGTTCGGCATCTCCACCTGGAGCATTCGTTTGCCGGCTTTTATTGCCGGCTGTGCCTTGCTGCTGGTGCTGCCCTGGCTTTTGTGGAGCGGGAAACGCCCGTTTGTCGTCATCGTGCTGGCCACCGCCTGGCTGGCATTTATGCCGGATATTGTGCATTACTCGCAGACGGCGCGTGGCTATTCACTACAGATACTGTGGCTGGTGTTGCACGCCGGGCTATTGTGGTTAACGTTTATGCGTCTGCCGTTACCACCCTCTCGCATATGGTGCAGTATCATTTTTTTGTGTGGTATTGCGGCGATATTGACGATCCCTGCTGCGATTCTTTGCCTGGCGCCCATGACGGCGTTGCATTTTCTCGCTCTTCAACCATGGCAGGCTGGCCGCATGCGCACATGGCTGTGGTGCAGACAGCATCTCTCTATCTTGTTGACACATCTCGCCACTCTGGGTTGTGCCGTATTATGGTTGGCAGTACACGCCGGAGACCTGGCACAGGGACAGCAACACGGCGTAACGATTCTTTCCTGGCAAGCGTGGTGGGCAGGTTGTACTCAGGTCGCCTGCGAACTGTTTGCCTGGCCATGGCTCTTGCTGGCTCTGATCTCACTTGCCAAAAGGGAAACGCGGGCGGCCGCAGCAGGCTGGCTGGTGCTTGTCACTTTTGTCGTGCTGACCGTGCCGGTTTTCAAATTGGGGCCGACGCGCGTGTACACATATTTGCTGCCGTTTTTTTTAGTCGCCGCCAGTGAAGGGGTCGAGGCCATACGACAGGCATGGAAAAAACCTCAGGGCATTTACCTGTACCTTGTAGCATCTGCGCTGGCCGCACTGCCACTCATCTGGCTGCCGCAACAACTGCGTCGGCTTGAGCCAACCGATTGGAGTAAACTGGTGCCAATGCTGGATCAGAAATTGGGAAATGATTCCTATCTTCTGTTTCCGGTGTGGAGCGGTTATCCCATGAGATACTCTTGTATGCCGGCTATCGGTGCTAGCTTGTTGCGCCGTATACCAAAGGGCGACAGGCAGCAACTGGTAATGGTGGAGGATTGTCGCCAGATTTCCGGCATTCGCGGCGAAAAAAATGATACTGCATGCATCATTATACCGGCAACCATCCAGGGGCAAATGAGTAACGAAATGGAAGTGCAGATAGCGACCTACCCCCTGTATCGCCAGGGGTACACCGTTTGGCCGTCTCAACAGGAAAAGCTGCCTGGTATTTGGCTGCTGGCGTTGGGCCCGGCGCCGGTAGGGCAAATCGAAGCCGCACACAGCCCTCTGCAAAACACCTGGATTACTCTCAACACTTTTCTGCGGCTATCTTACCGGGTACACGGCCAGATTGTGCGGGGTAAACTTCTGGCGGCACAAGATCCGCTGGCAACGCCGGTACAAGAGGTGTTGCGACAGTTTCCCCAGGTAGCCCGCTTGTATCGGCTGGGCGACTAGCCAGGATAGCGGAACACGATCGGTGCCTCGATCTCTGGATGCAAGCTCTTGTGTACCGGGCACTGGTGAGCTGCGGCTTCGAGTGCCTCGCGGTGTCTCTCTTCCAGCTTCACAGGGATATCTACTGTCACGGCCAGCTTGCCGATGCGGCGTGGGCTTTGCTGCATGTTTTTTTCCACTTTCACTTGCATGCCTTTGAGTTCGATGCCGTGTCGCTGGGCATAAATGGCCATGACCGTGGCGATGCAGGTGCCAAGAGCAACGCCGACCAGGTCGGTAGGCGAAAATGTTTCCCCTTTGCCCTGGTGGTCAACCGGTGCATCGGTCTGCAATGTAGTCTTGCTTGGCCCATGCGTGGCCTTGCAGTGGAGGTTTCCTTCATAAGCGATGAAAACATCTACCATAATTTATCCTTAATGAGTTGACAAAAGTTTTTTCTTGCTTTTAGCAAATGTCCGTTGCAAAATGTAGTGAAAATCGCCTCTACCTCAATAGGCAAAACTCAACATTACAGGTATTTTTTCACGGGAGAATAAAACATGAAAAGTTTGCATTATGTTTTGGCTTTGGCACTCGCGCTCGTATGTGTCACCCCTGTTTTCGCAGGTGACTGGCAATATAAAGAGTCTGGTTTCGCGTTCTGGATTCCGGACGACTGGGAGCATGAGTGGGATGGTGAAGGCAACGTGTTCACCGCCTGGGACGACACCGACAAAGGACCGCAATTCGAATTTTATGCGCCGACCATGGCCAAACTTGTGGAAACCAGCATTGAAGGGCTTGACCAGGAGCTGGAACAGTGGCTGCACGATATCAAGATCGGTGAACCGGAAACCACCACGGTCAACGGGTTGAGCGTAACTTTCGTTGACGGTACCGGCAATCTGGACAAGCAATCTCGCTATTTTTCCGCAGATGCGGAAATTTGTTTCGGCGTCGCTATCTACACCAAGGGCAACAAATCTTTCATGGTATTTGGTTTTATCGAAAGCCAATACCTCGAAGAGTATCAGACAGCTATCCGAAAAGTGCTACATTCGGTGAAGCTGGCCGACTAACCACAGCAATCAGCAGCACAAAAAAAAGCGGGGTACTTGCGTGCATCCGCTTTTTTACATACTTTTGATCGAGCGCAGATAGCTGCCGGCGAGTGTGGCCAGTCCGCCGATAAGGCCGCCAATAAAAGTACACGCTGCCAACAGCAGCCACGGCTGGGCAATGCCGAACAAAGCGGCTGTGCGTGCAGTGACTATGCCCTCACCCAGACTATGGTAGTAGAGTGCCCCGGAAAACCACAAGAGGCCAAATGCGAACACACCGATAGCCAGGCTTTTGCCTGGTGTACACGGCAGCAAAGAGCCGCAGACAAAAGCGGCAGGCGCAATGATCCACCACGGCATGTAAAAACTTGCCACGCCGCTTCCCAGCCATACCAGCACAAACAAAATCCAGCGCATCATGGCTTCTCTCCAGTCAATTGCCAGGCAGTCAGCAGTCGCGGGTGTTGTTCTTCCGGCGTACGCAGATACAAGAGTTCTGCCAGTTCGCCACGGCACCAGGTGGTAAGAAAATTGTCGTAATATTTGCTGCCGGGATTACCCGATTGGCCGCCGGGGTAAATGCCCCACGCCTTTACCTGCGGGCCAAGAGTCACGATCATGCGCCACGATGGCCCGCTGTTATCGCTCGTCGCATTGACACAACTTGCACCGCCGCCCACAAACAGATTTTTGTGGTCAAGACCTGGTATGCGTGCCAGATGCGCAATGGAAGTTCCCTGGTAGCGCGCCCAGGTGGCGTGCGTGACACGGCCGAACTTCCTGTCCAGCCTGGCCAGAGCTTTGGCCAGAGACTGCTGGACAAGCTCTGGCAACGTTTCGAGCTGGGGCGTACGGGTATCGTCGAACCATTTGCTGGCCGGTTCTTGCACGATGAGTTCCACGGTGCGGCGACGGCTTGGGTAAAGCGTGAATGGCAGAAACCCGAAATCGTCCTCCCAGATAGCCCGATAGAGCCATTTCCACCATTCGGAAAAAATGGCAGGCGCCACTTTGCCGGCATCACGGCAAAAGTCCCACTCCTGCAACAGACGCACTGCTTCGCCCGCTGCCGGATGCTTTAATTTATCGGCAGACACCAGTCGCAGCAAAGTCGGCAGAAGCGAGGCGGCATGCAAATCTTTGCTGTCGTTTTGCAATACACGGAAATCATCGGGCGAAATTTTTTCCATGGCTCTGAGCCGTTCGTTGATGCGCACGTTGCGGTACGATTCATACACTGCGTTCAGAAAATAAGGATAGCTCTTGTCGGTGGCATGCTGATTGGCCGAACTGACAAAACCACACGCCGGATTTTTGACGTGTGGATTTTGCGCCTGAGGAATCCACGCCTGCCAATCGTAGCGTGCGTCACTGCCATCAGCGATGAAGCGTCCTTGCTGATACCACTTGGCCGGCAAGCGACCGTTGTGCCAGATGGCGATATCGCCACTGGCATCGGCAAACACGAAATTTTGCGCTGGACAGGCATAGTGGGAAATGGCCTCTACGTAAGCATCGTAGTTGTCGGCACGGTTGAGGTTACAGAAGGCGATGAGCTCGTTGCCGGCATCGTGGCCGGCCCAGCGGAAGGCCGCAAGTTGCGGCAGACGGCCGCGCCACCTGTTGTCTTCCGGCATTACCGGAACCGGCCCATGGTGTGTGTAAAGCACAGTTTCTACATGTTTGCCTTCGCCGCGCACGACGATTTCTTCCACGACACGGCGCATTTTTTTCCACTGCCCGTCGTGGCGGTATTCGCTGTAATCTGCATTGCACTCCAGCTCATACCAGTCAGCGACATCGCTCGTGGCATTGGTGACACCCCAGGCGATTTTGCCATTGAAACCGACGATGACGCAGGGCGCACCGGGTAGCGTCACGCCGTAAACGTTGACATGGGGAGAAACGAGCTGCATCTCGTACCACACTGAAGGCAGAGTGAGCATGAGATGCGGATCGTTGGACAAGAGTGGGTGGCCGCTTGCCGTTTTACTTCCTGCCACTGCCCAATTGTTGCTGCCTTCCATGTAGTTCAGTTCCTGCGGTGTCGGTACGGGCATCTCCAGATCGAGTCGTTTGGGCATAAACAGGTCGTCGGGTTTGTCGAGCGGCAGCGGCGTAAAATCCCATGCCGTATTTTTGGGAATTACCGGCTCAATGTCTGCAGGATAAGGGGGAAAAAGATTGGCCATGGTTTCGTCGCCGACTTTTTTGAGATTCTGCGTCATCTGTAAATCATGGTTGGGGCCGGACAGACGCCACGCCATATATTTGAGAAGTATGGCGCTTTTGAGTGTAGTCCATGGCTCAGGTGTGTAGTCGAGGATTTTGTATTCGAGAGGATAATCTTTTGGCGAAAGCGTAGAGAGATAAGCATTCACGCCTGCGCTGTATGCTTCGCAGATTTTCCGACTGTGCGGCGCCGACAAAAATAATTCCCCTGCTCGCTTGGCCGCTTCAAACATGCCCAGTCGCCGTTGGCGTATATCAAAATCCAGCGTGCGTCTGCCAAAAATTTCCGACAGCCGCCCGGCCGCCACATAAGTCTGAAAATCCATCTGCCACAGCCGATGGTAGGCAGTGACATAACCTTGTGCGAAATAAAGATCGTGGTCGTTTTCGGCAAAAATATGAGGTACCATACGCTCGTCCCACACCACTTTCACTTTGCCGTTGAGCCCGCCCAGTATGAATCGCGTCGGTGTTCGTTGGTCGGTAAGCCCGTTTTGCCAAAACCCGTGGCAGGGCGAAAAAAATTTGCCAAGTGGCGGTATCTCGCCCAGTTTGGTGTCGCCCAGAACCACCAGTACCACTGTGGCAAGAGTCGCCAAAAAGAGCTTAACATATCGTTGCATGGATGGTCTCCAAAATAGTTTTTGAGAAGGGATGTGGTGGCTGAGGATATATTCAGGGGAACCGTAGACATAGGATGCAGGCGTTGACGTACCTGTACCCTGTGCCGATACGGACACAGGCATAGATGCTTGATTCACCGATACAATGCGCCGATACGACCACGGGTTTTGGCGCTGACACGCCCGCACCCTGCGGCTACTTTTTGAACCAAAAAACAATGAAGAAAGCCAGAGCGATGTTGACAAACAAAGAAAGCAGTCCGGCCAGGATCGTCAAAGCAGCATGATCGCCTAACAGATGCCCCACTCTGTGATGCTTGGCCAGCTTGCGAAAATGTTCTCGCCACATGGAAACCATGGATTTAACATGTTGCTGCGGCAGGCATGGGGTATTCTGTTTGTCTTTATCTGCACAAGGTACTACCTTTTGCCGTCTTACTTTTTCCACCTCGCGGGTAAAAGCCTTATCGCTTTCCGATACTTCGACGCGCCGGAACAGTTCCTTATAGGAACCAGGTTTGTAGACACCGATGTCGTTTACCATGAAATTGCGGAACGCGGCCTTGAGCTCGACAGCACACGAGTAGCGTTCCTTGGGATTGATCGCCAGGCTGCGCGACAAAATCAGGGACAACGGGTGCGGAATATCGGCTACGCCATAGGAAGGTAGAATCTCCGAATGCTCACGGTGTTTGAGAGCGACTTCTTTAGGTTCTTTACCGCTAAACGGCGGATTGCCGGTGACAATATTGTAGATAATGGCGCCAAGCGAATAGACATCCGATTCAGCGGTCAAATCCTGACCCAAAAATAGCTCCGGTGGTACGTAGTAGACAACCTCTCTGCTTGGTGTGATTTCACCTTCATTACAAAAATTGATTTTAATCTGGCCGCTTTTACCCAGAAGTACCCGATCAGGGTGCAGACAGCGGTGCATTACCTGATGTTCATGGGCGGCGACCAGTCCCTTGACAATATCAGATGCCAACTCAGCTGCCGCTGCCCAATGCAACCTGGGGTTACGTTTCATCAGGTCGTACAGGTTTTCTCCAGGTACGTATTCCATGACCGCATAGATGAAATTGCGCTCGTCCGACTCACCGTATATCTGCTCTCCGACTGCATCCACTTTGACAATATTTTCGTGATCCAATTTACTCACTGCTTGCAAGCGTTCCAGGATCACATCATGATTGCTGGCAAAAGGATCAGGAAAAAACACCTTCAATGCCACCTGCTTTTCCGGCGAATCTTCGTGGAAAGCCAGAAATACTTTATTATGGCCAATACGCTGGGCAATTTTATATTTGTTGACTGACAGCCCAATCATTTCATCCAGATTATGAATATCTTTCGGTGACTCCATTACCAACTCTAATATGAAGGAAGAAAGATGATTAGGAGAAATTTCTTGCTTGACTACACAACGGGAGATTATTTTAACAAATTGTAGACACAAACGCAAGCAAAAGTTTTGCAAACTTAGTCGCTGTAAAAAAATAACCTTTACAACTTACTTGATCTTTTGACCTCAAAGAGGTTCTCGCCCTCGCCCTGAGCGTGAGCGAAGGACAGAGGGTCAATGGCGTCGTCGCACCCTCAGTTACAGAGCTACGGCTATGCTCAAGGGCGTATCTAACACTTCGGGGGGATAGAAAAATTATGGGTAGAGTATAACCTCTCCCCTGGCGGGAGATTCTCTCATGAAAGTCAAGTAAAAATTTT
>JAGVGO010000087.1 GCA_020057085.1 Planctomycetota bacterium | reverse complement strand
CTTTCTGGATGCCGATCTGCTCGCCTTTCTGGATGCCGATCTGCTCGCCTTTCTGGATGCCGATCTGCTCGCCTTTCTGGATGCCGATCTGCTCGCCTTCGCGCATTCCGGTCAGATAATTGTCATACATCTTCGATTTTTCATCCATGACCGCCTTGAGTCGCGATTCATATAGGTCACGTTCGACCTCGTCCATGGTAAACTTTTTGAGTTCACCTACTGCCTGTCGAATCTCTGGTGTATCCAGAGACTTCGGCAACTTCTCGTCGTCCAGGCTTTCGCCGTGCTTCAAAAAGTAAGCCCATTGTTCCAGTTGTTTCATCAGCGTCTCCTTCTCAGCGATAAATTTCGGCAGTTCTAGCGTGTAGATACTGAGGTGATCGCTCAATGTTACATGTTTCTCTACATCCTGCACGCGAAACAGGTTGTAGTAATGCTCGGTCGCTATCGGCAACTGCTCCTGGCACACGCAAATGATGTTCACTTTTTGCAGCAAGTGGTACTGCTCGCCTTCTTTGAGCTGCAACTGGTAATTCTTGGCCCAGTAGTAGAGTAACCTTTGCGGGAAGTAACTGTACATCTGAATCTGCACTTCGATCAAGAACCATTCGCCGGTGTCGTTTTTCGCTTTGATGTCTACGATGGATAGCTTATCGCCCAGGAACTCCTTGGGATTGTATGGATTCAGGATTTGCAGTTCCACGACCTTGGGTTGTTTGCTCTCTTCCAATACCGCATTGACCATGCTGAGAAGCAGATTTTTGTTGCTTTCACTGCCAAAAATTTTTTTGAAACAGCAATCAATGAGAGGGTTGATGCCAACGCGCATGATGTCTCCTTTGATTGTAATGGCCAAGTATCGAGGCCAACCACGGCCATCTCACCGGTAACTCCTCGCCTGCAGTTCAAAGAGATGGGCATATTTGCCCCCTTTTTGCATCAGTTCCTCATGGCTGCCGCTTTCCAGGATTTTTCCATGTTCGAGTACGTAGATCACATCGGCCAGACGGAGGTTCGAGAAGCGATGGCTGATGAGGATGGCCATGCGTCCGCGGATAATTTCGCGGAATTTCTGGAAAACTTCGTATTCGGCCTGGGCATCGAGTGAGCTGGTCGGTTCATCGAGCACGACGATCTGCGCGTCGCGCATGAAAGCGCGTGCCAGGGCTATCTTTTGCCATTGGCCGGTGCTCAACTCGACTCCGTTCTGAAACCATTTGCCAAGGGGCGTTTCATAGCCTTGCGGCAATTTACCAATCACTTCGTCCGCGCCCGAAATCGTCGCGGCAGCCGCAATCCGCCCGTCGGTCGGCTCTAGTGTTGCATCGCCGAACCAGATGTTTTCTCTGGCCGCCAGGTGGTAATGCATGTAGTCCTGAAAAATGACGCTGATCTGGCTGCGCAACTCTTTGCTCGCGAATTGGCGCACATCTATGCCATCGGCGGTGATAGCGCCCTCTGTCGGGTCGTACAAGCGGGCGAGCAGCTTGACAATCGTCGTCTTGCCGGAGCCGTTCTCGCCGACAAAGGCCGCCACTTGGCCGGGACGAATGGTCAGGCTGACCTCTTCGAGCACTTTGTCGTCGGCGTTAGGGTACTGAAAGCTGACGCGCTCGAAGACAATGCCTGTGCGCATGGGTTGCGGCATCGCAACGGGCACCAGCGGTTCGACGATTTTAGGTTTCAGCTCGAGAAATTCGTAAAAATTCGAGAGAAAAAGGCCGTCTTCATAAAGTCCGGCCAGACTGTGGAGCATCTCTTTCAGATAACCCTGGCCACGCTGGAAAGCCTGATAATACATCACCAGATCGCCCATGGTGATGGCTCCTCGCACCGTGCGGTAGGCGATGAAGGCGTAAGCGCCGAAGATGGCCAGTGCGCCGGCGAGCTGGGCCAGCAGCTCGGCCAGCGAACGCCGCAGCGACATGGCAAGCCGCTCTTTGCGAATAGTCTGGCGCTGGCTGCGGAAGCGGTTGACGAAAATATTACCCAAATCGAAAACGCGCATTTCCTTGGCCGCACTGCTGCTGGTGATCAACCACTGGAAATAGTTGGCCAGTCGTTCGGCCGGCGTGCGTTCCCGTTGCCAGCGGAACATCTGTCCGGCATAGCGCAACTTGACCAGTACCCCGGGCACGGCCGCCGCGAACAAGACGACAGCGACGCCCCAGTGGAATGAGAAGAGCAAGGCCACCATGGCCAAAAGTGTCATGCTGCTCTGCGCCAGCCGCACCAACCCGTCTACGATGCGCGCCGGCCGATACGGGGCTTCCTGCTGGGCGCGGTGCATGGTGTCGTAGTATTGCGGCGTTTCATAATATTCCAGGTCCATTGCCACCGATTTGGAGTGGAGGATATTTTCTATATGGTCGCTGATGTGCAGTGCTTTCACTTCATTGACCAGGCTGGTGAGCGCAGCAAAGACAAAACCGGCCAGCGTGACAACGGCCAGAAGAGCGATGAAGACAGCCGTTTCCGCAAAGGCCGTCTGTTTGTCCGCAGCCGCGAAGCCGGCCGTTACCGAATCAACCACGCGCTTCGTCAGATAAAGGGAAACGAGCGGCAGTCCTCCCTGCACCATGACGAGCGCTGCGCTGGCCAGCGTCCACCCTGGGGCGCTTTCCCACACGAGACACACGGCGTCTTTCAAACACCGGACACGCTTGCTTATAGACACTAAAAAATGCTACGACTGGGCCGGTTTCTTTTCGTGTACATTTTGCTTGGTGTTGATTTCGTTGGGGTCTGGGACACCTTGCGGGGCCGGTGGTCTGAACTCTTCCAAACGCTGGGCAAAGTTTATCCTGTCACCACTGGGCAGATAAAAAACACCCTTAAATTCAGAACGCAAATCGAAAGTACTTTTGCCGCCGTCCATTTCCAGGCCGATCCACCCCAAATTGATGCTGCTGGGAAACCGTAAAGAGAGATTCACGGTTTTGACGATGACATAGTAGCCTTCGGGGACAGCAATCCCTTTATTGCTCAACAAATCTCCGACACTGTAAAAATACCCTTTGCCCACGGAAACAGTCACTTCCTTGCGCACATCGTTGGTTTCCACCTCTTCCTGGAAGTTCTGCCAGAAGACCCGTTCTACCGGCGTATAAACAATTACAATCCGGCCTTCTTGCACCTCGATTTTTACCTTGTGCAAGTCAGTATTTTTTTTGAGCCGTAAAAACATCAGCGGTGTTTTGATGACGATCACTGCCCCGTCCGGAATATTGATTTCTTTTTGTTGCAGATATGCTGCCAGATCGGGCACATTCTCCGTTGACAGCGAAATGAATGCCTCTTTTTCGGTAATCTCGATGCCTTCCGTGAAATCTTGCCAGGAAGTGGCCCCGCCGGTTATCGTGACTTGTACTTCTGTACCCTTGCTCTCCACTACTACTTTGCACTTAGAGGAATCCTAGTCTTCAGCGGCCATAGCCGTGAAAGCGAACAACAATAAGCTGATGCAGTATAGAGAAAGCACGCCAAACTTTTTCATGAAAATTCCTTTTTATGATTGGTATTGCCGAATAGATTCCACTCACACTATTTCCGGCGTTTATAAAAAATCGGTGAATAGTAAAATTATAGTAAACTCGACCCGCATATGCAATCTTTTTTTTTGACATTTTTTTGCACTACACCTCATTCTTCATTTTTTTCTTCTTTGACCTCTCCCAACTTTGCCAGAATATTCAATATAATCAGAATAATCAGATAAAATTATAGTAAATTTGACCGGTATACGCAATTTTTTTTTTGACATTTTTTGCACCTACGCCTCATTCTCCATTTTTTTTCTTCTTTGACCTCTCCCAACTTTGTGGTAGAATTTCGATACAAACAGTTTTATTTGACAATAGAAATAGCTATACATAGAGGAAATTATGGGAAAGAAAGCAAAGAATCAGGCACAGGAATCCAAGGTATCGGCAGAGTCCAATCAGGCCAAAAATCTGCCACCGCAAGGCGAAACACCGCAGATGGTTTCGCCAACTCAAACACCACAGGCGCGGCCTGCGGTAATGCGGCAACTCGCAGTTTTTCTCGACAAACAACCGGAATCTTTGTTGGAACTGTGCAAGCATTTTTCTGAACATAAAATAAACATTGAAGCCATGTCTATTACCGACACGGTAGATCATTCCGTGGTCAGGCTTATTGTTGACAAACCCGAAGATACCAAAAAAATGTTTGCCGAAGTCGGTGTCATGTGTGTAGAAAACGAATTGCTACAGGTGACGTTGAGTGACAAACCGGGTGCTTTGCGCGATTTCTGCCGACAGCTCTCAGAAGCAGGGATAAACATCGAATATGCCTACGGCGGCTGTTCACCTAAATCGGCCAAAATCAATGTGTATGTGCGCGTCATAGATATTAAAAAAACTATGGCGGTATTGCAGCGATAAGAAAAATCTATCTGGGGAAACATTCATGGATATGCGAGCAAAACTTCTTGTTGGCGTATTGGCATTAATACTGGCGGGGGGAGTTTATATTCTCTTCGATAGTGGTAGCACCGCACCCCAGGTGATCACCGGCTACAATCCCAATGTCAAGGTCAATACGCCTTCGTCTTCACTGCCGCCGGAAAAACTCAGAAATAATGAATCGAACGAAATCGGTTACTTCGCTGAACTTGTGCCGCCAGGTTTAAGCAAGGCCTCACGGCGTGGAGAATACGTGTGGTACAAAGACAACAGTGTGATGGTATTTGTCCCCGGCGGGCCTTTTACCATGGGTGATCCGGAACTGTTCGCCTCGCTGCCGGTACGGCAGATCGAGCTGGCCAGCTTTTACCTGGACAAATATGAAATCACGTTGCGCCAATACAAAATGTTCTGTCAGCAAACCGGCCGTGCGCTGCCGTCCAGGCCGGAGTGGCTGGCAGACGACCATCCGGTGGTAAACGTCACATGGGAAGAAGCCAGAGCCTATGGAGATTGGGCCGGCCGTCGTTTGCCCAGCGAAGCGGAATGGGAAAAAGCGGCTCGCGGCGGCAATGAGATTCCGGAATGGGGCGGCAGCCAGATTCCTATTTTCATGCGTGCCAATCCGTTGCCCGCGCGTCGTTATTCGTGGGGTAACGCACTGCCCAACATAGGCAATAGCTATCGTTGTAATTACCGGGCCGATGACGAGCCATCTTCCCAGGGGCGCGACGGTTATCTGTATACGGCCCCGGTGGGCAGTTTTATGTTTCAGGAAGGTTCTATCTACGGTTGTTGTGATTTGATTGGCAATGTACGTGAGTGGTGCCTCGATTGTTACAAGGCAGGCTATAATCCCAGTGATACCAAGGATCCGCTGGTTTCGTCCGGGGGAGATTGCTACGTCAACCGTGGCGGCGGCTGGAATTCATCGTCCCAGGCATGTTTGCTCTCTTATCGCAGTTTCAACCCGCCGGAATATCGGGACGATGCCCTTGGTTTTCGCTTGGTGAAGCAACAAAAATGATGGGAGAAAAGCATGGACGCAAAAGAAGATACCAAGTCAAAGCAGGGTAAACAGCCGCAGCCGTCGGCCCCCCCCAAGAATCCGCAAGTGACGAAAGCTTATGCTTCCCAGGAAATCATGGAGATCAAGGAAGCCAGTCGGCAAAGTGGGAAAAAAAACACGCCGGTTACCCAACGGTTTTCCGAAGAAGAAATCATGCAAATCCGCCAGGAGAGTGCGCAAAATCCTCTAGGCAAGTTATCTTCTGCCGAGCCGGAAGCAGTGGACGTGTTGCCCCAATCTATGCGTACCAACTCACCCAAAAAAGATGGGCCGGTAACTATAGTCTACAGTAACGAAGAAGTACTCAAAATCAAAGAGGCAAGCCAGCAGGGCAGCTCACAAAAGAAACGTCAAAAGATCACGGAAAGCTTGTCTCAAAAAGAGATTATGCAAGTACGCGAGGAAAGCTTGCAAAAGCACAAACCGGCCGAAGATAAGCCATTTATACCAGGTAATAGAGATAAAGAATGAAGGTCAGCACCCACACAGTTAAACTGGCCATAAGCTGGAAAATTTCCGGCACACATACCATCAACAGGATGAGAATGGCAAGCCCCCAATCGTCCATTCTGTCATATAGGCCACGCACTGCCGGGACAAGATAGCGGAAAACGCGTGCGCCATCGAGCGGGGGAATCGGCAAAAGATTGAAAAACACCAGGATCAGATTGAGACTGATCAAATTCAAAATTACGTTGCGCATCAGTGCAAACAGCTCGTTAGGAGCATAAAACCCTGCCTTGACCACCAGCAAAAGAAGAGTGGCGACAACGACGAGCAGCAAATTCGAGAGCGGGCCGGCAACTGCCGAGAGGGTCATATCTCGCTCGGGATTCCTCAGCTTGCTGGGGTTGATGATAACCGGTTTGGCTCCTCCCAGAATAAACCTGCCTTCGGTGGAGATCAACAACAAAACGGGCAGTAAGATCGAATCAATAAGGCTGATATGTACCATCGGATTGAGCGAGATACGCCCGTCGTTTTTGCCGGTGTCGTCGCCGCAGCGGTAAGCAACCCAGGCATGAGCGCTTTCATGAACTGAGCAAGAGAATATCAGCAAAATGATCCATAACCCCATATCCAGAGTGCTGTCATTCAGCATGGGAAAAAACATCTATAGGTCCATCCTTTCGTAAAAATTAGGTGCTACTTTTTGTAGAGGGTAAACAGGAATTGAATTTTACTTGAAGATCAAGACAATTGCAAGTCAAAACAAATTATAAGGAGCAAATGGTTGATCAGCAGCCGCAAATTCCTCCAACTCAGATCTGCTTACACCTTGGCGATCCGTGCCAATATGGAAGACCGCTATCGGCACGGTGATCTTATCGAACTGCCGGCACAAGGAGACGTTGTTGTGACGGGTGACCTGCACGGCAATTGCGAGAATTTCACCAGGGTGTTGCAAGCGTCCGAGCTGGATATCCACCCCGACCGTCATTTGATCGTCCAGGAGCCGACACACACTTGCGAAACCAGTGAAGACCAAAGTTTTCTCTTGCATGAAGAGATCGTGGCCGCCAAGAGCAAGTTCACTCATCAGTTGCACATCATCCTCGGCAACCACGAGCTGGCAGAACTCACCGGACGCGAAATTCTCAAAGGCGGTATTTGTTACAACATTCTGTTCCGTGAAGGAATGAAACAGGAGTACGGCACCTACTTTGAAACCGTCCAGGAACTTTTGCACGATTTTATCAAAACCATGCCACTGGCCTGCCTGACCCCCCACCGTATTTTTATTTCTCACTCTACGCCGGAAATGCAGTATATTCCGCATTATTCGCTCAAATTTTTCCGGCAGGGAACAGGCGAGCGCAAAAAAGACGAAAGCCTCGTTGAAAAACTGGTGTGGGGAAGAGATCTGAGTCAGGAAGCGGCTGATCTCTTTGCCCAACGAGTGGAATGCGACATTCTGGTCGTCGGCCACACCGCTTGCAAGCGCGGCTACCAGGTACCCAACAGCCGCCACATCATCCTCGACAGCAAGGGAGCATTTGCCACATCACTGCACTTCAAATTGACGCATCCTTACACCCAGCATCAACTCGTGCGTAAGTACATCCAATATCTGCACCCCAAGGCGGTGGAACGCGCGTTTGCCCATCTCAGGGAGCAGGAAGCGCAGAAAGAGTAGCAGTTATGTTTCATAGAAGCAACCCCATTTTATTATTTTGTATTGCCATGTCCCTGCTCTCAGGCTGCCATCTCGGCGATGAAGTTGATCTATGGCCACTCGTGTTTTACGAACGGGATCAGGAAAAACAGGAATCACGGCTCGATGTACTCGGCCCGCTCTATTCTTACCAGAGTACGCCGGAGGGAGACAGCCATGCTTTTCGCCCGTTATTTGTCGGCGAATTTCCCAAAGACAAAGAGTACACGCAGATGTTGTTTCTCTGGCCACTCGGCCTCTTTCGCCAGGAGCCGGGGCAAACGCGCATCTGGGTGCTGCCGTTTTACTACTTCAACGACCTCAAAAGACCAGAGGCAGGAGAACGCGACTTCGACTGGTTCTTCCTGCCGTTTGCCGCATTCGGCGGGGTAGACACCAAGGAAGGCGCCTATCTCGCACTGCTCGGCTGGGGCAATATCAAGGGACTCCTCGGCTACGACGAAATCGAATTGCGCCCTTTCCCTTTCTATGTCAAGGCACGCGACGGCGAATACGAAACGCGCGGCTACTTGTGGCCGTTCTTCCGCTTCGGTGACGGCGGCGGCAAACATTTTCGTTTTTATTGCATGCTCTACAGCTACTATGAAAAAGAAGGCAAATTCCGCCGTCGCTCCTACCTGTGGCCGATCATCCACTACAACGAGGAAGATTTGCACAAACGTCATCCGTACACCGAGTTCGAGGTATTCCCTTTCTACGGTGAATCGGTGAGCGACATCGCCGTAAGCCGCACCTTCCTGTGGCCGCTTTTTTCTTATGCCTACAACACGCAAAGCGGCTACCGTGAATACAATATTCCCTGGCCGTTTTTCAAGACCCGCACCGACAAGGAAGTGAACGAGTTCCGCATCTGGCCTTTTTATTGGGAATTTCAGCGCGACATGGGCAAGCTGGGCAAGGAAGAGGAGCTCATGCTGCTGTGGCCCATCTACTGGCATACGATGAGCGACTATCTCACTTTCCACAAAGAAAGCCGTTACGTGCTGCCGTTCTACTGGAGCCATTACCGCGAGGCCAAGGGCAAGGGCGGCAAGACGAACGAACGCGTCAAGCTGTGGCCGTTCCTTTCTTACGAAAAGAAGGAAGACGACACCGTACGCTACCGCGCCCTGAGTCCGCTGTGGTTTGACGATTACCTCCCCTACGGTATCGAAAAAGCATGGCTGCCTTTTGTCACCATGTTCGATTACAGCAGCGGCCCCAAGGGCGCTGAAACTCTCTCGCTGCTCGGCCCGCTTTACCAGTACAAAGCCAACGACAGCCTGCTCTACCATCGCGTGTTGTTCTGCTCCTACAAAGAGGAAAAGAAGAAGCAGAAAAGCCGCTTCTCTGTCCTTGGCGGGCTATTTGCCTACGGCAGCGAGCAGGGCGAAAAACAGATGAGCCTTTTTTACATCCCGATCCATTGGGGCGAAAAACAGCCTCAGGGAGAAAACAAGAAGTAGTGACACGGATTCTCACGTAACGGAAGTAACCTATGACCCAAACCAATCTCGTTTCCCGTTTTCTGGGCAGCATGGTGGGAAGCGCTCTCGGTGACGCCATCGGCGAGATGGCATTCCATGCCCGTTCTGCCGAGGCATTGCGCGCTCATATCAATGCACAGGACTATCTGAAGTATACGGACGATACGGCAATGGCCATCGGCCTGGCCGAATCTCTTACCGCCATAGGCAGGCTGGACGAGCAGCATCTTGGCGACACCTTCCGCGCCAATTACGACCGGGAGCCATGGCGCGGCTATGGCATGGGGCCACCTACCATTTTTTACCGGGTGAAGCACGAAGGCATCTCTTACCGCCAGGCGGCCGGCGAAATATTCAAAGGCCAGGGCTCGTTCGGCAACGGTGCCGCCATGCGGGTGGCGCCGCTGGGACTATTTTTCCACGCCGATGCCGAGCTGTACGCGCTGGTCGAGAAAGCGTCGCTGGTAACGCATACCCATCCCATTGCCATAGATGGCGCGGCGGTGGTGGCTCTGGCCATCGCCGAAGCAATGCAACTCGGTACGCAAAGCGACTTCCCGCGCGAGGCGTTTGTGCGTAGTCTCATTGACGCCTGCCGCACCGACGAAATGTGCGAGAAGATGTGTCTCGTGCAAGAGTTGCTCGCTCAGGATATTGCCGACTACCAGGTGGGCCGCACGCTCAAGATGAGCGTGGCCACCCACGAATCGGTGCCGTTCGCCCTCTTCGCCTTCCTCAAGTATCCCAAGTCTTATGTTGACTGTCTCTACTGCGCCTCTCTGAACGGCGGCGACCGCGACACTATGGCGGCCATGGCCGGCGGCGTTGCGGGCGCTTACCTCGGCATCGAAGCCATGCCGCAAGAATGGCGCCACAAGCTGGAAAACCGCGCGTACATCGAAGAGTTGGCATGCAAGTTAGCGGAAATAGCCAGGAAAGAGGAGAACGATGCGCATCGTCATCACCAATGAGCAAAATTTTGTGCCGCTGGACGAGGAGAAAATCCGCAAGGCGGTGACTCTTCTGCCCTGGGGCAAACGCAAGATACGGCTGTCGCTCGTCTATGTCAACGACAGCGAGATTGCCAAATTGAACGAACGCTATCTCAAACACCAAGGCCCGACCGATGTACTTTCGTTTCCCATCAGCGAGAACGAAGGCGAGATCATCGTCTCCGGCGAGACGGCATTTGAGGAGAGTAAGGCCCGCGGTATCGAAGCTGAAGGGGAGATTATCCTCTACACCATACATGGCATCCTGCATCTCCTCGACTATGACGACAAAGACCCGCAAGAAGCGGCCAGGATGCATGCGGTGGAAAAGAACGTGATTACACAGATGGGATACCGCTGGGACTGGGATGCGTAAATGCCGGACGCCCGGTGATGACAGCTTGAACTATCACATGCCGTAACCTGGTAGAATCCACAGAAGTGGAAAAGAAGTAATCCATGAAGACCATGCCTAAGATTATCTGTTGAGATCTGGACGATACTTTGGGCATTTTTAGCGCCCTGGAAAGTAGCAATGGTATATTTCAGGTGCGGCCCAGGCATCCCTGAATTACTACAACAATGTCGGGACTGGGGATCACCAATATCCTTACGACCAATGCCTCATCTGCCTATGCCAGACTGGCTCTGGAGCAAGGCGGGCTGGTTTGCCAATTTGCTACTATCTTCGACAGGCAACAGGTGATGGCATGGGAGGGGAAAAAGTATCGGGAGGTGAACAAAAAATATCAATTGGGCTGGTGGCCTGAGAGATACATGCTGGTAATCGGCGATTCCAGCAAAGATATGCCGTGTGATATGAAAGGGATTCCCTTTATTTTAGATGCGACCAACCCTTCCCCTCCCACCGCCCTGGAATATTTGATTCAGGAACTTTGTACTAAAAAAACTACTTTACAACTGCTTTTCGTAACCTTTATCGCCAGGGGAAAAAAATGGGCGGCTACCGGCCTTTGTATGCGCCTGATGGGCAAGAATGCACTATTGGCTATGCCCGATCTTGGTTTTTTACCGACAGAATACGAGCGATCCCAATCATCATCGTGCAGAAAAAAGACTCTTCTTGACTTTGCCGAACTACACACCCATGACCCATGCTTTTTTAGCTGACTTCTTCCTGTTTTTTTGTTCAACATCCATCTGGCTATTACAAAAATTTGCAGATTGGCAAAAAATTCTCGACTTTTTCCTGGCTGAACGCTTGCCTATTTCCATCCATCCGGCGGTGGCGCCGCTCGCTACACGAGACTCGCCCTATTCGCTTTCGCCCCAGGAGTATGCGGATTTGTTCAGACAAATTCTCGATTACTATATTCCGCGGCGGCGAGAAATCTCCATCTCTTTTGTGGATCAGCTTTGTCAGCCTTTTGTCTGTGGGGAAGGAAAAGTGTGTACCTTCCCGCGATTGCCTGGGCATGTTTCTCGCCATTGACCCTGGCGGAGACATTTATGCCTGTCAGAGATTTTGTGGCAAGCCCGAATATCGCCTTGGTAACATCGCGCAACAGCACTCCATGATCGAACTGCAACAAAATATTTGGATTGGCTGGCTGAATCCGTTATAATCAGATCAGAAGAAATTTGTAAGGAGGTGATAGTCATGTATATGGAGACGCTAAGGGAAAAAAGAGAGCAAATTTTGCAGATTGCACGAAAACATGGGGTAGGAAAAATTTTCGTGTTTGGCTCTGTATCTCGTGGAGAAGCCAAAGCGGAAAGCGACATTGACTTTTTGATTGAAGTGAATGGCCCTACCTCCCCCTGGTTTCCTGGAGGGCTTGTAGTAGACCTGGAGGCGCTGTTAGGCAGGCGTGTGGATGTAGTGGAACAAGAGGCATTGAAAAAGGAGTTTGCGCAAGAAATATTAAAGGATGCAGTAGCAATATGAAGGATGACAGAATTTATCTTCGACATATTTTTGATTGCATTGAAGCCATTCAATCCTATATCAAAGCAGATAGAGATGCATTCTTCAACGATCGCAGAACTCAGAAAGCGATACTGCGAGAACTTCAGGAATTGACGGAATGTACCCAACGATTATCTCTTTCGTTACGAAATCATTATCCCGATATTCCCTGGCCGTCAATCGCTGGATTTAGGAACGTTCTTGTCCACGAATATCTTGGCATCAATCTGCATAGAGTATGGCATACCATAACCTGCGATCTACCCCCTTTGAGAACTACTGTGGAAAGAATGCTTCAACAATGTGAGGAGAGCAGTCAATGACCCCGCCCACGAGGGGCGAGGCTTGGAAGTAATTCTGAAGCCTCACGTTGATTAGGGAGCATAGTTTGACTATGCAGCAGTTGGTAAGG
>JAGVGO010000135.1 GCA_020057085.1 Planctomycetota bacterium | reverse complement strand
TGGGTACAAAACAGCCCGCCAGGGGAGAGGTGATAGGCTTGTACTCTTGTATTTATTTCAAAAAAGTTACTATGCCCCCTAATTATTGGATACGCCCGTGTAGTACTCGTGGCAACTTAATCCAGCAATATCTTGCCGTTCAGCAGAAAGGCGCGAATCTGCTGCCAGAATCTTTCGTCCATTGGGTAGTCGTTGTGGTCTGAATCTACTTCGTAATAGACCGCCTGTGGTGCCAGGCGTGCCAGTTCGCGGCCGTGGCTCACCGGGATGATCGCATCATGGCTGCCATGGGTGATGAAGATAGGGCAGGAGAGTTTGCGCACCACGTGATCGTTATAGAACGGATGGCGCAGCAGAAACGGCGGCGCCAGGAAACGCCTGGCCATGGCTGCCACACTGGTAAAAGTGGATTGCAGGATGAGCGCCGCCGGTGGCCGGTCGGCTGCCAATTGACAGGCCATGCCGCCGCCGACAGAGCGGCCATGGTAGAAAATGCGACTCTTGTCAACTTGCGGCCGCTTCACCAGCCAGTCGTAAAACTGCCGCATATCGGCAGCGATATTTTTCTGCCCTGGCTTGCCACCCGATCTGCCATAACCGCGGTATTCCGGCAACAACACCCCGATCCCCAGCTCGCGGTATGGATACATTTCTCTAGCGTAAAAATCAATCACTTCGGCATTGCCGTGGAAAAAGATCACCACAGGGTAAGGTTTATCCTCTTTAAGCTCCAGCGGCGGCAGAAACCACGCTTCCACCTTGTTGCCATCTTCATCGCTGATCCACACCTGCTCTGCTGTTTTTGGCGGCTTTTGCTTGCGTACATCGGGCGCAAACGAACTGGGGAACAGGAGCGAATCTTGCCGCCAATAGAGGCCTACCAGCCACACCGTGTAGGCGATGAGAAGAATACGTAGCAGAGGCCACAAGATCAGCCATACCGTCATGCGTCGGCTCCTTTGTTTGCACGTGTTTTGAGACATAGCATTACTACTTTTCCAAGAAAAATTGGAGAATAGCCTGGCAAATGGGTTCCCTGTCGTAGTCGTAGAGCAAGACATGGTTCGAGCGGGGGAATTGCCGGAGCTGGATATTCGGCGTCGCGGCCAGCTCCTGGGTCTTGGCAAAAGAAGCTACCTGGTCGTTCGGCGAAGCCAAAATCAACACTGGCACAGTGATGCGGGCAACTTTTTCTTGCGCCGCGACAGCCATATGGTGCAACTGCACAAAAGCGTCCAGAGAAACCAGCAATGACCCTGGTATGTACTCCGCATAACCTTTCGCATCATTGATCCGTGCTTTGGATAATTTGGGCACCACCGGCAGCACCCAGCTCACCCAGCCGGCTATTTTCTCGACAAGGTTGTTGGCATGAGGCAGCGCATAAAACGGGGCCAGCAGCACCAGTTTGGCGACGGTATTTTCCGCACTGACTACCGTAGCTAACGCGCCGCCCATGGAAAAACCCAATAGATAAGGCTTTTGGCCGAACCGTTCCGTTTCTTGCTTGACAATCTGCGCCAGCCAATCCTGGTAAAATTTTGGCGTAAACTCGCCACGCTTATAAACGCTTGTCTTTCTGTTTTGTCCGGGGATTGCCGGAATCACTACCCGAAAACCGGCGTCTCTCAGCCTTATGGCCAGCATTTTAAAATCAAACGGACTTCCCATATAACCATGCAGAAGGATTACAGAGTGGCTCGCACGAACATGTACCGGCTCTATCTCCTGAGAAGCAAAAGACCATGGATATTGTTGCCCGGCCAGTAAACCGCTCTGATATTCCCGCCAGGCCAGAACCGCCATAGCCAAATCAAAAATTAGAAACAACGATACCAGCGATACCAATACAATGGACATTTTTTTATGACGTTTAATAAATAGTCGCATCCTAGTCAATCCCAATCTGCTTGGTTTTTTTACCCTATTAAGTACTACACTCTTATCATTTTCCTATAATTTGCAGGCGAATGCAAAATTTTTTTCAGCAACTTAGACAAAAATATCAAAAAACCGGGTCTATAGAGTGGTTGTGTAAATTCCGTCTAAGGCGGCTGAGAAATGGCAAATGTTAAGGGTAAAATTATGGAAACTACCAAAAATCCCCGTTCTTTTTTGTTTTATCTGGCAATGGTCGCCTGGTTCGTGTTTATGGCCATCATCGCCTTCTTCACCATCACCACCAACTCGCTCATGAGTTTTCTCAGTACGTCGGCGGTGGTTTTTGCCATCGCCTTTTTCTTGCATGCGTTGATCCGGAAATGCTTGCCGAAAAGTGGCGTGGTCAGCTTCGTGATCGCGCTGCTGGCTTTGGCATTTTACCTGGGAGTGGATAGTATTGCCTCTCGCAACATCGAAGCAAGCATCGCCGCCCTGCGTAGCAAGAACTATCCTCTCACTGCTGACGATTTACAAAAAGTTTACAGCCCAGTCAAGGCAACGGACAACGGCGGGTCGCTTGCCATTGCTGCCGCTAATACTTTGCAGGCAATCTGGGACGACTACCGGGGGCGTGGCGAGTACTTCGATCTGTTTGACTTAGAACAAAAGACGCCGGGCAATAAATGCAGTGATGAAGAACTCAAACGCATGGAGGCCTTTTTCGACGCCTGCGCTCAACCGATGCAGGCACTAGAAATTGCCTTGCATATGCCACGTCTGCAGAAACGGCTCTCGCTGCACGGCGGGCTGAGGTTGATAGAAACGGAACTGGGACATCTAAGCGTTCTAAGTGCATGTGCCGATGTGCTATGTTTCAAGGCCTTTTACCATGAACAAAAGGGAGAAACCGTGCAAGCTATGGCTGCTCTGCAGGGCGTGTTCCGTCTGGCAGACATGTTGCAAGAGGAGCCGTTTCTCATCTCGCGGTTAGTCACTATCGCGATCTATAATAAAGGTACAGGCGCTGTGGCTCATCTACTCCAGCAAGACCAGGTCAGCGATGCGGCAACCCTGGCAGAACTGCAAAATCTCGTCCTGCCCGCCTGCCAATTTTCGCATCGTATGTTCAAGTACGAAATCGCCTTCGGTTATGCTGTGTTCGAGGCAAAACAGGAACAGGGAAGTCCGTTGTTCTCTTTGCTGGGCGGCACATATAGTCATCAAGGGGAGCTGCGTATGCTTGCATTCTACCCATATGTCTGGTGCAAATTGGACATAGCTGTTTATCTGGCAAAGATGCTAGAACTGTCGGAGATGCTGGATCAGGACGAAAACATTGTGCGTGACAAGATGCGCCACTGGCAGGACCCACACATTCCTTTCTATTGCATCGCGACCAAGCTCTGTTTCGTCCAGTGGCCGAGAGTCATTATGAAAGAGTTCGCCAGTGTGACCAGGGCACGCGCCATGTGGGCGGCGTTAGCGGTGAAAAAAACGGCACTGACGACGGGCCACATGCCTGAATCACTTGCAGAAATTGCCAAGGAAAACGCACTGCTCGTAACCGATCCATGCTCGGGTAAGCCATTGCAATATAAAAGACTGGACGCTGGCTATATCATCTATGGCGTCGCTGAAAACTGGACGGACGATGGCGGAGAGGTTGAGGGCGGCAGAGAGGCCAAAGATTGGGGTATTCGCATCGGCAAATAAGCTGTTTTTTGTAGAGGTGTTCGTAATGTCTCTAACCCCTGAAACATCAACTTCGGCGTGGTTGCAAGAAACTTTCGATACCATGGGCGCGCAGCTTCTCGGCTATATCAAGAGCATGCTGCGCGACTCACAGCGTGCCGAGGACGTGTTGCAAAACGTATTCCTCCGTTTACTGCGTAGCCATGAGCGGAAGAACATCGAAAACGTGCGCGCGTTTGCCTTCACCGTGGCGCGCCACGAATCGCTGCGAGAAATTGGCAAGCGGCAACGTGAGCCGGTGTCGTACACAGAAAGGGTGTTCACCATAAAAGCCGGCCAGCGTGTGGAGGCGGACGAGGCAATGTACCTCGAAGAAGCGTTGCTGGCTTTGCCCCCGGAGCAAAGAGAGGTCGTGTATTTGAAGATTTATGCCGATCTCACCTTCGAGGAAATCGCCCATGCTTTGGCCATTCCCGCCAATACTGCGGCGAGCCGCTACCGTTATGCCCTGGACAAAATGCGTAAATTTTTGGAGGACAAGCAATGAACAGCATCGAGGAACTCGAAAGCAAACTGAAGAAATTGGATCCGCTCGCGCCTTCGCCAGAGTTGCGCAGCCGTTGCCTGGCGGTAGGAACAAAAGCGATGTCACCCGTCTCCTGGTCAGCCAAGTGGCGGCAGCCGGCCTATGCCTGGGCACTGGCAGCCGGCATACTAATGGTCGGCCTCCTAAGCTGGAACCTTTATGAAAACAGCCACCTGGCGATGCTCCAGTATGCGCACACAGTTTCCTCGCCAACACCCTCCTATACACAAGGGCAGATGCGAGCGAGTTTTGGTTTGCACCATGAACCTTGGACTGTGGCGACGGGACGTAGCCATGTTGTGAGTGCAGATTCTCTGTGGCAGAAACGACAGGAACAGCTACACGCCGTTAAATAATACTGAATACTGATACAACAACGAAATCAAAACAGCAGCTCCAGAGCCATAGCGAACATAGAATCTATGGGCGATTCGCCCATCATTGTGGCATGGCTGGCGAGAACGGTGCTGTAAGCCAGTTCCACTTTGGCATAGGTGAAGAACTGATAGGTGAGGCCACAGCCCAGGCTGCTGCCGCCATCCTCCAGATTGACGATCCACGACACGCTCGTCTGGAGCGACCGTTTTTTCGGTTCAACGAGAAAGGTGCGACTGAGTCGTAAAAACACATAATGGCGTCCCCAGGAGAGAGCATCGTAGGTGGCGCTTTGTCCTAACAGCCCGGCGTATTGCGGACCAAACAATGGATCACGGTAATTTTCGCGCAGATAGCGCACACGCTCGCTAAACACGTCCCACTCTGCACGATTCCAGCCGTTGTAGTGAAACAGGTATTCGGCATCGAGATTGAATTCCTGCCAGGTATACAGCAAAGAAAACACTGTCAACCAGTCACGACCTGCACGCCGTTCCCAGGCAAATTGCCGGTAAGGGCCGAAGGGTAAAAGTTCGGCGAGTTCCTCCATTTCCGTCTTGCGGCTGTAATTGCTTTCGAAACGCAGCAAGAGATTGTTGCCGATGCCGAGCGACCACACGAAACCTACGTTGATTTGTTTGCCGCGGTCGAAATAACTGAAGAAAAAATCGGGGGAAGCCGGCGTCAACGTATGCCCGAGCGGGCCGATGAGGGCGCGCTCCTCGAACAATATCCAGTTGAATTTGGCAAAAACGATGTTTTCCCTGTTATTGTTGTATTCGCTGTTTTCATGCACATTGCCATCGTCACTCATGTCAGGAGCATAGGCAAACATAAGCGTGCCAAAGGGTAACGAGTAACTCGCCTGTACTGCCCACAGACCTGAGCGCACACCACGTTTCTGGAAATTGCCGTCACGCGGGTGATACAACTGCGAATAGAAATCGAAGTAATCGGTCGGGTTCCAGGCAAGCCCGCCGCCATCGCCCGGCCGCAGGACGATCTTGCCTACAGTAAGCCCCAATCGCTCATATTGCATGGAAAGATACGCTTCCTGAAGATAATTTTTGGAAAATTCAGGAGAGAGTGGATACACTTGGTCGGCATATACGTAGGTATCTTTAACATAGAGCGAGATCAGGAAAGGGCTTTGCGGGCTTTGGTTGTCGTAGAGCGGACAAGAAACGGTCGTGAGCAGAAGCGAACGGTGCAGGTAGTGAATGAAATCGAGTTTGTTGTCAGGGTTGAACAACGAGTGGCGCAGCTCAAAAACGGTAAACTCCTGGGTCATGGCGAATTTGATCCAGGGAATGCCAGGGTTGTCTTTTTCAGGTAAAACGGTGGCTGTGATTTCCGGCATTTCGGTGGCGGCAAGCGGCGGCAGTTCGCTCTTTACATCCGCTATTTCAGGGTAGCTATGAATCGTTTCGACAGTGACTCGTTCCAGCTCGCCCGATGACGGCATGGCGCGCTCTTTGTTCTGCAAAATCTGTTTTTCCAGTTGTGCAAGCCAGGCCTTCTCCTGGCCAATGTCAGTTTCCTGGCCTGCATGGGGCCGTGGTAGAGCTTGCCGCGAAACAGAAAGCGCCGACGCGGGCGATAGCCATTTCTTGCCCTGATAGTACAGATTGTAGATGTTGGCGTAAAACAATACACTTTCGCCGCTTTGCTCCACTTGCTCCCACCAGTCGCCGGCACGACTGGCCGGCAAAGTCACACCCGCTCGTTGCGGTTTTTCGCTTGGCAATTCATAGCCCGCAAAAATTTTTTCGCTTTCCTTAATTTTCCCGACAGTAGGTGCTACCGCAGGCTGTTTTTGCGGCTGTTCGCCGGGCAGCTCGAAGCCGCTAAATGGTGTTATCTCCTTTTTAGGCCGTTCGCCGGGCAGCTCAAACCCGGCAAATGGCTCCTCACTGCCGGAAGATTTTTTCTTCCCACCGGACAGCTCGATATCGGCAAATGGGTCTTGCTCCTTGGTGGCAGGCGATTTTCCCTGGATGATCGGTACATCGAAACCAGCAAACGGATCTGTTGTCTGACTCCAGGCCGGATGGGCATAGGCCACAAGCAGCAGAAATAACAAAAATATTTGCTTTCTCATTGCTTTTCTTTATTTTAGCCCTGCTATATTTTCTTTCTGAAAAATATATTCCGGAAACTCTTTTTGTTTTATGTTGAGATATTCTACCTCCATCAAGAAGTCCGGATTGGCCAAGTCCATGACCATACAGCGGACAGCCCGTTTGCCGAGTGGCGTTGTCTGGAAAGTGCGGCAGTAAATGACAAGCGACGGACGACGATTGGCGTCGCAATATTCGAGTTTCACCGGCATCTCCTGCGCTACCGAGTAATGGCAATATACCCAGGGGTAAACCGTTTGCTCCCTGGCAGAGAACAGCAGCCGGTAAAATTTTTCGCCTTTGTCGGAAGTAATTTTTTCACCTTGTTTTATCTCATATTCTCCATCGCTCCACCAGATGAGTTCCACAATGTCCACAGTCTGCTGAAACTGCTGGTTTGGGCTTACTCTAAGCAATTGCGGGGTTAGGCGCACGAGTGAATTTTGGCGTTCGTCGTAGAACCAGGTGACATCGCCCCTCTGCAATATTCGGTTGCCCACCTCATCCTGCGGAGCCAGTGCTTGAAACAAGAGGCAGGAAACCGAAACCGCTTCTTGCCGATAGATCGCGGCAAAAACTTTGGCAATCAGGTGGCTCTGTAACACCAGGCGATCTTGCTGGCGGCTGAAAATTTTGGTAGTGACGACGCATTCGCTGGATGCCATTTGCAAATAGCCACTGATATTTTGATACAATACCCCCAGTTGATTTGCCGGGAGAGCCGTCGGCTGTAAAGATGGCTGAGTTGACGTGGGTGTCGCTGCGGCTTTGCTGTCCACCTTTGGTTTTTCCGCTATCTTGCCCGCCATATTTTTTTGCCTGGCCCGTTCTTGCTGCCAAAATTCTTTGGCCTCTACACAATATTTGGCAATTTTGCCGATTTTTTGATAAACGATATGTACCTGACTCATAAGAGAGTCGCTTTTCTGATCGTGTTCTGCCATTTTACGCCCGAACTGTAGACAATCGCTTTCTCGCTTCTGCTGTTCGCCCCAGCCGGCAATTTCTTCGGCCCATGTGGCATCGCTCAATAGATTCATGAACGGCCTATAGAGAAGTGACAACTCCTGACGCAGCACGGTAATCTGCTGCCCTGCCTGCACCAGATTCTGATTTTGTTTGTTTCTGTCGAGTGAGCCGGCAACATCGCTCAACTGGGATTTGATCTGCTCCACCGTCTGGTAAATAGTCTCCGCCTCTTTGAGATGTTGGTAAGCCATGACAAAAATCTTATGGTCCATGGTGTGGCGCTGGTAATATTCCAGCAGCTTGGTATAAATGGCAAAAGGCTCTTTATGGAAGAGATGCAACTGCTGGCGCAACGCAGTTATACCTGGCCAAGTCGTCTTTGCATGCTTTTGGTAGGTGTTCTCAAGCGAAGCGAATTCCTGTTCTATCCCAGGTACATCGCTCATCTTCTTTTCGGCGTATTGTAACAGGTGAGGCTGCTTGTTTTGCAATTCCTCGGCAAATGTCGCTAACTCTCGCAAGCTGGCCTGACATGTCTGGCCACCCTGCTGCAGAAAGCGGAGCTGGCTTTCTTGAAAGCCGTAGAACCTGGCCTGCACGGTCAAAAGTTTTTCCTCGATCGGCATCTTGAGTTCCGCCCACAGTTGCTTGGCGTCGAGCAACTGATCGAATTCTTTGGACATAGCACTGTGCTTAACCAACACCGTCTGCTGGGTGCCCTGAAACTCGTGTTCCAGCAGATGCCCTGCCTCTCGCCACCGCTCCAGCTCTCCGGCAAACTCTTTAAGTTGTTGCAACTTGTTGGTAATATAATCTTTGGCGCTCAATTCCTGCTGCGTTTGTGTCAACACTTCTCGCGTCTGGGTGAGCATCTGTTCTTTTTCGCTGGCGCTGCGCTTGACCTCCTTGATGTTCTGCTCTTTCTCCTGCAGTTCTTTTGTCTGATCGGCGATAGTCCTGGCCTTTTCCCTGATTTCCTGCTGTTTCTGCGCCACAGTCTGCTCTGTCTCTTGCACCTGTTTGAGCAGATGCCAGTTTTCGAGCTGGATGCGCACGTATTTTTTTTGCTCTGCGGTAAGACCATATTTGAAGTAGGCGACGCTTGCCGCCAACATAAAGAGAGCCACGGCGAACGCCACGAAATAACGCGTTTTGGCCTTGCGCTGCCGGTCTTCATGGTAAGCCTTGCCAATAGCGATAGTACTCAATTTCTGCACATACGCGACATTTTTTTCAAGTTCAGCCACCAGTTGCTGGTTGATCTCTCGCAAGTTATCTTCCGACATGTCGGCAACTTTGGCTTTTTGGATCAGATCGGCGCTCTCTCTTTTGATGCGGTGCGAGACTGCAAGCAGGGCTTTCGCTTCTTTCACGACCGGACGTTCCATAGTTTTTGCCAGGTTGTCCTGGTAACCATGCCCGTCATTGGACAACTGGTGTTCCACAGTTTTGGCGATTTCCTGTAAAGGGCGATACATGGTTTCGTCCAAAAAACTCTGAATCTGTTGGTTAAGATAGCTGTCGGACTGGGGAGATGGCACATCTACTTTGATCACAGATTCGCGGCCTGTGAAATCGCCGGTGTTATCTTTTGGCTCATTGCTCATGGTTGGCTCCTTTATTTGGCGGGCATAGGCAATACGTCTGCGCCTTATGGTCCGCCCTGGTCGCTGCGTGATGGCTGATAATCAAGCACTTCCCGTAACAGCGGCGAAACAGTCTCCTGCGCTAAAATTTTTAATGTAGTGGTAATAGGAATTGCCATAATCAGCCCGAACAAGCCAAACAACCTGCCACCTATCAGTAAAGACAGTATCACGGTCAATGGGTGCAGACCGGTTTCTTTGCCCATGATCCATGGCGTCAAAACAAATCCTTCGATCCCTTCAATAGTGAAATAGAGGAAAAAGATGGCTATGAGATATGGCCAAGAAATGCCTATTTCCAGAAGGATCAGAATGATGTTTGGCACAAGACCGACCGCCAACACCAGGAAAGGAACGATACTGGCGATTGTCTGGATAACACCGAATAGCAGAGAAAACTTGATGCCCATGAGTTCCAGCGACAGCCAGGTAAGAAGTCCTTTGGCCAGGCAGATGATGAGCTTGCCGCGAAAGAAACAGGAAATCGCCATGTGGACATGGCTGGTAGTCCGTAAAATAGCATCGCGGCGACGGCGCGGCAGATAATGATCAATAGTCTCCCAAATCTTTGGCATACTTTGCAGCAAAAAAAACGTATAGATAGGCAACAAAACGATATACGAAACAACCCAGAACATGCTCCACAAAGTTTCGAAAGCCGTGCCCAGAGTCGTAATCGAAAGCTCAAATAGAGTTTGTGCCACATCCTGGATGCCTTTTTTGTCCGCAAGTTGATTGATCAAAAATTTGACCTCGAGTTTGTGCTGCGGATAATGTTCGTTCCATTTTTGCACCCCCTTTTCGGCTACCTCCAACACTTTGGCCAAATAAGATGGGGTAGTGGCATCGCCGACAAAAGCCTTTTCGTACAAGATATTCATTTGTACGCCGATCAAGGGAATGAGAATCAACACTGTGGCGATGATGACACCGCATATCAAAAGATAGGTGACGAACACCGCAAAGGTACGCCCCATTTGCAATTTTTCAAGCAACTCCACTACCGGGTTGAAAATGAAAGCGATGACAAATGCCAGCAGTACCGGGTTAAAGATAGAACGAAGTTCGTAAACCATCACCAGAATAGCAACGGCAATAGCGTTCAACAGTAATAACTGCCAGGTATGCCGGCTGATACGCCGGCGCGCTTTTATGGGTAGGGAGGGAACCGTTTGGCCTGTTTGCTCAGACTCTACCGACGCTGAACGTGGCTGTACATTGATTTTTCGCTTGCGATGTGACATAACTCGCTCTCTTAAAATTGCCTGGATGCAAGGCAACCAGCTTATTGCTGCTTGCAGTTAAGTCGCCACATTTCCATATCCAGGAGGTCATCTTCGACATCTGCCACCGCTTCGTTACCTTGTTGGAATTGGGCATCCTGGTTTGCCTGCGGAAAATTGAGGAAGTCGTTGTCGCGTTGTCGCTGGAGGCGTATCCGTCGGTAAGCAGTGCGTAGCTTCGACAAAACTTCGCCATGTTTTTCTGCCGCATACTCTTTGCACAGGGAGAAATAAATTTTCTTGATTTCTTCCATGCTGGTGTCGGGTGATACGCCTAACAGTTGATAAGGATCTTTTTGGGTGAGGGGAGTGTCTGGCATAGGTTCCTTTCTTCCTGGGAACGCCGAGTACCAGCTCGGTCTTTTCTTCTTTGCCGAGCTGGTACTCGGCGTTCCCAGGATTTCATCTTGAAAAATTCCTAATTATTTGATCTGAATGCCCATTGTTTCGGTGATGTAATATTCGGGATTCAACGATTCATTCGTGGCATTCTGCAGCGTGGTATTCCAATCATAACGCGAACCGCTGCGGAAATATCTTTCGATGAGGTACTTGCCCAGTTCAGGGTTATTGAACAACTTGCCATTGCCGACATGCTGTCGGATGTAGTGGTAAAGTTGCGAGGCTACCATCTGGCCGTACAGGTAGTTCTGGTAATATACCGGACTCATGGCCAGGTGTATCTTGGCGGCCCAATCGGGCGCATGCCGATCAGGCGGGCGATTCACATACTGGAACATCTCCACATAATCCCACCACAAGGTGTTGAGATCCTGATCGGGGTTCCGGTACATATCCCGCTCGAAATTGACCATAACGAGTCCCCAGCGCGCGAAAATGAGCTGTGCCATACGTTCTTGCAGCGTCAGTTCTTTTTCCACTTTCCTTATCTCATCGGTTGGTCTCTCGACAATTTCTTCGAGCCATTTCTCGTTTTTGGACAACGAATCCATCATCATGGCCATAGCTTCGGTCGAAAGGGTGTGGGCCGGGGTTCTGAGAAAATAGGGTAGATTGTCGTCTATGTACTTGTCGTACACTGCATGGCCGAATTCGTGCAACATAGTACCGGTCCAGTACTCACAAGGTTCTATGTTGGCAAGCACGCGGATATCCTTGATGTCGCGGTCGAGCATCGAGCAGTAGGCGTGCTGGCATTTGCCTTCTTGCGGATAGAGGTTGGATCTGGCCAAGAGATCTTCAATTTCCATACCAATACTTTGATAAGTCTTCTTGGTCAGGGCAATGAGATCGCTTTTGGCAAAAAAAGTATCGAGATCAATGCTGCTAGGCGGCATCTCCTGGAAAAAGAAATCGGCATAATGCCACGGGTACATTTCTTCCGGCTTGACGCCAAACTTTTTGGCCTGCTGCCGGTCCAGCTTGCGTTTGAATTCACGGAATGGCTTGGCGGTCAATTTTTCCAGCCGTGCCAAAGTAGCGAACATCTTTTTCTCGTCCAGCTCTCTACAGGCCAAGGACATGGCATAGTAATCGGAAAAACCGGACTTGCGAGCACTCTCATTGCGCATACGTACGAGTCGCAGCACCTTATCTGCCACTTGCCCACCAACCGCCTTGCTCGCTTCCCATGCCTTCTGCCGACGGGCATTGTCCGTTTCGTGCTGCAGAATATGTTTGAGCTGGTTGTTGTTGAGTGCCTGACCGTCGAGCTGGCCACGGAAATGGTTGTAGATCGAGTTTACCTCGGTTTCGATCGCTACCATCTCCGCGAGATGGTCCTTGTCCCCCACATGCACGCGGAAAACGGAGAGTAAAATATCGAGCTGCCGTTGCAGAATGGGGTCTTTGATCTGGCCGGACTTTTTGAATTCTTTGAGTTGTTTGAATTTTTTTTCGTCCAGATACAGCTTGACATATTCCTCTTCGAGCTGTTTTTTACGTTCTGCCAATTTTTCGTCACCAGTGGTGTCATACTGCCACTGGATTAAATAAAGCTCTTTGGCCAGAGGTTTCACCTTTGCCAAATGAGCCTGCAAAAACTCTTGAAATTTCTGCTCCATGGTTTATCGTCTCCAAAAGTGCAAAAAACGACTGTAAAATCTTGGTGAACAATGTTTTTACATTTGTTTTTTTTGCAGTTCTTAACACTTTGTCATATATAGTGTAACACAAGATAAAACAATTAGCAATTGTTTTCTAGTTTGGCATGCATATCTTTGAGCAAATTATAAAAATGGGCAAAAAACACTTGATTTTTTGCTAAACGATGCTATAATAGAAAAAATTAAAAAAATTGGGCTGTTAACTCAGTGGCTAGAGTGCTATCCTCACACGGTAGAAGTCGGAGGTCCAAATCCTCCACAGCCCATTTCTATTTTTTATGGGGATGTAGCTCAACTGGGAGAGCGCTGCTTTCGCACGGCAGAGGTTGGCGGTTCGAGCCCGCTCATCTCCATTTTAAAGATTTTGACAAGCCCATAATTTAATGTTTCTCATGCGGGGATGTAGCTCAATTGGGAGAGCGCTGCCCTTGCACGGCAGAGGTTGGCGGTCCGACTCCGCTCATCTCCATTTCATCAGCAGCGAAAGAAAATTTTTGAATTTTCTTTCGCTTTTTTTTTATCACCCATAAAACAGCAAAGGAGAAAACATGGAAGCAAATCTTCGCGAATTTTTGGAAATTTCCTACGATGAGTTGGAATCTTTGAACCTGGAGGCCAAGAAAAAAGCACGCGAGAGGCTGCCCCAAGAAGAAACACAGGCGCATTATTCCGGCTATCTCGAAAAAGAAAAAAGAATCAAGGCGGTGACATTGTGCTTCTCTGATATCGAGGGACGTTTTCACAGCCTCGACTACGACAAGAAATATTTCCTAAAATCATCGGATAATCTGACCTTTGACGGCTCTTCGGTGCGTGGTTTTACCGAACAACACCAGTCGGATTTGCGCCTCATTCCTGATTGGCACACCTTCCGCTGGCTGCCTGCCGATGTGTTCGGTCCGGGCAAGGTGCTGATGTTCGCCTGCGTAGCCGATCAGCATGGAGAGCCTCATCCGTCGGACATGCGTTCGCGTCTGAAAAATCTGTTGCAAGAAATGTATCTGCGGGACAAAATGGAGTTCCTGCTGGCTCCCGAGCTGGAAGGATTCGTCGTACAGGGCAAAAACGCCGAGCAAAACTTCGACGAAAAAACGGGGTTTCGTTTTATGTCTGAGGGCGGCTATTACCATACGTTACCCACTTGTAGCCTAAAGCAGTTCATTGACAGAGCGGCTGAAGCTCAACGTAGCATGGGTTTTGAAAACGAAAAAGATCACCCTGAAGTGGCGCCGTCGCAATTTGAACTCAACTATTCTTACACCGAAGCTCTCCTGGCCGCCGATCAAATTCAACTGTACAAGCTCACTGGCCGGCAGATTGCTCACGATCTCAATATGACTGCGACCTTTTTGCCAAAACCGTTTATCGGTATCAACGGCAGTGGTATGCACACCAATATTTCGCTTGCCAGGGACGGTAAGAATCTGTTCTATGCCAAAGATGGTAAACACAATTTGTCGCTGCTGGCATGGAATTTCATAGGCAGGCTGCTGCACCATGCGTCGGAGATATGTCTTGTGTTCAACAGCAGCGTCAATGCTTATCGCCGCCTCGATCCCAAATTCGAAGCACCCAATCAGATCCGCGTTTCAGCCACCGATCGTGGGGCAATGATTCGACTGCCCATCGGCAACGAACGTACCACTCGCCTCGAAGTGCGTTCGGTAGGGCCGGACAGTAATCCATATCTGGTCGCCTACATATTGTTGCGTACCGGACTGGAAGGCACGACGGAAGTGGTCGAAAACGGCGGTAAAATATTGCCCGCCGATATTCACGAGGCACTCGAGTACTTCAAAGTTTCCGAGCTGACGACTCGCTTGCTGACACCGGCGGTGAAGGAAAAATATATTCAGTGGAAACAGGCAGCCGCCGACCGCGTGCCCAGAAATCTTGGCAAAACCATTAAAAACGGCGAAATTCTTTACCATCACGAAATAACCAACCAGGTGTTGTGGAATACCTTTTAAGAGATTATGTCAACTACCTCGCCCACAAGGAGCTGTTTTGTACCCACAAGTTTCGTGGCAGTTTTATTTTCCAAGTGCCAGGTCTAAAACCTCGGGCTTGTAGCCCGACAGCTTAGAGCCACCAGTTCCG
>JAGVGO010000094.1 GCA_020057085.1 Planctomycetota bacterium | reverse complement strand
GAACCAGGCTTCCCGCGCCCATACTGGGCGCAAATCTTTGTATTGCCTTGTTCCTGGCACTAAAGTGCCAGGCTTTACAACTACGCCGCATCCGCGGCGGGTACTTTTTACTCACGCATCAAGATTGTTCTGCTTCAGGTTTAGCCACGGCTTCTGTCTTTTTTGGAACAGCGCTGGCAGTACCTTGCTGGTTTTCCGTATATTCCTTGACCTTTTGTTGTAGCGATATAGCATCTTGCGCACGTTGAATCATATCGGCATAAGTAATTTTTTTGGCGATAAAATGTTCAAACAGCGAATCATCGAGAGCAATCATGCCGAATTTGCGACTGGTTTGGATGACCGAGTCTATTTTGAAAGTCTTATTTTCACGCATCAGGTTGGCAATGGCAGGGCTTGAAATCATGATCTCGAAAGCGGCAAGAACGCCGGGCTTGTCGGCGCGCGGGACCAACAATTGAGAAATGACAGCGACGATCGAACTGGCCAACTGCACACGAATTTGTTCCTGTTGTTCCTTGGGGAAAGCATCTACCAGGCGGTCGAGGGTTTTGGCCGCACCGGTCGTATGCAAAGTGCCAAGTACCAGGTGGCCGGTTTCCGCCGCCGTGATAGCGGCCGAGATGGTTTCGAGATCGCGCATTTCGCCGACCAGGATCACATCGGGGTTCATACGCAAGGCGCGCCGCAGAGCCTCGGCAAATGTACCTACGTCTACACCGATTTCACGTTGCGTGATGAGTGACTTTTTATGATTATGGTAATATTCGATAGGGTCTTCGACGGTGATGATATGGCGATCGTATTCCGAGTTAATGAAATCAATCATGGTAGCCAGGCTCGTACTTTTGCCGCTGCCGGTGGGGCCGGTGACGAGAATGAGGCCGCGCGGTTTGGTGAGCAGGTTTTTGATGCTGTGCGACAGTCCGATCTCTTCAAACGTCAGCAAACGGTAAGGAATCTGACGCAACACCAGGCCGACATGCCCCTTTTGTTTGAAAATAGCGACACGGAATCGGGATTGTTCGGCAAAGGCAAAGGCAAAATCGGAGCCACCTTTTTCACCCAATTCCTGCTGGGCGCGTGCCGAAGAAATGCTTTTCATCAGGGCGACAGTATCTTCCGGCGTGAGCGACGGCGTATTGAGGGTACGCATGCGCCCGTGCAAGCGGATCACCGGCGGCCGGCCAACCGCCAGGTGCAAGTCAGAGCCGCCTTTCTCTACCATGAGTTGCAACAGTTGATTAATCTCTACCAACGGCATGACTCCTTGTTATGGATTAGTCTCTGGAGTGGGTCACACGTAGAATTTCAGTCACTGTGGTATAGCCGGTCAATATTTTACGTACACCATCCTCCTGTAGCGTGGTCATACCACCGGACAGCTTGGCCTCGTCGCGCAATTTCATGGTCGAAGCCTGGTGGAAAGTAAGTTCGCGCATCGGCGGGGACATTTCGAGCATCTCGTAAATACCCATACGGCCTCGATAGCCGCCTTTCTTACAATCATCGCAGCCGACATTCTGGAAAATACGCGCATTGCGGATGGTATCCTGATTAAGACCTACAGAACGCAGTTCGATCTCGGTCGGGATATATGGTTTTTTACATTTGGCGCACAGTTTGCGAATGAGGCGTTGTGCCAGTATGGCTTGTACGGCGGACGACACCAGAAACGGCTTGACACCCATATCGAGGAGACGTGTGATGGCGCCCGGTGCGTCGTTGGTGTGGAGGGTGGAAAATACCAGGTGACCGGTAAGCGCAGCCTGGATGGCGATTTCTGCCGTTTCGGTATCACGAATTTCTCCGACGAGAATGACGTTGGGGGCCTGACGCAACATGGCGCGCAAGATTGCGGAAAAATCAAGCCCGATGTCGCGCCGTGCCTGGCATTGGTTGATACCGGCGATGTTGTATTCGACAGGGTCCTCGGCGGTAATGATCTTGACATCGGAACGGTTGAGTTCGCTTAGAGCCGCATACAAAGTAGTGGTCTTGCCGCTTCCTGTCGGCCCTGTGACGAGAAAGATGCCGTTCGGTTTTTTGATGATGCGGTGGAACCTCTCGAAATCGCTTTCATGGAAACCCAGCTCTTCGAGCGACACCAGTGCCTTTTCCTTGTCGAGAATACGCATGACCACGCTTTCACCGTGGGTACAGGGCAGCGACGAAACGCGGAGGTCTATTTGGCGGCCCTGCACGTTGGACTGGATACGACCGTCTTGCGGTACACGCCTTTCGTCAACGCGCATTTTCGACATGATTTTGATACGACTGATGATCGAGTTTTGCAACTTTTTCGGCGGCGAATCCACCTCGCTGCATATACCATCAACGCGATAACGGATGCGCAGTCGGTTGGACATCGGTTCGATGTGAATATCGGAGGCGCGGTTTTTGACCGCTTCACCAATGATCAAAGTGACGAGGCGAATAACCGGCGCATCGTCCTCTTCCTCAGCGGTTTCTTCTTCTTCTTCCATTTGCGTATGGCCATAAGTAATATCGCTTTGCGTCAAGGCAGAATACATTTCTTCGAGCTTGTTTTCCTCGACGCCGTAATATTTTTTGATGGCGGTTCCCATAGACTCAGGCGTGGTAAGCGCACATTCCACTTCGCAGCCAAGGATAAAGCGCAGGTTGTCGAGTGTGTAAAGATCGAGGGGGTCTGTCATGGCGACGATCACCGACCTCTCAGTTTTTTTGACCGGTACGATGTTGTGTTCTTCCACTACAGCTTTGGGCACAGCCTGGATGACCTCAGGCGGGATGTCGCCTTTGGTGACATCTACATATGGCAGGCCAAACTGGCGGGCCAGCGCCTGGGTAATCTGCACCTGCGTGGCAAATCCTCTTTCGATCAATGCCTCACCCAGCTTGCAGCCGTTTTCTTTCTGGAATTCAAGTGCCTCGTTAAGCTGTTTTTCGTCGATAATTTTCAACGCACACAAGATAGCACCCAGACGTTTACGCTGTGCCATTGTGCTCTGCCTTTCTAAAGATAATCGTCCGCTCGTTAATTTCCTGTGAAACTGTCAATCAAGACTGGTAAATTTTAGCATACGGTTTGGCGTTATGCAAGGTTTTCCTTTGACAATTCGTTGATTAACCTCGTGTACGACGGTCTTTGGCCACGATGTCGTCAACGATGTGGAAATAGATGCGGGGAAACAACACACGCACCACGCGCGCCATACGGCTTTCCCGATTGCAGATCACCTCGAACTTGCCGCGCTGAATGCCGTGTACGAACTGGCGCGCCACCTCCTCCGGCCGCATCACCCGCGCGTGACGACTCAGAGCACGGCTTTCTGGGATAGTGTGCTCGCGTTCGTATTGCAGCATCGGTGTGTCGGTATCGGGTGGGAAAACGATGGTGGTGCCGATGCCGCAATCGGCTGCTTCACGACGCAGGCATTCGGCCAGACCGGTCATGGCAAACTTGCTCGGCGCATAGGCGCTGTAGCCGATCAGGCCGAGGTAGCCTGCGACGCTGGCGACGAAACCGATGTGTCCCTGCCGTGCCTTTTGCAAATAAGGCCAGGCCGCCTTGAGCGCGTACACCGCACCCCAGTAATTGACGCGCATCACCTGTTCAAGTTCTTCGCTAGTCAGGCGTTCGAACAGATCGCTCACGACCATGCCGGCGTTGTTGATGAGGGTGTGGATACCGCCGTGTTCACGGCCGATCTTGTGGATTATTTTTTCCACATCAGGACGCGACCCGACATCGCACGGGAAGACATTGACCGATACATCGCCTTGCGTTTGCTGACGGATTCGACGTGCCGCCTCCACCAGTTTTGCTTCGCTGCGCGCCAGCAGAAAAATCCTGGCATCCAGACGGGCAAACTCGATGGCCGTAAAGAGGCCGATGCCCGACGAGCCACCGGTGATCACTATGTTTTGCTGAAAAAAACGTGTCTTGTCCATAACTTTACGGCAAAATCCATTCGCTCGTGATGGTGGTCTTGATGCGACGGCCGACCTCTGCGATAAACCAGTTGATCGGCTCGCGGCCTTTGCCTTTGGTGCAGGCGTCAACAATACTGAACTTCAGGAACAACTCCCAGTCCTTGATGGTATTGAGAAGCGACTGCATCCGCTTCTCGTGGTAACTGCCGTCACGTTGCACTTGCTGCCACAGGGCATATCCTTCGTCGTGGTATTGCACCATGTTGAGCAAATCGCTGTCGCTACAGAATTCGGACAGAAACTTGCGCGCAAGTGAGGCGTGACTCTGTGGGTGCGTGATCGGCACCCCTTGCACAGATTCGGCCTTGAAGCTGTCGTGCGTATGGATGAGCAGCTTTATTTTCCAGTACTCTTCTTCGCTCATCTTGTTTTTGAGTGTTGCCAGATTTTTTTCCAATTCGGCGATGTGCGCGCGTACCGTGGCTTCAGGATGGCCACGTCGTACCTTCCCCCAATCGAGATTTTTCTGATAGCGCGGGTCGCTCATGATTTTTTGTAAAATTTCCTTCATTGTTTTTCCTTCTCCTGCAGCGAGGCATCGAAATTGGTCAACACCGAATGAAGGGGCTGATAGGCATCTTCGTACTTGCTTTCAAACGACATGAACGCCTTCATCACCTCTTTCATGGTATCCTTGCTCACGGCCGGTTTTTGTGCCATTTCCTTCTTGAGCAACGCCACCGCATTTTCCAGCTTGCGGCATTCCTCTTCCACATTTTCCACTTCGATCTGGCGTTTGCTCAAATATCGCTTGAGTTTGACCGCCTGATCAGCCTGCGCTTGCGTTACCGCCCTTGCTTCTCTTTCCTCAATCAGTGCCTCCAGTTTACCGCCCTTGCTTTCGATGTTGTAAATCAACTCCTCCAGGTCGGCGATCTTGCCCGGGCAGTCGCTGATCTCGGCATAAGAGCCTTTGAGCTTGGATAAGAGAAAATTGCTTCCTTCGTCCTGCACGGCAGAGGCAAGACGCGGTAACAGCCGCTCGTATTCGTCAAGACTCTTCTTCAATCGCTCGAACCACGGACCCGGTGACCGCTTCCATTTCAGACGTAGTTGTTTGCGCGTTTCCTCGGCCTTGAGTTTTGCCTCAAATTTTTCGCGAAATTTGGGATCGCTTTCCAACTGGCGGTCTTTCTCCAGCGTGTCGTTGAGACGCTGGGCAATGTTTTGTACCAGCGCCAGCTTGGAGATACTCGAGCCATGCTTGGCGCTGTAGGGCTGTAACATATCGGCCGCCTTTTCATACTTGCCCGAATGCAGATACTCTTCGCCGTCGCCGATGATCTGCTTGAGGCTTTCCATTTCTATTGTGCCTTCTTTGTAAATGTTGTCGGCATCCCGGTAGTACGGGAAAAAACCTTTTTCCGGCGGATAGTTGGTCTTGAGTGTTTGCAATGTTTCGGTGAACGTAGGCAACAGCGTCTTGAAGCTATCGTGCCGTTGTTGCAGCTCGGCCAGGAGTTCTTTGATCTCGGCGATCTTGGTTCTGTTAGCCTTGATGCCGCGTGATTCTTCCACGAGATCGTTTACCTGATAGCGATACTTACTCATGTCGGCGATGAGATCACGGTTGAGGAGTCTCTGTGTCGCCACAGCATGCAAATGTTCCATGGCGACGGCAAAATCTTTTTTGTCGCGAGCGGCCAGCGTTTGCTTCAGAAAATCACGCAACTGCTGCGCTATACGGCCGCCATTCTCGGCCGTACTCTGCGCCTGCTGCGGCAGTTCAGGATAGCCTTCCTGGCCAGGGAAGTTTTGCGCAAAATCCTTGAGATTGGTCTGTAGCGGAATGAGATGCTCCTCCAGTTCCTTGAGATACCCTGCTACTTGTTCGCTGCGCCTGGTAATTTCGCCAAGATTTTCTTTTTCACGAGAGAGTGACTGGCATTTTTCGCTAGTTGCATCCAGCTTGTTTTCAATTTCCTTGATCTGTGGTAGAATTTGCGTTGCCTCTTCGACAAAACTGCGTTGTTTCTGCAGCAAGCTGAGAGCATTGTCGAATTCTTTGTTGTCGAGCAAAGTTTTTACCTTGGCAGCCGTCTTTTTGAGTTCATTGCGTACCTTGCTCGCTTTCTGAAAAACCTCGTAAGCGGCCACATCGAGCGCAGGAAACCCTTGATTCGGCGGAAAGGTGTCACGCAGCACGGCATTTTTTTGTGCCACCACCTGCATAAGATCATCGAGCGGCAACAATTTCTCCTTGGTGACCTGTAATAACTGTGCGATGTCGCGTGACTGTCGTGTACGTTTTTCGCTGCCTTGCGCAATCTGGATGGCGTCCTGGATGTTCTCAGCCAACTGACGCAAATTGGCCATGCTGGTCTGTATCTTTGTGCGATCGAGGCTCTGCAATAAACTGACGGCCTCATCGAAACGGTTCTGGTAGAGTGCCTCGCGCCCTTTGTTGAGCGTCGCCTGCAGATTGTCGAGGCCCGTGCGGGCAGTTTGCAGCAAAGAAGCGGCATCTTTGTCCGGACGCGGCACGTTGAGTTCGTCAGGGAATTTTTGCAACACTTTGCTGCCTTTACCGATGTTGTCGAACTCCTGCAATAGCATCTCGCTAGTTTTGTCGAATTCCATGAGAATCTGCATCCCTTGCTGGCGTGCCTTCTGTTCGCGTGCCATCTTCTCGCACACGGCCAGTACATCACGTACGCCTTCGTGCAAATCATCCATCGCCGCGACATCCGGTTTGCCCAGTTGTATATATGGCTGGCTCAATTGCAGTGCCTCCTTGAGCTGATCTTTGAGCATAGTGTTTTCGATGCTTTGCAAGGCGCTTTGCAGTTGCCCCGTACGCTCCTTGGTCTGTTCCACCAGTTTTCCACTTTCGATAGGCGGCGGCGGAAACCCTTTGCCGGTCGGGTATTTTTCCTGCAATACTTCGATATTTTCCTCTACCGCCTTGAGTTTCTGTGACAGACTGACGATGTGTTCGCGCAGCGTACGACTCGCCTGGCGTACCTGGCGAGTCTGGGTGCGTCTTTCGTGCATGAACTGCGCCATGGTCTGCGTGTTCTCGGCGCGTTTTTGCATTCGCTCTAGTTCAGCCAGCCACTCTTTTTCCAAGAGACTCTTCACCTGCTGGCTGCCGCATAGACTGGAGAAGCTATCCAGTTCCATGGCTGCCAGGAGTTCTCTCGACTTCGTCAACACCACCTGCAATTGTTTCAGATATTCGCCAAGCTCGGCCAGCCTTATGACGATATTTGGGTTTGGTTCCGGATATCCTTCGCTCACCGGATATTTCTGGATAATTTCGTTTATCTGCTGGTGCAACTGTTGCTCACGCTTGTCTGCCGTGTCGCGGTATTCACTCCATTCGCCTATCTTCTTGGCGGCATCGCTAAATCGCTTGCCAAGTGCTTGCAGTTCAGGCAAGAGATCCGTTTTGCGCAAGGTATCTGCCTGTTCGCACAGCGCCAGTACTCCATCCACATCGTGGTCGTTGATAAGTGTGCGGCCTTCACGAGCCAAGTCTGCCACTTTGCTCACATATTTTTCATATTTGCCGAACTTTTTCAACACCTTCGAGCTGTCCAGTGAGAAAATTTCGGGCACAAAGCGCGCCCCGCTTATCTCGATAACGACAGTTTCTATGTTTTTGATCGTATCGCTCAACTCGTCGCGGTATTTTTCGAGAGCGTGTACCTTCGTGTCGAGAGCCGCCACCTCGCGGTGTTTCTGCTGGCGCGCCTTGTAGACACTGCCGGTAATCGCGCCCAGCACGATCATCGCCAGTACCAGGGACGGTATCACCACATACTGCACGGGCACGCGTTGGAAAAATGGCAGCTTGAGGCCGAATTTTTTGAACACTGCCCTGTCCTGCAAGGCCACAGTAGCGGTGAATTTCTTGCGCGCCAGTGCCAGGTAATAGGCTTGCTGAATTTCTGGCAAAGTAGCTTTTTCCCCTTGTGCCAGTTTGATGCCATATTTCTGTAAGACACTCACTTCGTGTGCGGTCAGAATCGGTGCCGCTGCCGCTTGCTCCGGGGTTGCCAGCACAATACCATATTTTTTAAGGATAGATACATCTTCAGGGCGTACTGGCGGCAGATCATCCTGTTTCAGTATCACCGATTCTTCGAATGCTTCGCGTACTTTGCGTGGAGTGGTTTCTTTGCTCGCCGTGCCGATGCCGTAGTTGCGGAGTATCTGCATCTCCTTGTCGGTGAGTGCCATCGTTTCGTCAAGCGGCATATCGGTGTCTTTAGCCAGCACCAGCTTGGTTCTGGCCTGTTGTGATGCATCTTCGTTGGCCATCGCCTCAATGCCATATTTTTTGAGAACATCGGCATCGTTGGGACCGATACTGGGCAATTCGCCTTCGCGTACCACTACCGATTCTTCCAGTTTCGGGGGACGTGCTTCTTCTTGGGCTGTCTTGGCCGCAGACTTGTTCGCACCGTCCTGTACCAGCTTGGCGATGGCTTTAGTGAGTTTTCTTTCCTTTCCTGATGATTGTTGTGGCTGTACGTCCGGTTTGCTTCTTTTAACCGTGCTTGAAATTTTTTCCGCCTTGCTTTGGGGCTTGGCGGCCACTTTATCCAAAGAAGGTGAGATGGCCGCGACCAGGATGTCTTCTTCCCATGCTTCAGGCATGGCTACCTGCGGCTGTTCTGTTTTGTACAATACTTTCATCGCACACGGAAAATCGCCGACGAGGCTTTCAGCCTTTTGTAAGGCATCGTCACCACAGATGACGTCCTTGACATCACTCAGATAAAATGTTTCTTCGCCCCCCGCTTTGGTACACAGCAGCATGGGCCCGGCGGTCCAGTAAAAAAGCACGCTCTCGGTTTCCGATTTGGCAAGGAAAGTTTGTTTTTCCGCGAAGGCGGATTGGAAATCTACGTTCTCGTGGAGAGTCACCAGATTACTCTGCTCCGGGTTCAAAAACAGCAACAGCAGCTCCACATCTATTTGCCACAAAGAACACGCGTACAAATCCTGGTAATAAGTGTCGAGCGAAGCGAGAATGTCTTTGTGTGTCAACATCTCATCTTCGAAATAAAAGCACAAAAAGCCTTCTTCCGTGGCGGCACAAATCGTCTGCTGTTTTTTGTTGTTTGCCAACAAGGCTTTTTGTTGCAGAGGCTCAGGTTCGAGAATCTTGCGTGCCTCGCTTCCTTTGATGTCAGAAAATATGGTCTGCTTTTTCAACGCTTCTATATACTTTTTGCATTCCCGGAAAGTCAGGGTTTTCATGACTTCCTCCCAACATAAAATCACATTTTGCCAAAAAATCTATTACCAAATCAGCGCAGTCGGCTGTAAACTTTTGGATCAAAGGCTTCTCGCACCGCCTCGCCGATGAAGACAATGGTTATCAGGGTGATGAACATGAAGGCTACGGGGGAGACGATCATGTGCCAACCGTTCTCCGGTTTGATGCCCTGGCTCAGAAGTTCGCCCCAGCTCGGCATCGGCGATGGCAGGCCAAAACCGAGGAAGTCAAGGGACACGAGGGCGGAGATCTCACCGACAATGATGAACGGTGCAAACGAGATGACCGAGGTAAGGGCATTGGGCAAGATGTGCTTGAAAATAATGATGTAGTGCGGCGTACCGATAGAAATAGCCGCCGCCACGTACTCCTTGGCTTTTTCGCGCAAAAATTCACCACGGACATAGTAACAGATGCCCATCCAGCCGAACGAGGAGAGGATGAGGGTGAGTAGCCACAATGCCGGTTGTTGCAAGAGTGATTTGTCAGGATGTGTCTGCGGGGTGAAGAGGGCGCTCAAGATGATGACGATGTAGAGGAACGGAATGGCGGACCAGATTTCGACAAGCCGCAGCCCCAGCAAATCGCAAAAACTTCCGAAATAGCCAAGAATTGCACCTATGGCAATGCCGATGGTGTAGGAAAAAAAGAGGACGATGACGGCAAAGCTGATCGAGATGTTAAAGCCGTAGCACATGCGCACCAGCACGTCACGTCCGGATTCGTCGGTACCGAGCCAGTGGCGGCTGGTCGGGTATTCGTTGCCGACGCGAAAGTTCTCGCGGTAGTCGGCGTTGTAAGGCGCTAGGATCACCCAGTTGTGTTCCTGCGGTAGCGACTTTTCCGCTTTGACGATGGTGCCGGTAAAATCGAAATAGTTTTCGAGGTGCAGAGCCTCGAACTGCTCCTTGCGCCATACGAGTTCGTCAATCACGGCGATATTGTCCGAGTTTTCCAGCAGATGGCACTTGAGATCAAAGCCGACACCATCAGGGTATTTCTGCATACGCCTGTCTGGCTGCCAGTTCGGATTCACATCCAGCGGGTTCACATTGTTGTTCCAATAGCTGAGGAAAATGGATCGAGAACTCTTTTCCTTGGCCAGCTCCTCCCTGCACTCGCTGACATACCGCTCGTTCTTCAATAAATTTTGCAGGGCACGCGACAGTACGCGCAGCTTGCTGTAATAGGCTCGTTCAGCTTCCTGCAAATCGTTCTCACGCACTTTGTACACCGCGATCTCCTGGCTTACCTCCTTGCCGACGCCAGTAAAATCATGCTTGCTGAACTGGGGGGCTGCCGCGGCTACTTGTTGCCACGCCCGTTGTAACAAATCGCTCGTCTCAGGCCAGGGGTTTTGTTGGTAGCCGACGTAGAGTTCGTACATAGCTTGCCGGCTTTTCTGCACATCCTGCTCCGCCTCACTGAGCAATCGCTCGCCATAGGAATAGCGAGAGAAGCGACCGGAACTGAGAGCTTCAGCGACATCGATGCGATAGCCAATGAGCCAATCTTCAATCGGCTCCCAGACCGCTGCCTTGACATATTTTTTGTGCGGGTAAAAACCGAATTGTCGGATCAGCACTCCTTGTGTGCGCGCCAGTTCCCGTTTTTCGAATGTGCGCTGCAGGCTGCGGTAGTTCACCTCGGACAGCCCCTTGAGGCCAAAGCTATCACGGCTGCAAAATTGCCACACTGGGAAATACCATTTGCTCTGGTAGGACACCAGGAGCGCGTACGAATTCATGATCAGCGGAAAGAAAAAGGAAAAAACGTAGAGTGTCAGCAAAAACAAAAACGAATAGTAGCCGCGTTTGAGCCTGGTAAATTTTCTGAGTCGTTTGCGGAAAATCGTCTCGGATGCGACGGGTGTTGCCATGATTACTTTCCTTACTGAAACCGGATGCGCGGATCGAAGAGACAATACAGCATATCGGAGAAAATGTTGCCGACAAGCCGCAAGATCGAGGCAATGACCAGAATCCCCAAAGCCACAGGGTAATCACGATCTGCGATGGCGTTGAAGCCGAGCAGGCCAAAGCCGTTGATGTTAAATACTTTTTCGATCAGATAAGAACCGGCAATGATGATGCTGAAAGCGTGGCCAAGGCCTGTGGCAATAGGGATAAGCGAGTTGCGCAGACAGTGCAGAAAAATCACCCGCCTTTCCGAAAGGCCTTTGGCAAACGCGGTACGGATGTAGTCTGCGCTCAGGTTTTCCATGAGCGAATTTTTCATGAGAATGGTGAGCGTGGCGAAATTCCCCAGCATGTAGCAAAAAATCGGCAAAATGCCGTGGTGGAGCTGATCGAGGAACTTGCCCCATGCCGACAACTGGGCGTAGTTGTCGCTGTAAAGCCCGCCGAGCGGCACGATGCCAAGATCACCTCCCAACCACACCAGCAACACGATGCCCAATGTCCAGCCGGGGATCGAATAGGCAATGAAGATGAGCAGGCTCGACGAAAAATCGAAGGAACTGCCGTGCCGCACGCCTTTCATCACGCCGAGCGGAATGCACACGAGGTAACTCAGGACAAAGCCGATCAACCCCACCTTGATGGACACAGGGAGACGACTGACAATTCTGTCGAATACTAGCGATTTCTTCATGTACGAGAACCCCATGTCTGGGTAGGCAAGCGAGATTTTTGCAGGATACCACAGGTTCTCGATGAACAGAAATTTGTGCGATAGCGGCCGTTTCTCGAACTGGATCGGCATGCCGATCAGTTTGCTGAACCAGTCGCCATACTGCACCAGGATCGGCCGGTCAAAGCCGTAGTAATGCTCCCGTTCCTTCCTGATTTTCTCGATATTTTTTACCCCGCCCAGCGTATGGACGCCACTGCCGGCTTCTCCCAGCGTGCCGCCCGATTGAAGGAGGTCTATCTCATGGTCAACGATGTTGCCCGGACAAAACTGCAGGATGGCAAAGACGAGCATGGTGATGCCGACAAACGTCGGGATAATCAACAAAAACCTGCGCAAAAAATAAGATGTCATGCGTCATTCTCCGCCTTTCCGCTTTAGCCAATCGCGGTAGTGGTTCCAGAACTTGTTTTCGCTGCCGCCGGCGAGAAGACTCTCATCCTTCTGCATGGCGTCGGCGAGTTTCTTGGCTTTCTCTTCATCATACCACCACAGCGCCGACAGGTAGAAATCGTCCTGGTAGCGGAACTCCACGCCAGGCGGGTAGCTGAATTTGTTCCACCAGATCAGCCGGTGGAACGGAGCATACCAGGTAAGGATGTAAGGGTTGATCTCGACGAGTTCGCGGTCAATCAGGTGCATCAGCTTGATGCGCTTCTGGTAATCGAATTCGCGGTTGTACTCGTCAATCCACTTGTCGAGCTTTTCGCTCTGGAGTCCGGTGATATTGTTGGTACCCTTCTTGAGTGTGCTTTTCCAGTGGGTGTCTGGCGCAGGATCGGGCGTTGCGACCCACCCGCCGGAATACATCTGGTAGTCACGCTGCTGCGCCATGTGGAACGATGCGGCTCCTTGCTGGAGCTGCAGCGTCAGGGTAATGCCGACCTCTTTGCAGGCGTTCTGGAAAATTTCATTGTGCGGCTTGCTTCCGGGGTCGCGATAGACCAACGTCACTTTGAGCGGCTCGCCGTTTTCGTTCACCAAGAGACCGGTTTGTGGGTCGCGGCTCTTGTAACCGACTTTGGCCAACAGTTGCAGCGCCTTTTCCTTGTCGTAGCCGATGACCGGATTGTCGAGGTTTTCGTACGGATAGCCCGGATAGTAGGAGGTAAGCTTGATGTAGACATTGTACATGAGCTGCGAGGAGATTTTCTCAAACGGGAAGAGATGCGAGAAGGCACGGCGCACTTCCCACTGGTCGAAAGGCGGGCGTTCCTGGTTCATCGCAATGTACTGGGTGCCCTCTGGTTCGTGGTTGAATACTTTGCGTTTCTGCATCCAGCCTTTCTGGATTTCACGGAAACTGATCTGCTCCACCCATTGTTTGGACGACATCACGGCAAAGACATCTATCTCGCCTTTCTTGGCTTTTTCGAGCGCTACCGAATCTTCGAGTACCACGATCCAGCGGATGGTGTCGAAATTGAAGAGTCCGACATTGGCGCGGTCGTCTTTCGCCCACCACTCTTTCTTGCGCACGATCTCGGCGCTCTGGTCGTCAACGATACCACCCGGCACGATGGTGTAGGCGCCGCTGCCCATGAGCGTCTTGCCGGTCTTCTTGTTGATGAGGTAGTTGAAATCGCGGTTGAAATCTTTGGGTTCGATGCTGGCCAGATCTTTTTTCGGCAATACATAGAAAGAGGTGGCGATGCGCTTCCAGTTGTTCCACTGGTACTCTTTTTCGGTAAAAGAGATGATGTATTTGGAAACGATGACGGGCGGCTCAAACTGGCTCCAAATATCTACATATGACGGGTTGCCTAGGTCCGGATGCACATAGTAGCGGTAAGTTTCGGCGACATCCTCTGTCGTTACCCGTGAGCCGTCGCTCCATTTGGCGTTCGGATTGATGCGGAAGTAATGGGTCTTGCCGTCGCTACTGTGTTTCCAGTGGCTGGCCAGGTTAGGTATCCACTCCTTGGTGATGTCATGCTGGCCGAGCAAAGTCTGCCACATGCAATACGTGACAAAACCGTTGAGCTGCGTGTTGTGGGCTTCACCCATGGGGCGCAGGTTGGCTGGGAACGTAGGAAGGTAACGCACGATGCGTCCGCCCTTTTTGGCATTTACGTCACCGACAAGGGTAAAAGTCTTGTTCGTCTCCCAGCCATTTTTTTCGGCCCATGCACCGAATCCTTTGCCGCCCAGTTGTTCTGGAACATTGGGATCGGCATCACGGTCTTCGTTGGCAAACAGCGGATATTTTTGCAGATCGTCTTTGGCAAAACTGCGCGGATCAATGTGTTTGGCGTTTTCGTTCCACACGCCGGGCACTGGTTCCGGCAACTCGTCTTTCTCGACAAACCAATCGCTGTCGGCCTGCGCCAGTTTGTCTGGGACAGGCTTTGCTTCGCTCGCCTTTATGGCGATTGGTTTTTGCTCGGTAGCCTTGGCTACTTCCATCGTTTTAACAGGGCCGGTTTCCTGGCCAAGGTTGGCAGGCAATTGGCCGGTGGCCGGCTGGTATTTGCCCCACTGTTCGAGCAGTTCACGCAGGAATTTGCGGTTTTCCTCACTTTGTTTTTCGATGAAGCGATAGAGTGCCTCACGGGTTTCTTTTCTCTCGGCGCGATTTTCTTTTTCCTGATCTTTCATGTACGCCAGCATGTCGCGGACGATTTCCTCCTTGCCGCTACCGGGCGCAGGAGCGAGTTGCGTGCGCTCGCAGGCGCACCACATGAGCACGAGAAAGGCGATAACCAAAACGCTTGCTTTCATAACGTTTTTTTCTCCTGTACTTGGGCAGACAAACAAATGGCTTCTCTTTTTTTCTTGATGTCGCAGTGGTAATTTTGACGATTGTACAGTAAAAAGACACGTTTGGCAAGGACATTTCAGTTAGTAAACCGCAATTCGACCTGTTTAAAAAATTTGAATTGATGGAAAAAATTCACTTGCAAAACAGCTTTATTTCTTGCAAAATAAGGTAAAGAACAAGCTGATGTCAAATTGTTACCGTTTACTTTTAGTCCCATCAAGGAGTTTATTATGAAATTTGTGAAAAATCTGTGGCTTACAAGCACCGTCATTCTGGCAAGCCTGTTCGCTTTCTCTTCTGTCTCATTCTCAGGTGAGACACTCAAGTATACGGGAGAGAAGAAGTGCTTCATGTGCCATAAAACACAACATACAGTGTGGATCGCTTCAAAACATGCCAAGGCATTTGAAACACTGGGAACCGACGCTGCAAAAAAATTTAGCGCAGATCCGCAAAAAGACGCAAAATGCCTGAAATGCCACGTGACCGGCTACGGCGCCGAGGGAAAGATCGTTGAAGAACACGGCGTGCAGTGCGAGTCTTGCCATGGCGCAGGGGAGAAATACGCGAAAGACAAAATCATGAAAGTCCAGAAAGATGCCATTGATGCCGGCATGATTTTGCCCACGGAAGCGAAGTGCAAAGAATGCCACAACGCAAATAGCCCGACCTTCACAGCTTTCAATTTCGCCGAAGCTGTCAAAACGATAGCACATCCAAACCCGGAGAAAAAATAACCAAACCCGGTATTCCCCTTCACTGACTTGAGGAACCATCCTGCCTAAAGCACGATTCCTTAACACCTGGGTCATCGCTTACCACATCAGCAGGCGATGACCCTTCTCACCTCTAGTCGCTGTAAAAAAATAACCTTTACAACTTACTTGATCTTTTGGCCAATGGTGTCGTCGCGCCCTCAGTTACAGAGCTACGGCTATGCGCCTTCGGT
>JAGVGO010000243.1 GCA_020057085.1 Planctomycetota bacterium | reverse complement strand
TGGGTACAAAACAGCCCGCCAGGGGAGAGGTAATAGGCTTGTACTCTTGTACTTATTTCAAAAAAGTTACTATGCCCCCTAATTATTGGATACGCCCGGCTCTAACGGAGTCAAAGGGAGTTTTTATGAAACACTTGATATTGTTTGTGTTGTGTTGCTGCCTGTCACTCTCTGCCCTGGCGCAGGTGGTGGACGGAAGCAGTAGTGCCGTCATGTTGCAAGGATTTCACTGGGAATCCCACATGCAGAGCCCGTGGTGGAACGTAGTGTCTGCCAAGGCAGGAGACATCTCTGATTCTGGGTTTGACATGGTGTGGTTCCCGCCGTCGAGCGTCGCCGCCAGCGATGAAGGTTACCTGCCCAACCGGCTTTATGTACAAAACAGCCAGTACGGTACGCAGGACCAGCTACAGAAAGCCATTGCCGCTTTGCACTCGCGCGGGGTCAAGGCTGTGGCCGACATCGTCATCAACCACCGTGTCGGTACCAAGGACTGGGCCGATTTCACCGAACCGACCTGGGGCAACGATGCTGTCTGCCGTGATGACGAATGGCCCGGTGCACGCGGTAATTACGACTCAGGCTCATCTTATAACGCAGGCCGTGATATTGATCACACGCAGGTTTATGTCCAGAATTCACTCAAAGAGTGGCTGCTGTGGATGAAAAACACGGTTGGCTATGACGGCTGGCGCTACGATTACGCTAAAGGTTTTGGCGGCTCTTATGTCGCCATGTACAACGATGCCACAGCCGCTTATTTCTCGGTTGGTGAATATTGGGATGATCTCGATCTCAACAACGCCAACGCCCATCGCCAGCGCCTGTGCAATTGGATCGATGCCTCCGGCGGTAAATCGGCTACCTTCGATTTCACGACCAAGGGCATCTTGCAGCAGGCTGTGCGCTACAACGAATATTGGCGACTCAAGGACGGCGACGGCAAACCTTCCGGCCTCATCGGCTGGTGGGCGGACAAGGCGGTCACCTTCGTTGACAATCATGATACCGGCCCCAGTACCGGCGGCAACGGTGGCCAAAACCACTGGCCATTCCCCGGCGACAAGGTGATGCAGGGCTATGCCTACATTCTCACCCATCCCGGTTTGCCCTGCGTCTATTGGGTCCACTATTACGACTGGGGGCTGCACGACAAAATCAAAGAACTTGTCCGCATTCGCAAGTCGTACGGTATTACGGCTGCAAGCAGCGTGGCGATTCAAGCCGCCGACACGAGCAAGTACGCCGCTATCGTCAACAGCCGCGTGGCGGTAAAGATCGGCTCCGGCGACTGGTCACCCGGCAGCGGCTGGACCCTTGCGACATACGGCAGCGATTACGCCGTGTGGGTAAAATGAAAAAACTACTGCTTCTCGTCCTGTTTTTGGCCATCTTGGTCATCGCCTCCCTCTTGCTCACCGACAAGCAACACCCGGTCAAGGTACGTGCGGCCAAAGCACAAATCGGCATGGTACAGGAACTGGTGCTGTCCAAGTCGGCCGCTACGGTGGAGGCCAACCGCACAGCCAACATGAGCGCCCGCATCCAGGGCAAGATCGTACGCATCTTTGTCCGCGAAAACGGACGTGTTGACAGTGGCCAGACTGTGCTGCAACTGGAAACCGACAATCTGGAGGCGCAAAAAAATAAGATCATGCACGACATTGTTTCGCTCAAGCGGCGTATTGACCAGACCGAGATCAACGTCAAGCGCACAGGCAATGAACTGAGTCGTCTGAAACCTTTGCTCGGCAGCGCCGTTCCCAAATCACAGGTTGACAACCTGGAAAAAGAGATGGAGATGGCACAAAAAGACAAAGAAGTGCTGGAAGCGTCGCTCATGGCGGCATACAGCTCGCTCGACATAGTGCAGATCGAACTCAGGAACACCACGGTGACGGCGCCATTTGTCGGTTTTATCACACGCCTCATGGTTGAGGAAGGCGAATTGGTTATACCGGGCACCCCACTCTTTACCATGATTGACGCCGAAGAACCAAGATTGGTGGCGCCAGTGGACGAGGCCGACATTGCTCAGATACGCCTGGGACAAACGGCGCTCATAAAATTCGACGCCACGCCGGAAACTACCAACAAAGGGCGAGTAAGCGAAATTTACAAGGCCGCCTCGGTAGAGAAAAGAAACGAACGGACCATCAACATCAAGATACAGCTCAATGAGATACCCACTTTTATGCGAGTAGGTATGTCGGCGAATGTGGAAATCATCATCCGGCAAAAACCAGAAGCTCTGATCATCCCTACTTATCTCATCTATGAAGATCGTCACCTCAACACCAAGTTTGTCTATACCGTGCGGCAAGGAGTGGTAGTGAAGCTGCCGATCAAGACCGGTTTGTGGAATTGGGATGTGAGCGAGGTGACGGAAGGGCTTGCTGTAGGCGAGATGGCCGTCTACTCGATTGAAGAAACCGGGTTACACGCCGGGGTGAAAGCCGAGGTTCTCGATGGCCCATAGCGATGCGGTGATCGAGCTGATCCAGGTAAACAAAATTTATACCGCCGGCGACGACGGCGTACATGCACTGCGCAACATCAACATCCGCATTCCCTACGGCGAGATGACTGCCATCATGGGACACTCTGGCTCCGGCAAGTCTACTCTGCTCAATATCATGGGCTGCTTAGACCGGCCAACGAATGGCACCTATCTGCTTGACAGGGAAAACATCGTAGAGCTTACGGCTAACAAATTGGCCGACATCCGCAACAGAAAAATCGGCTTCGTGTTCCAGAGCTACAACCTTTTGCATCGCTATACCGCCATGAAGAACGTGGAACTGCCGATGAGCTATGCCGGCGTCCCGGTGCGCGAACGTAAAGCACGTGCGCGTGAGCTACTCGGCTTTGTCGGGCTTGACCACCGCCTCACCCACCGGCCCAAGCAACTGTCGGGTGGTGAGCAGCAGCGCGTGGCCATTGCCCGCGCCCTTGCCAACCGTCCAGCCATCATCCTCGGCGACGAACCCACCGGCAACCTCGATACCACCACTTCGCTCGATATCATGCGGATCTTACACGAACTCAATATGCAGCTCAAGGCCACCATTCTCATCGTCACGCATGAGTCGGATATCGCCAAATTGTGTCAGCGTGTCATCCGGCTCAAGGATGGTACGGTGGTCAGCGATGAGTACAATTAGTGGGGCGATGACCGAATGGCACTAAGTTAAGATATAATTTATTACTTACCAATGGGTTTTGTCCCTCCCCTGGCGGGAGGGACCGCCCGGAGCCGCAGGCGCAGGGCGAGGGAGGGGGAAACCAGAACCCCCTCACCCGCCAGTCGCCTTCGGCTTCTG
>JAGVGO010000047.1 GCA_020057085.1 Planctomycetota bacterium | reverse complement strand
GTCGCCGCGATGACGATGCAAGCGATGACAGTCCCACCAATGTCGGCAGTACCAGATGTATGCAGTGCCACTACGCCTACCCGGCCAACGGCTACGTGGCGGGCGATCCGATCCAGGTGGATGTTTCCCCCGATGTCACCAAACTCGACATCACAAGAGCCGACTCGACCACCGACATCAATTCCATCCGCTCCACCTATTTCGATGCGGATGCGGGCGCCGGTATCGGCCAGAACTATACCGCTTCGGTGCATTACACCCCGCCATTTTCGCCTAACTCGAGCGACTATGTGACGTGCGAAGGCTGCCATGGACCAGGCAGCAGACACCAGGGTGTCGGGCCGATCCCCTACTATAACCCTGGCATTGATCAGTGCGGTGGTTGCCACAACCCAAGCCTTACCAGTCATCCATTCGATCTGACCGCCTTCAAGCAGACTAGCCATGCCAACCCCAATGCCAGCCCCGACAAATATTTCGGCCAGAACGGCGTAGGCGCGGAGCAAGCCAGAGGTTACTATCCCGGTGGTACCGGCGGGCTCGAATACAAGAGCGACGGCTCGCCCGTTGACAAAAGCGAACACATCAAGCAATGCTCGGTGTGCCACAGTCCGGGCACCAAGAAAGCGCACATTGACAGCGACGATCTCGGCACGCCGCAGGTTGCCTGCGCCTCCTGCCACGATCCGCACCAGCCGTCGAGCCGCAATCGCAACCAAATAAAAGAAAAAACTCCGCCGGACACTGACAGACCTGCCGACGTAGCACCTGAATTCGTACTCAATTTCAAACCGCAGAAGGCCAACAACGACGCCTCCGCCGACGCCACCAGCGATCCGGGCGATCAGTTCGGCGCCAAGAATCTCTTGACCGGCACCTGGATCAGACCACGTCTGCACTATGACTATGTACAAAGCGACTATGACAACAACACCTTCCTGCAAACGTACCTTGGCTACAAATGGCAAAAAAATACCGGCGGGCTTGGCGCCGGCGACTGGTTGCGCCTGTCGCCCGAACGCCTGTGCGCCTCCTGCCACACCAAGGGCAAATTTCTCTACGACGCCACCGAGGACAACACGGCAATCACCGCGACCCACCAGGAAGATGTGTATACCCAGTACCGCAACTCGGGCCACAGCGACAAAACTGCAACCCCCTTCCGACGTTTCAGTCTGCTGAATAGCAACACCAGCCAACGTCCGCAGTATCCTATGGATGTGGCCTACTCTACTGGCACGAACTATGCACCTAACGGTAGCGGCGTGAGCTTTGCCTGCTTGCAATGCCACCATGGTATTGGTTCGATAGACTACCAGAAAGGCGTGCAGGGTGGCCGCGATGCTACTCTCGATGATTCGAGCGCTGCCCACATTCTGTGGGGCGATTGTACCGTGACCTGCATCACCTGCCATGAGCCGCACAAGAACGGCACTGGCACGACCGCAAACATCCGCGTGCCTCGTTATCTGGCGTACAGTCCCGAATTTACCCCACAGTTCACGCCGAACGCTACCGGCAACTGGCGCGGCGGCTCCAACACCATGTTGGACCTCACCCCGATTCCTGCCGGCGTCGGCAACGGAATCATCTGCCTGTTCTGCCACCAGGGCCGTTTTGAAAGCAGTTGGACCGTGTGGAACAAGATACGCAGAGCCGATTCCACTTATGATGCCGGTACTGTAAACGGCCCTGACTTTGCATATCTCGATGCCAGCCAGGATTCCGTCATCACTGCTGGCTTCACCGTCATCCAGAATCATGATCTTCCTACGGCCAATCTCTTGTGGTCGAAAAACTTCTGGGAATTTATCCCGAACGGCAACCCTGCCAATGCCAAAATTTATACAAACGGCATTCCGCAGCATCAAGCCACGAACTGCACCGGCTGCCATATGTACGAAGCCTCGCCCGACAACACCGAAGGCGGCCACACCTGGATTCCGCGCCTGGAAGCCTGCCAGACAACGGGTTGCCACCCTGGCCTCACGGACTTTTTCGATGTTCGTCTGACCGGCGGTTACCACGATTATAACGGCGACGGCAGCACAGACACCACGGCCTATAAAGAAATCGGTAGGTTTGCAAACATTCCAATAAGCTATAAAGTTCCGGGCAGCAATCTGATCTGGAACGACGCAAGTCCTGATCTGGGTGGTTCCGGTTTGTTGCAACTGGTAAACAGAGCGTTCTTTGAAAAAGGTGTCCGCATTGAAATTAGTTCCTCTGGTTCATTATCTTTCCGCTTCTGGAACACGACTGCAACATACAACCTGGCCACCCCTCGTATTGAGGAAGTGGCCTTCAATGTGCGCGCGCTGTATCAAGCCCAGGCCGCTTTGTATGTACACAATGTTCCCTATGCCGCACAAATCTTGATTGATGGTCTGGAAAAACTCGACCCTTCTTATACCACCAACCCGTTCACAGCTTTGCCGTTCTACCGTACTACACCTGTGGGACAAACCACACATCCAGCTTCCGACAATCGTCTGTTGGCACCTGCCAACAACTAGCGAATCGTTTGCCTGAGCGAATGATTGCCTGAAACACAAACCCGTCTTGCCAGAGAGTAATCCCTGGCAAGACGGTTTTTTTATAGCGGCGATCCCATGCTGCGCCGCAGGCGCAAAAGTTTTATCCCCATGCACGGGGAACTCTGAAGACGGACTCCGTTTTTTATTTTGACGGAAATCCGTTTTTTATTTTGACGGAAATCCGTTTTTTATCCCGACTCTTTCCCATGCCTTATTTTTTATAACATCTCTGTCACGTTTTTGACAGCCAGGAATCAAGCAAATCAAAAACTTACAGATTTAAAAATTTCTTGCCACAAAAGGCACGTTTCTTGCGCTAAAATTAAATTCATAAAATTTTTTAAGTTGCTTAGAGTACTTGGAGGCACTATGAATTGTGTGAAAAACCTGTGGCTTGCCAGTACAGTCATTCTAGTAAGCCTGTTCATCTTCTACTCTATTTCATCCTCGAGAGCAATGCAGATATTCGAGTATACGGGAGTAAAGAAGTGCGCCATGTGCCATGAAGCGCAACATGCAGTGTGGAGCCAATCACACCATGCCAAGGCATTTGCAACACTGGGAACAGACAAGGCCAAAGAAATCGGCAAGCAACAGGGTATTGAAGACCCGCAAAAAAGCGGACAATGCTTGAAATGCCACGTGACCGGCTACGGCGACAAGAGAAAAATAATTGAAGAGTATGGTATACAGTGCGAATCTTGCCATGGCGCGGGCAAGGGCTATGCCACCGAGAAAATCATGAAGAATCTGGAACTGTCCAAAGAGAAAGGCCTGATTATGCCCACGGAAGCGGTGTGCAAAGAGTGCCACAACAGCGGCAGCCCGACTTTCAAATCTTTCAATTTCGAAAAAGCTTTTGAGATGATAAAACATCAACTAGCGAAAAAATAACCCCCCCCTGTTATCCCCATGCGTGAAATGTTATGTAGTTTTATGGAATGGAACGGAAGGAAGAAAATGAAGAATTCCTTAAAACCCAAGATAGCCACGATCTTGCTTACCTTGCTCATGCTGCTGGTAAGC
>JAGVGO010000073.1 GCA_020057085.1 Planctomycetota bacterium | reverse complement strand
TTGCCATGTCCAAGTGGAATCACGCGACGTATGATCTCGCTTAGCCCCGTATCTATTGTTTCGTAACGCTGGGACAATTATTTTTTTCCAAAAGCCTTACCAACCGTAGGATTTCACGCGCGATTTCATCGGCGTCGCGAGTGTACAGAAACTCAGGTGTCAGTAGCAGCAGAAGTTCGTCACGCCACGCTATATTCGCTTCGGTAATGATATTCTGCACATCCAAGTAGCGGGCAGCCAATACACCTACCGCCTTTTCTGCATCCAGTTGCTGTACGAATGCAAGGTGGAACAGTACCAGCTTGCTGATAATTCCTTCCTCGTCGGTCAATGGAATAATCATGATCGGGCGTTGATCGGAGAGACCCAGGCCACGGAACACTTCGCCCTTTTGCACCACCGCGCGTTTGGAACCAATGAGTGGCACCGGCGTTTTTTCGGCGCGCGAGGTGAGATTTTTGGCAATACCCCCTTTATGTGTCAGCTCCAACATACTTTGCGCAGTAGGTTGGCCGGTAGCACTGAGATTGCGTACGCGGTAACAAGTGTAGCCGGATACCTGAGCTACGGCCGGCTGTAGTTGCAACAACTGGGCGGCGATGTCCGCACGCAGGCTATGTGCAGAGACGCCAAGTTGGCTCAGGATATCGAAGAGCACGCCGCTGAAACCTGTGGTCGGTTCAAGGCGACTCGTGCCCACGGTGACTGTCTTGGCCTGGTGTTTGATGGCATCGATCGAGCGGGACATCTCATCTACAGCGCGGCTCAGTTTTTCGATGAGCTGCTTGCCCAGATTCTCCGGCGTCGCTGCTTCGCCGAATTCGTCGGTAAATTGTTGTGGCGGCAGCTTGCCGCACGCATGGTTGAGCAGCAGCACCAGTTCAACAGAGGTAGAAAGCGATAAGGCGGCGGTGAACATGCCTTCACGCCGGCGGCGATGAAAATCTCTCAGGAAGCGACTGAACGTCTGCTGCATTTCCGGCGAGGTGCAGAGTTCATGCCAGGAACTCTCCGCCACCTTGGTACTGATACTGGCACGCAGGCTCGAGAAAAAGCGAGACTGGGTTTGGATGCTGCAGGCGGCATGGTAGCCAAACAAGTGGCCGGCAATGGTGTTGAGTACGACCGACGACAAAGTGCCGGCGGCCGGCACATGGATCACCCCGGCAGCATACGGCGTGAATCGTTCTTCACCTACGTGGACGATGACAATAGGCAACGCCCTGTGAGCCTTAAAAATAGCCACATCCTTGACGATGTCGCCCAGCACGGAGTCGGGTGTACCGGCAGCGCACACCACGATCATCGGCTCCGAAGATAGATCAATGTGTTTTTTGTCTTCCACCGCGTCGCAGGGGATTGATTTGTAGCAAAGTTCCGACAGCTTGATGCGCACTTCCTCTGCAGCGTTGCGATTAGCGCCGCTGCCAACGACTGCCCAGTGCATGTGACGCGGCGCCCACTGGCCGGCGATCTGAGCGATTTCGTCTTCCTTGTCGAGTACCTGCTGCAACAGGTGTGGCAGTTGTTGCAAAGCTTTGAGCCGTTCTATCAGCTCCTGGCTGGAGATTTTGCTGAGCATCTGCGCTACCGCCAGCGTGAGGATTTCACCTGCAGCCACCTGAGCGTAAAATGCTTTGGTGGAAGCCACTGCCATTTCGATGTCGCGACCGTCGCTCGTGTAGAATATACCGTCCACCATGGTCGTAATATGCGAGTTGCGACGATTGACGATAGCCATAGTCAGAGCGCCACGTTTTTTGGCCATGTCAACGGCGCGGTTGGTATCGGTGGTGGTGCCCGACTGCGTCACCGCCACCACCAGAGTGTCTTGCATCAAAGGCTCCAGGTGAAAACCGGAAAATTCGGATGCTTTCATGCCCCACACTTTGATGCCACTCCCATGTAGCGTATGTTGCATCTGGTAAGCAATGGTCATAGCGGCAATGCTTGCCGTACCCTGGCCGATGCAACAAATCTGTGCGATACGTCCCTCGCAGAGGGCAGTCTTGAGCCTGGCAGGGAACATGCTTTCGTCAAGCTGAAACACCGCGCTGTCGCCATACAGACGGAATTTGCCCTGCACAGTCTTGCGCACCGAATAAGGCGCCTGGTAAATCTCCTTGACAAAGAAGTGCGGGAAATGTTGCCGGTCAATGTCGCGCGTGGTGATACTGGCATGCCTCAACATGTTTTTGGTAACAGGAATAGCCACGCCGTCATAGTACATGGCGACGATTTCCTCCGCCTTGCCCTTGTCTTCGTCGAGGATGAAGATTTGTCCCTGCGTTTCCGGCCGCTCAGGAAGACGCGGCGTTTCTCCATCCATGGAGAGATACGTGTTGGTGTCTTCGATGACGCCATACACCTCGGAAGCCACCACATAACGGTCACTGCCAATGCCAATGTAAATGGCCTGACCACTGCCCTTGAGGGCGAGGAAAGTCTTGCCTGGCTCCAGATCGCTTTGCATGGCGATAGCGTGCGAGCCGTGAAAACTGTTGACCGCCTGGCGAAATGCCTCGGCCAGGGTGACACCGGTGCGCAAGAAGCGTTCGATCTGCAACGGAATGATCTTGGTATCGGTGGTGATGCGAGGCGAAATCTGTAAACCATTCTCCTGCTCGAGGACGATTTTGAGTTCCTCATAGTTGTCAATATCGCCGTTCAGCACGACAAAGATGTGGCCCGGCACAGGATAGTGCGGGTGTGCCTGCGGGAATGGAGCCACCTGGTGAGAAAGGTGCCTGTCGTTTTGGCAGACCACCTCGTTGTCAACAGGATGGCAATTGAAAATATTGATGATACCGTTCGAGGCCCAACGAGTGTGAGACAGATAGCCAATGCGCCTGGGATTCGTTTCGATTGCCACACGCAAGATGCGGTCTTCTTTTACCATCTGCCTGAGTAACTGGACATTTTCGCCGAGTTTGCCGATCTCGAGCGCCACTTTGAAAAGAAAGGCAAGCTGATGCTCTTTATCTACCAGGTTGTCTTTGATACTGAGTGACACCAATTCAGTCAGCTTCTGACGACGGACGATCTCTTCGTCGAGAGAACGTTGGTGCAACGCTTCGCTAAAAACGGCATAATTCTCTTCGCTGAAGGTAATGGTGAGGACGAGTCCGGCCGAATCACGGCCTCTGACCTCAAGACGGTCGAGGATATTGAAGATGCTGTTTAGATGGCGGAAAGTACGGATCAACTCCGGCCTTACCTCGTTTGCCTTGCAGCCTAGTAAATCTTCGATCTGGCTGAGGTTCATGAAAAATTCTTTGACGATGCGCCACCAGATGTCCTTCAAACGAATGAGTAAAGCATTGCGCGTTTCCTGTGCGCTGCTTGCCGTCGTTTCCAGATTGGCCGCTTCTTCCCTCTCGATCAGTGATTTTATGAGGTCGGCGATGTCACGCAAATAACGCTGTTGCTCTACATCCTGGGTCAGAGCACAAAAAGAGGCGTCATCGCGCAGCATGGTGCCTTGTTCGAGAATATCGAGAAAAGTCGGGGATGACTGGTTAGCGAGTGGGTCAGGCAACAAATCGGTAAAGCCTTGTATGGCTCGCTGTCGCGTCAGAAGCTTGGCAAAATCGTGGCGGCAAGATGTCTCTTCTGTTTTGCTTTTGATTTCTATGATGGCAGTAAGACCGCAGCCCATGGCGTGTGGCTGGTAAGGGAACAGGATCCATGAACCGTTCGGCGCATCGAGAGGCGCGCTCCCCACATAAATGGGAGGCACACGCAAGAAAACGCGCAGAGTTTTCCATAGACGATGTAACCAATACTCTTGATTCCTTGATGGCGATAAATCCATAGCTACTCTTCATTCCTCGAATGCACCTTCGATATAATGATTGCACCACATTCTAAAATAGTACTTGAGATATTTTTTGTAAATTCCCTCTAGCTTGATATTCTTGAAATCGAGCACTTCAAAACTACGCGAGAAAACGAAATAGTCGAGTCGTTCCCCCTTTTTGCCCAGAGCCGCTTCGCTATCCTCGGTGATCAGTTGCAACGCTGGAAAATAGGCGCTTGGCAAAAAACGTGCATTGAGTACCTCGGCCAGTTGCGATGGATCATAGGCCGGCATAAGCAATTCCAGATAACGGATGCCGATGTGCGTGGCGGCGACGCACACCGATTCGAGTACGGTCTGCAACTTATATCCGCCGAAATAGCCGCCGATTATGCAACAGTGGTTGCCCTCCGCCGAATGGTAGAGGAACATCTGTACCTGCATATCTTTCGAGGTAAGCAGCAGGTTGGGCGTGTGGAACGGATAAAAGTGCATGGTAATGGTCTTGCCGGCTAGGCCTCGCATAAACACCTGTTTGACATAATTGGGCGCCGCGACAATTTCAAAGGGAATACATGGTTCGCTGGGAGTATCGCTCACACAATCTTCGATGCGTGCTCGCTCCAGGCCGACTTCCGCACGTGTGATCTCATACAAATCTTTAAGTTCCGGCAAGATGAGCGGCGGTTTTTTGCGGACGCTGCACGTGTGTTCGGCAAACACTGCGGTAAGGCAGTGGGTCTCGTAATTGATGACTTTGTGCGCATTGGGGAAGATGCCCAGCTTCTTGTAGCCGAGTTTTTCCGTGAGTTTTTGCGGGGCTGCCGATTCGGTACGGGTAGTGGCATAGATGAGATCACAAAGTTTTTCTTTGCCGAGAACGACATCTTGCACATGTTGCATGGTTACATGCGTGATATTGTTGCCGCGGAATTCCGGTAACACCACCGAACCAAACGATTTGCCAATACGCTGCTGGTGATCAACGTCATGCACCACGCTACCGATGATCTGCTTGTCAGCCTCCATCACCATCCAGATGTAGTCATCCGACGACAAAGCGTGAGAGAGTTCCTCGATATTGTTGACCACCGACAGAGGGTAGCTGCCGCGATAAACTATATAGTAGAGTTCCTGAATCTTGTGTGCATCCTCTATGCCGGCGCGGCGCACGAGAAGGCTTTTGCCGCCATAGTCATGGGTAAAAGAAATTTCGTTCATGGCTTTTTCCTTTGCTATCTATTCGCAATTTTGCGGGCACAAGTACAGACAGGCGATGATGATTTGGCATTGCCAAAGATTATACTTTACAGCAATTGATCTTGCAATTATAATTTAGCGAACGGCGAAGCGAAGTTCCACGACAGTTGGCAAGAAGATAGGCAAGAGATTCTCCGTATTTTCTACGTAAATTTCTGTTGTGATTTCGGTATATTCTCGAAACCGACAAAAAAATTACGGGTTTTATGCAGATGTCCAATTTTCGGCGGGTGACTATACTAATTCGTTGATGTCTTCTCCAACATGGAGAACATGGTAGTAATCTTCATATTCAGTTGTTCTTTTCTTGTTATCAGGAAGTTGCAATCTTTAACGTGGATTGGTTTACCGAACATCATTTTGGGGAGAAATTTGCTATGCAGAAACACACGCTTCTATTCTGTCTCCTTGCTGTTGCCTTGGTCTTCAAGGTATGTGGACAGGAGGATGTCCAGACTCTTAAAAGTGAGATCAAATCCCTGCAAGAACGCGTGCAGGTACTGGAAAGCGCTAAAACTTCGGACAAAACAGAAAAACAAGGCGAGACAAAAGCCAAGAAAGACGACAAACCGGTTTTCAATATTTTCTGGAAAGATGCACCGTATTTTGAAACCGAAGACAAAGCCTTCTCGTTCGAGATTCACGGTCGCATGCATGCTGATTTTGGCTTCATCAAAGAAGATGACGAAATCGCCAAAATCAGCACCACAAAATTGGAAGATTATGGTGAAGTCCGTGCCGCTCGTATCGGCGTCAAAGGCACCATCTATGAACAGTTCTATTTTCAGGCCGACTACGAGCTGTCCGATGGTAAGGTTACCCTCAGGGAAAACCTGTTCGGCATCAAAAAGCTCCCTATGAACGGCGTTTTCCAGGTCGGTTATTACAAGGAGCCGTTTGGCCTGGAGCAGCTCACCAGCGACAATTACCTGACTTTCATGGAAAGAGGCACAGTTTCCGGCGCGCTGACTCCCAGCTATAGCCTTGGACTCAGTTATTATGCCGCCACTGATGACAAAAAGTTTTCTTTGGCGTTAGGTTTTTTCAGAGAAAAATCAGATGCCGCCTCTGCCGGTCAATCGTTTGGCGATAGCGGTTCTTATGCCTTCACCACCCGCGCCGTCGCGCTGCCTTTCTTTGAAAACGACGGCAAAGAGTTGGTCCATTTAGGCATCGCCTACAGCTACCGCAATCCTTACAAGGACACAAAAACTTATGGCTCACGCCCTGAATCTCATGGGGTGCCTTTCAATTTTTCTACCGTTACAGTGCCTGATGTCGAGGATGTCCATATGCTCGGTCTGGAGGCCGCTTTGGTTTTTGGACCTTTCTCACTGCAAAGCGAACTGATCTACTCCTGGCTACGCGCTGAGGGCGGTCAGTCGTGGGGCCACGAACATTTCTGGGGCTACTATGTCTACGGCAGCTTCTTCCTCACCGGCGAAAGCCGCAAATACAACGCTGGTGCCAATGCCGGACTATTTGGCAACGTAAAACCCCTCAACAATTTTCTCAGCAAAGATGGCGGCATGGGTGCTTTCGAGTTTGCCGTCCGTTATTCCAAGTTGGACCTCAATGAAGACGTTTTCTATGGCGGACGTCTGGACGATATCACCATCGGTTTCAATTGGTACTGGAATCCCAACATGAGAATGATGCTGGAATATGTCTACACCCGCATAGATCGTCCTGACAAGATACCCTCCATGATGGAACTGGTGGATGCCCATATCTTCATGGCCAGGTTCCAACTCCATTTCTAAACCTAACCCACACAGCCCAAAAATGACGACCGTCGAGCGGTCGTCCTAAAGAGGAGGGTAGTATGAAAAACTGTTTGTTTATATGTTTTTTGGTGATGTTACTCTGTGGTTGCCAATCTTCCGAAAATGGCAAGGCATCACAAAAAAATGAGGTACCGTCACAAAAAAGCAATGAAGTGACGCCAGCTTTGAATTTGGTTGATTTGCATACCAATGCCGCCACAGTGGCAAAAAAAGGCAACCAGGAATGTCTTAAATGTCATACCTCTATAGAAAAAGAGGTTTCCTTAGATGAAAAGTTCAAGACATTCCACAGACTTCATCTGGAGTCTAAAAAAAATACCCCTAAAAATTGTGCCGATTGCCACGAATCCATAGATTTAAGAGAAGGTTCTGCGGCTGCCTTGCGAAAACAGGTATCGCCGGACATCTGTGCGACTTGCCATAGCAGTGGCGCGGAACAAAAAGTATTATTTGCCGAATAAGGAAGTTGCCTATGAATACCAAAAAAAACACAGAAGAACAGAGCTTCTTGGCAGAGATTGATGGTAAGAAATTTACCAGAAGATCTTTTCTCCAATGGACCGCCTCAAGTTTGTCTGGAGCAGCCATAGCCAGCGGTCTTGTTTGGAATGAGAGATTTGGCCTTTTTGCAGAAGCCAACAGCAAAGAGAAGGAACTGGAAGAACGGTGGATCACCTCATGCTGCAATATGTGCGGCGGCCAGTCCGGTATTAAGGTCAAGGTCGTCAATGGCCGAGCGGTAAAAATTGAAGGAGTGGCCAATCCTAACAATGTGGCCAACATCTCTACGAGTTATGACAGCGTTGTCAAAGAACTAGGAGCGATGTACCATGATAATGATGCAGCATCCAGGCTCTGCCCTAAGGGTAATTCAGGGCTCCGCACGCTGTATGACCCGGACCGTCTGAAGAGTCCTATGGTAAGAGTCGGTGAAAAGGGAAGCGGCAAGTGGAAAGCGATTTCCTGGGATGAGGCGTTAACTCTGGCCGCTGACAACCTCCAGAAGATCAAAGAAAAGTATGGCGCAGAAAGTCTGCTATGGTTCAGCGAAGACCATTCCTTTACCCATATTCAGCAAGATTTCTGCAAAATGTATGGCACACCCAACTATCACAATCACGCAAATCTTTGCGATGTTGCTAGAAAGGCCTCCTTTAAACTGGTGATGGGTAATGAGCGGCCTTTGCCAGATTTTGAAAACACTGCGTATGCCCTGGTGTTTGGCTGGAATCCACTAGGAGCCACGAAATGGACGCTTTTGCCTGGCATCTGGAATCGAGGGCGGGCCAAAGGAGCCAAGATGGTCGTGGTGGATCCGGTTTGCAGCCAAACGGCAAACAAAGCGGACGAGTGGGTGCCCATCAGACCTGGTACAGATGGCGCTATGGCTCTTGCGCTTGGCCATGTCTTAATCAAGAAAAACCTCATTGACAAGGCCTTTATTGACGAGTGGTGTGTGGGGTTTGATGAGTATGCCCAATATGTCGCGGACAAAACTCCGGAGTGGGCAGAAAAAATCACCAGTATCCCAGCGGCAACTAGCGAAAGAATCGCCACTGAGATCGGCGAAACAGCTAAGGCGGGGAAGCCTGTGACCATTGATGTATGGAGCGGTCCAGGGCAGCATACCAACGCCACGCTGGGCGGCTATGCGATAACGATTCTCTCGGCATTGCTGGGGATGATAGATAAACCTGGCACTATGATGGAGCCGGATAAAAAGGGAAGTAAACACCACAGCCTTAGCGCAAATTTACCTTCTTTGAAAAAACCGCGCGTAGATGGAAAAGGGACTAAGTATATCCTGGGGCATGAATCAGGCATCTATGTGGAAACCAGGAACGCGGTGGTAGAAGACAAATACTGGAGTCCGGACGTAACACCGCCCAAAGCGGGGATGTTCGTATTCCAGAACTTTGTCATGTCCGTTCCTAACACGCAAAAGAACGTAGAGTTTTTGCAAAAACTGGAATATGTCGTCGTCATTGATACCCACATGAGCGAGACCGCAGAGCTGGCGGATCTGGTGATCCCTGGGTCTGTCTATCTGGAAAGATACGACTTTAATTCCCATTGGGTTACCTGGCCGGTTATGGGGATGAGAAAACCAGTGGTAAAATCGGTGATAGGTGGCATGACCGAGGTTGAGTTTATCATGGCTCTTATGCAAAAGATGGGTCTCAAGGACGAAAAGGGTCACTGCCCTGCCAGTTTTACCTACGATGCCTATTACCAGGACGAGTTCGATGCCTGCGATTTCCCGAAAAAGTGCGGGGTAAACTGGGCCGCCTATAAAGAGGCCGGCGTTGCCATGTTTGGCAAGACCGAGTACGAAAAATTTCGCAAGGAGGTCAAGATACCCGAAGGCGGCAAGCTAGACGAAACGAGTGGTATCGTAAAGGATAAAGATGGCAAGGATGTGGGGTTCAAAGTGGGAGACACCCTCAAAAAAGGTTTTGCCACCCCCACGCGAAAACTGGAGCTTTGTTCCAACTTGCTGAAGAAACATAAACACAGTGGTCTGCCAGAGTATAGCGAGGCAGAGGATCACCCAACGACAGAGTTCCCGCTCTATCTTGTCAACTTTAAGCAGGCTGAACATACCCATTCCAGAACTTTCAACAACGATTACCTCATGGAGATGAAGCCGGATAATCCTCTTCTCATGAACTTTGCCACGGCAGCCAAGCTGGGTCTAAAGGATGGCGATGCGATCTGGATTGAGTCTCCTTATGGCAAAGCCAAAGGAACAGTTCAGACCACAGAAAGAATCCATCCTGAAGTCGTAGCCTTACAACATGGATATGGACACTGGGCCTTAGGAAAGGTAGCAAAGGGAACTCTCAACAAGCTCAATACATGGTCTCCTGCTGGTACTGCCGATGGGCAGTTCTTGTCAGGTAAAGCAGAGAAATTTTCTGGCATGGCGGTACACAAAGAGATCGGTGTCAGAGTGACCAAGGCATAGGAGGGTAGAAGATGGCTAAGAATCCCAATCAAGTAGGTTGGTATTACAACGAGAACAACTGTATTGGGTGTAGGGCTTGCGAAGCAGGATGTAAGCAAGAGTTTGACCTGCCGCTAGGTGTCCGCAGGAGGCTCGTGATTATAAAGGAAGAGGGGAAATATCCGAATGCGAAAGTGCGCTACATCTCTCTTTCCTGCAATCATTGTGAAGAACCTGCTTGCCTGAAAGCATGCCCGGTTGGGGCATATACCAAGGAACCGGAGTTCGGCGTCGTGCTTCACAACCAAGAAAAGTGCATTGGGTGCAAGCGTTGCATGGCCGCCTGCCCCTACGGCGCTCCTCAGTTTGATGAGGGAAAGAAGAAAGCCAATAAATGCGATTTGTGCTACCACAGGTTAAAGCAAGGCCTTCCTCCTGCTTGTGTAAGGACCTGTCTTGGCTATGCCCTATGGCATGGAAAACTCACAGAGATCGCAGCTGGCACAACCCCGCCGGAAATATACAGAAGGCCGCTTCAAGATACATTACCAGGGTTTGCTGATGCAAAACTTACCAGGCCATCCATTCAATTTTCTGAACGTAAACAGTAGTAAACCTAACGGGCGTATCTAACACTTCGGGGGGATAAAAAAATTATGGGTAGAGTATAACCTCTCCCCTAGCGGGAGAGGTCGTCAGCGCCGAGAGGCGCTGGCGGGTGAGGGGGATTTATGGCCAAAAAACCAGAAAGAATTGCGAACTATGCTAAACAAATGCGTAA
>JAGVGO010000109.1 GCA_020057085.1 Planctomycetota bacterium | reverse complement strand
TTGCCATGTCGTTTGCCCATGGGGAGGGCGGGCAATTATCATCAACTTCCTTTGCAAACAGGACTCTTGTCCTCCCATAATATTCTTATTTCCAATAATAATGTCTATTTACATCTTGCCTTTGTTTTTGTCCAAAAATTGCCACAGCCTTTCCAGTTGTGCGTCTACATACATGCCACGGCTTTTCATCATGGTAAGAGCTTTATAACAAAGTTCCCTGTGGCGTGCGGCGCTGTCTCCTTCCTTGATCGCCTCGTAGAAGGCGGCCATTTTATAGTGAGAAATAGCCAGGTACTTTACGAATTCTGGCTTGCCGGGTGATTTGCGGTAAAGTCCTTCACACAGCGTAAGAGACCGTTCATAGTAAGTACCGGCTTGTTCGTTGTCACTTTGTTTGCGCAAAATGTCACCCATTTTTTCCAGGATCACTGCCAGATCACTGGTGAATACAGTATTGTCTGGTATGCGTTGGCACAAATCTTCGCTCACTGCGAGTGCTTTGCGATAATATTCCTTGGCCTCCCGCATTTTCCCGGAAGTAAGTTGCAAATCGCCCAGATTGGCAAATTTGACCGACAGCTCACGGTCCAACTCCAAGGTTTCTTCTGCCGCCAGCCCTTCCTTGACAAGGCTGCTCTGTTTGGCGTAGCCGGCCGGCGTTTGGCTCAACTCCGGCACACTGGCCTTTGCCTGGTCTGCTTCTGCCGACACCGATTCTGCCACACCACCAGGCTGCGACTCTTTGGGTTCTTTGGCCGCAGGCTGGGCAGGCTGGGAAGATACGGGGTTTTGCGGGTCTGCATTGTCCATACTGTTTTTCCTCAAATGATGTCGCTATTTTTCGTTGAACAGTTCCATCTGCTTGATATCGGGCTGATAGCGAGGAACGGCCAGAAAATCGGTTTCATTCATCAGTCGGATGCCCAACGTGCGTGCCTTGTTGAGCTTGCTGCCTGGCTTCTCGCCGACCACCAGAAAGTCAGTTTTGTTCGATATGCTCTCGGTGACACGTCCCCCAGCTTCTTCAACGATTTTTTTTGCCTGTTCGCGTGAGAGATTCTTGAGTTCGCCGGTAATCACTATCGTTTTGTCGGCCCAGAAGTGAACTGCTTTGGGCACTGATGGCCTGGCGGGCACTATGCTCATGGCAACGCCGACCTCTTGCAAGGAGAGCAGCGTCTCGCGGCCATAATCGCTGTGAAAGAAATCGTAGATGGCCTGGACGATCGGCCCTACCTTGCCGTCTTTTTTCCTGGCGTCAGCCTTGTGGATGGCGGCAGCAATCTCGTCGGCATCGGCGCGGGCCAAATTCTGTAAGTCCTGGAATTTCTGCGCGAGGATTTCCGCCAGATGTTCGCCTACGTGGCGAATACCCAAAGCGAATAACAGACGCGACAATTCGCGGTTTTTACCGGCGGCGATGTACTCTAAAAGCTTTTGTGCCGACTTTTCACCCATGCGTTCGAGTGACATCAGATCGTCTTGCGTGAGGCGGTAGAGATCGGCAAAAATCGAAACCAACCCCTGCTCCACCAATTGTTCCACCAGTTTTGGGCCAAGTCCCTTGATTTCCATGCCTTTGCGCGAAGCAAAAAATACCAGTTTAGCCTTGAAGCCGCCGCGACATTCTTTGTTCTGGCAGCGGATGTAGACACCCTGATCTTTTTTGACTGCGCCGTTGCACACCGGGCAGTGCGTAGGAGGCACTATCGCTGTTTCCGTGCCGACACGGCGGTCGAGGTGAGGTTTTACCACCTGCGGGATGATTTCGCCTGCTTTGGCGATAGTCACCATGTCGGCAATGCGAATATCTTTGCGGGCAATGTCCTCGTAGTTGTGCAGGGTGGCGCGACTGACCTTGGTACCGGCGAGAAAAACCGGATCGAGGATGGCTACCGGTGTAAGCGTACCGCCTTTGCCTACCTGCACCACAATGTTTTTGAGCCGCGTCACCGCCTCTTCCGGCGAAAATTTGTAAGCCAATGCCCAACGCGGCGCGCGCGCGGTAAAACCTGCTTTACTGCGTTGCTCCAGATTGTCTACCTTGATCACCACGCCGTCAATGTTGTAAGGTAAAGTGTTCTGCCTGTGCTGCCAGGTTCGGCAAATTTCCGCCAGTTCTTCGATATTCCTGGCAAAATGCGAGTGAGGGTTGACCGGCAGCCCCCATTCTTTGAACAGTTGTAAAGCCTCACGGTGGGTGTGTACGGGAATATGTTCCATGTAGCCAAGCGTATGTATGTAAAAATGCAGATTACGCTTGGAAACTTCGCGTGCATCCAGCAACTTCAATGTGCCGGCGGCAGCATTGCGAGGGTTGGCGAACGGCGGTTCCTGGCGTATGGTGCGCTCTTCGTTGATCTTGTCGAACTCCTGGCGTGTCATGTAGACTTCGCCACGTACTTCGAGGATGTCAGGCGGGTTGTCGGTGAGTAGCTTGAGCGGCACGGCGCGGATAGTGCGAACATTGGAGGTGACCACCTCGCCGACCTTGCCGTCACCACGCGTGAGGGCACGTGCCAGGACGCCTTTTTCGTACCACAGACTCATAGCCACGCCGTCAATCTTGGTCTCCACCACATAATGGAGCGCCTCGTCGGTGCTGAGCAATTTGTGCAGACGCGTGTCGAAATCGCGTACATCTTGCACGGTGTAACAGTTGTCAATGGATAGCATGGGGATTCTGTGCAAGGTGCGACCGAACTGGGATACCGGCTCCGGTGCCACTCTCTGTGTCGGTGAATCGGGCGTAACCAGTTCGGGGTGATCATTTTCCAACTGTGTCAGGGCGGCGTACAACTGGTCATATTCGTAGTCGCTGAGCTCAGGGGCACAATCAACATAATATTTTTTGGCATGATACCAGATTTTATCTCGTAGTTCCTTGATCTCAGTCTCTAGCGGCGAGGGCATAGCTTGGCCTTTATAAAGGCATCACCCTCCCGGAGGAGGGCTGGAGGAGGGTGATGAGTAAAAATCGCCCGTACTACTCCTGATGGTTGCGGATGACACGGTAGAGCCGTTGCAACAGTCCATCCTGGCTGTGCAAAAAAGCGATGATGCTACCCATCATTTTGCGTACATCGTCCGGCGTAACGTGCTGGTTATGCATCGGGCAGCCGCCATCCACCCGCATCACGTCTATACTGGCGTGACCGAACACAAACACCGGCGCAATGCCGTGTTTCAGCGACTTGCTGCAGGCGATGCGCAGCGCGTTCACGATAGCAAAGCTCTTGTCCACAGCCAGGAAGCGGCCAATCGCCTCCATCATTTTCATGATCATTGGCCGTTCCGGATGCAGGAACTTGCCGATCATCTTGAGTAATTTGATCTTGGGCTGAAGTTCATGGCGGTATTCGAGAGCACCGACCGCCACTTTGCAGAGTTCGCTGTACACTTCCTGTTCAGGATCGCTCTGCGGGGTTACAAAAGCCACGAGCATCTCTTCAATCGTCTTGAGTTCAGGACTGTTTATCAGCGTGTCGTGGCAGCGTATCCAGGCAGCGAGGCAGCGACTGGCAATGACGGATTTCAGCCCCGTTTTCATCGCCTCTACTTTGACCTCGGTGTCAACAGCGATCTCTTGCAGGAACAGGCGCAGCAGAATGGGCACGATCTGTGCCAGCTTACGTTCATCACGGCTTTGCATACTACCGCACAGCCACTGCATGGCATTGGCAAACAGGCGGTCGGCCAGTTTCGGATCGTTGGGGTAACCGGCCTTGACGGCCTGCAGCGACAGACGGAGTGGCCACACGGCATCGCCGGCAATGGCCTCGATGTTGCCAGACAGCCAGTAGATAAAGAGTATCGTCAGGTTGGGCATGCCGGATTCAGGAACGACAATTTTTTCCATGGCTTCAAAGCCGACGAGTATCTCAGGGATACTCCCCGACTGGATGATCTCCACCATGCGGTTGCCCAGTTGTTCCGGATTTTGCAATTCTTCGTCGCGCAACATGCAGAACAGTTTGCAAAGTCCGAGTAAAAACGCTTCGGCGCCGGCGGGGTTTTGTTCGAACAACATGGCAGAACCGATAAGCAGGTGGCGCGTCTGTTCCAGCTTGAGCAGATTGAGTGCACCGACACCGGCCTTAACCAGTTCGCTCTCATTGCTGTACCCTTCATAACTGCCCTGGCTGTCGCTGTATGTTTTCTTCGGCAAGAGCGATATTTTGGCAAACATAAAACCATCTTTGACCATGCCGCGCTCTACCGCTTCGGCGATGCTGTAAAGCACAACCCCCAGCACTGTTTTCTTGGCATTGTAATAGACGAACGCAGGGTTGCCGTCGAGCATGAGAGCACGACCGCTGCTGTCGCGGGTGAGCAGGAGAAGTCCTTCGCTGTCATAGTACGGCCTGGTGCTGAAGGCGGGGATTTCGAGAACATTGCCGTTCTTGTCAATGGGTTTGCCTTCGGCGTTGACGTCGCAGATATCGTCCGCATCTTTGTCAACGAACGGAGCTGGCATACTAGCACCGCTCCCTTGTACCTTGGGATTACTGTTACGATCGAGCCGCGCCAGCCACGCCGGGCTACCCAGTAAATCATTCGACACGGATAGTTCGGTGGCAAGTGCCGCCAGTAGTTTAGCCATCGGTTCCATCTCAGGCCCTGTTTCGGGCAGCGAGCTCAGACCTTCGCTCAACATCGAGAAAACTTGCTTGAGGAATTCCGGATTATTTTGCACAATGCGGGCAATGGCTTTGCACACATCCGGTGACTTCTGGTAGTTGAACATCTTGCGCGCCATCTCTACCACACTGCGGAAATCGGTGCCGCAGCGAGTGTTGACGAACGCGCTGACGGCCTCTACCGTGGCCGTATCGCTTCCCATTTCCTGCAGAAACATGGACAGTGCGTCGGTAAACTGTGGCAATGTGTTGTCGCGTACGAGATCGTACAACGTACGATACAGTTCGGGATCGGGAGTACCTGCCCGGCTAAGCTTTGTGGTGTCTTTGCCGGCGAACAGGTTGTTCATCGCCACGACGAGGGTGTCCTTATGCGTGTGGCACAAAGCGCCCTGACGATCATATTCGGCCTGACAGAGCGAACATGGCGACTGTAAAGTTTTCACTTTCGCCGGGCCGTTCTGGCTCTGTTGGGTGTAGGTTTCTATGCTTTGATAAACGGATTGGCCAATATCGAGAGGGCCACGGTCCTTTTTCTCGGTCGTCTGGCTGGAGTGATCTTCACAGCCGGCGAACAAAAACAAGAGTAAACTTGTCAAATATACAAGGTAATTTTTATGCATAATGGTTCCCCCTATAGGTGATGCAGACTCTCTTGCCATTATGCCGTTTATGAGTGTCGCTGTCAAGAAACTTCTTGCAAATTTCATGATGGTAGTGCGAAAATTCTCTAAATATGACGGATTACCGTGAACGTTGCGTCATGCAAACGGTCATCTTTCATAGAAGCCAGCCATCCGCTCTCCGTCATTTTTCTACTTGCCTTTTTCGCCACGAATGATACCAGAGAGATAACGGTACAACTCTTCGCGGAAGCCCGGTTGAATAAGGTCTTTGCGGTTCTTGGTCGACAAAACGAGATGGTATAGCAAGTTGGTAAACGTATTGCTCATGTCGTCCTCTTTTCGCAGCAAGATAATGGTTGCCAAAAGTTCACAACACTGTTACAAT
>JAGVGO010000142.1 GCA_020057085.1 Planctomycetota bacterium | reverse complement strand
TAAATGGCCACTATCTTCTGAAATGCTTATTTCCTGGCACTAAAGTGACCAGGCTTTATTACTTTGCCGCATTCGCGGCAGGCAAAATTTTGATTTTTTACACAGACATCAAAATTATAGATGAGAACATTCCATTTCATCCCTTTTCTTTTGCCTCAGGGTTACGGAAAATGCTCCATTTCTTGCGTTTTTCCCACAGCGTCTTGCGGCTAAAACCGAGGATGCGGGAGAGTTGGCTGTCGTTGTATTTGCCCTGATAGGCGACGATGAAGCGGCGCGCATATTCGTCTATGGACATCTCCTCGCCAAAAACGTCGCTCTTGTCTGCCGTAGCGAGCAGTAGATCGTGGAAATGAGCGGCGCTCAACTCGGCTTCGTCATTTAAACTCAGCACATTGTAGAGTACGTTGCGCAGCTCGCGCACATTGCCGGGCCAATCGTAGTTCACGAGCATCTGCATAGCCTTCTTATCGAGACGCCGCATGTCGCTCGATGTTTCCTGGGCATACTCGCGTAAAAAGTGGTCGAGCAGCAAAGGGATATCTGCTTGACGCTGGCGCAGCGGCGGCAGATTGATCTGTACTACTTTGAGGCGGAACAAGAGATCTTCGCGGAATACGCCTTTAGCGACGAGCTGTTTGAGGTCTTTGTTGGAGGCGGAGATGACCCGCACATCGATGGGTATAGTGTCTTTGCCGCCGACACGGCGGATCACGTTGTTTTCGAGTACGCGCAGGAGAGCCGCCTGCATGTTGGAACTCATGTCAGCGATTTCGTCGAGGAACAAACTTCCCCCATCTGCCAGTTCGAACAGTCCCTTTTTGTCGGCGTAAGCGCCGGTAAAAGCGCCCTTCATGTGGCCGAACAGCTCAGTTTCGAGCAAGGAGTCGTTCAAGGCCGCGCAATTTTCCGAAAGAAATTTTTGCTCCTTGCGCGGGCCATTGAAATGTATGGCCTTGGCAATCAGCTCCTTGCCTGTACCGCTTTCCCCATAAATCAACACCGGGATATTTTTGTCGGTCACTCTATCGAGAATGTGAAAGATTTCCTGCATCGGCGCACTTGTGGCGACGATGTTGCCGTACTGGTATTTGTTTTGCCACTCCTGGCGGTCGTGGTGCAGGATATATTTCACTTCACTGAGTTCTTCCTCTTGGCGCTCCACTTTTATGGCGAGTTTGGCGTTGAGTAGCGCCAGTTCGTCGTTGAGTATGGCGACCTGGCGTTGCGACTGAGCCAGTTCCTCCTGCTTGCGTTCCTTGTCGCCGATTAGCCTGGCATTCTCTATGGCCAGCGCCGCCTGGTCGGCAAAAGCTTCCAGCATGTTTTTGTCTTTTTCCGAAAAGACCGCTTTTTCGAAACGATTGTCGAGGTAAAGCGCGCCGATGGTGCTTTTTTTTACCTTGAGCGGCACCGCCAACACTGAATGCAGTTTGAGTTCCGACACACTTCTGTAGCCATCGAACCGCTCATCTTCGAGCGCGTCGGTAGAGAGAATCGCCGCCCCGGTGCGCACCACCTTCTCGGTGATCGAATGACTCACCTCAAACTGCGGATTGGCAATATCCTCTCCTTCGAAATTGCGTGCCACCTCGAACAGTTTCTCCTGAACGGTGGTGGCAAGGATGAGAAACCCACGCTCGGCACTGGTGATTTCGATGGCCGTATCCATGATGAAACCGAGTAGATTACCGAGATCGTGTTCAGTCGTCAGTTTTTTGTTGATGTCGAGGAGTTTGCGCAGGCTGCTATTCTCTTCTCGCAGCTCCTGCAGTCGCTGGTTGGCCATATCCTGCTGATAGAGAGCCGCTGTTTTAGGCAAAAAAGTTGGTTGATCCATGTTTGTACCCGATAGTTCGCTGTTGGCAACGGTAATAGCCGCATCCGGCCGGTCAGGCAAGGCTGTGGTGAGTGAGACCCAAATATCGTATACCATACGGCACGGAGGGCTGTGGAGATATATTTCTCGCATGGCTTCAGGCAACTTTTCGGCGATTTCGGTGATCACCCGCCACGACTGCGCAAAATCCTGAAGCGCCTTGCCCATCTCCCCCATGAGACGGTAGACGCCTCCCCTGTGGTAGAAGAGACGCCAGAGTAATGGGCGATAGCCGTAACTTACGGCATCGTTTATCGCCTGATGCAAAGCGGCAATGTTCACCACCTGCCCGCTGGCGTTGGCGAGTACTGCCTGCGTGATGGTCAGTTCTATGGAGAGCCGTGGATAGCCTGCAGACAGCAACAAGTGCCGTGCCTCTTCATAGTGGTTCATCGCCGTCTTCTGCTGGTCCAGGCACAAAGCTTCGCTCAACTGGCAAAGAGCGGCAACCTGCAGGCTCTCCTGGTTGTGCTGGCGTAACATGTGGAGGGCGCTTCGGTACCAGGCGAGCGACTCCTCTTTTGGGGCTTGGTTTAGCGAGCATTGGCCGCGCAAGAGATAAGCCTCTCCCAGGCAGCCTGGCAGGGCATACCTTTCGCACAGAGTGAGTGTCTGGATGAGATAATTGTCGGCTTTGTCCGCACAGCCAAGCTCAGTATAAACGGCTGCCATCTCCATGAGCGACAAAGTCTCGTGCCAGGGGCAACAAAACTCTTGCGCAAGCGAGAGGCTCTTGTGCAAGGCGTCGCGCGCCGCCGCGTAATCGCCATGTTTCCTGGCAAATACGGCCAGCAAATAGTAGGCTTTGGCTAAGAGCGAGGAAGCAGGAAACTTTTGTGCCATCGCCAGTCCGGCATAGAGCCACTCGCCATATTGCCGCGACGCTTCACGGCAAAGGTCGTTGTCGAGCCACTGATAATAGAGGGCGAGCAGCGCCTCGTGCGGCTCTTGCGCAAGAAGTGTGGCCAGGCTCGACAAGCTTTCGCCGGCGTGGCTACATGCTTCGTCGTTTTTTTGCTGCCGATATTGCACCTGGGCGTGCAGATAATGGTACCAGGCTTTGAGCAAAAGGGGGGACGCTCCTGTCAGACACGCCTTCAGATTTTTCAACTGACGGCCGGCTTCTGTCAGTTTACCAAGGGTGAGGTAACTTGCCGCGAGCCTGCCTATGGCGATTTCACGCTGCGGCGCATGTTTGGCCAGTTTTCCCCAAAAAGAGATTGTTTCTTGCTCCAGCAACGTAGCTATTTCTACGGCATACACTTTCTCTTCCCAAGCCGTTGCGCTGTGGAAAAATCGCTCGCTGCCGGCAGCCGGCAAAAACTCTTTGCACCATCTGCGCCAGACAGACAATAACCCGGCGCGGCGCATTTCGCTCCACACAATGCGCCAGAACTGGTGTCGCCAGTCAGGCTCTTTCTGTGCCAGAGTCAGCCGCAACCAGGCGAGCATTTCTGCGAGCGGCCAGCGGTCGGTCGGCAAAGATACGGCCGGTGACAAATCTTCTGCTGCCGCTGGCACAGTTTCCCATAACGAAGCATTGGCAAGGTAGAGACGCCCATCTTCCTCTATATTGAGACAACCATCGCCGTAAAGTTCCCACAGCGCGGCTACTACATCGCCGCCGGCATCGGCTTGCAAAATAAAGCGCCAGGAAAGGGCGTCTCCCGTCAAAGCGAACAACAGCAAAAGACGCCTGGTCGCAGGCGACAGTAACTCGACATGTGCAGCAGCCGCTGCCGGCAAGGTTTCTGGTAACTCCAGTTCAGCGAGTGAAGCGGCCTCGACATACCAGCCGCTGTCCTGGCGGTACAGTCGGCCTTGCCTGAGGAGCATAGCGAGGATGTGACGGACATGCTGCGGATTATGCCGGCACAGTTTGCTCAGTTTGTCGGTAAATATTTGCGGGGCTTCTTTCACCCCGAGCAGATGGGACACCAGATCGCTGCACGGTGGCTCCTCTGCTATGTCACAGGTGGAGACATAGCCTTTGAGGAGATAACTCTCACCAATGCGTTGCAAGAATTGCTGCCACAGCGGATACTCCCCGCTCAAGGCTGTACCTATCACGATAAACCACGACGGGCTGCGGCCGCTGCGCGACGCACTGCGGCTCTTTTTTTGCAGCATACGTAGCCCAGTCTCTTTCAACAACGCTTCCAGTAAATCCAGCGTTTCCGCACTGGCCAGATGCAAATTGTCGAGCAGCAGCACGCACGGTTGCATACCTTGCCCTATCTGCCGTATTGCCTGTTCACGGGTGTGCAGATAGGTTTCCGCGTCGGGTGAGAGCAGGTGCGACATCAGATCGGCAGCAGAGCGATAGCATTCATGCACTGTCTCCCCTGACGTTTTTTGGGAAAATAATTGCCAAAACGGCGTCAAGCAGGAGTTGCTGGAAACAAGAGTGTAAGAGAGGCATGTTATGCGGTGTGCCCGACACAGTTTTTGTAATTGTGCGAGCCAAGTACTCTTGCCCGTGCCAGCGCCGCCCACCAACCAGCAGGCAATTTGGTCCGGGGCGGCATCCGGTGTTGACAGAGAGGTGATCGCTGCTGCCAGTTGGTGAAATATTGGAGAAGAAAAAAACGGTACACGCAACGGCAGGCGGTGTGAAGGCAACTCCCATTCGCTGGGCACATTGGCCAATTTGTGCAGGGCGTTCATCACTTCTGCAGCGTCGGCAAAACGCTCCTGCGGACATGGTGAAAGCAGGCTGTTTATGATCTCACTCCAGCCGTCCGCCAATTTATGGCGGCGTAAGGCTAAAGTTTTGTCGCTTTCACATGGCATTTCGCCGGTAACAAGCCAGTAGCAAGTGGCACCCAGCATAAACAGGTCGCTACGCTGGTCACCTTCGCCCTGGCTGATTTCCGGTGCCGTAAAACGTGAACAGGGGAATGCCAGATGCCCCGGTAGCACAACTCCTACTTGCAACAGTGCAAGTTGCCAGCGTTCTCCGTGCTGACGACAGAGGATGGTCCAGGGGGAGAGCTGATAAGACAGAATGCCGCGTTCATGAAGCCAGGAAAGTGCCTGCAAGATGGCGCTCACCCATGATGACAGATAATCGCCCGTTCTGTTTGCCAGAGAGAGCAGTTGCCAGCCCTCCGACAGACGGTAGACGAAATAAATGCCGCGCCCTTTACCTGCGGCGAGTATCTTCTGCCATGCCTCCACCACAGGCAAATTTTGTTCGGGCGGGATGGCGGTTTCACCCCAGTCACTGGGTGGGCAGATGAAATCGAGGCGCAACTCCTGCAACCATGCCACCAGTCGCTGGTAGTATGGCAAGAGATTCTGCCAGAACGACTCTGGTTGGTTGTCTCGCCACGCACTGACGGCGCATATCACATCGCCACCCTGCACCGAATCGTATGCCAGGAAGATGGCTGTATTGCCCAATTCGCCTAAATTTTTGCGGATTTTGTAGCGATGAATGATTGGTTCCTCAACGCAAAAAACAGCCTACTTGCCCAAAATTTTCCTTGCTTCCTCCACTGTTTGCGCGTAGGGGAAAATTTCCACGAGTCCGAGGATGCTGAAAATTTCCTGCACCTCTTTGCTGGGGCGGAGCAGCACAATATTGCCGTGGTGTTCCTGCGCCGTATCCACCGACCCCAGAAAGACACCGGCCCCGGCGCTTGAGATATACTCCACGCCTTCGAGGTTGCAGATGAGTTTGTAACAGCCGCGTGCAAACAGGGTAGCGATAGTCTTTTCCATCTTTTCGTAGGAAGCGGCGTCCAGGTAGCCAACGGCCTTGATCTCGGCTATCCCTCCGCCTATCTGCTTGACTTCAATGCTCAATTCTGCCATACACAGTTCCTTTGCATAAAAGATATCTAAATTTTTCTAAATTTTGCGGAAAGTGACAATGGTAATATCGTCGCTTTGCGGACAACCCTTGCGCCAGTCGCCGATATCTTTCACCAGATGTTCGATCAGTTTCTTGGATTCTTGCGCAGCATCCTGTGCCACTATGTCGCAAAGCCGGTTATCGCCAAATTCTTCATTGTGTGAACTCATTGCCTCCGGCACGCCATCTGTATAGAATACCACGCGGTCGCCCGGCTGCAACTGCAATTTTTCCTCGCAGATGGCTTTGTTGAAAATGGCCGGTTTGTCCGAGAGACCAAGTGCCATGCCTTTGGGATTGACTATTTGGTTCTGTTTCTGGGCTTGCCGCCAGACGATGGCAGGGTTGTGGCCGGCTGAAGAAATCAATACCTCGCCGCTGCGCACGTCGAGTACTCCGTACATGGCGGTGACGAACATACCTTTACGGATATCTTGTGACAAAATACGGTTGACGCCGGCAAACGTCTGCGCCGGAGACAGCGTACGCAAGGCTTCGATGCGAATCAACGCACGTGCGATGCCCATGATGATGGAGCCGGGGATACTCTTGCCGGAAACGTCGGCGACGACAAAGCCGAGGTGGTGCTTGTCGATTTCGATGAAATCGTAGTAGTCGCCGCCCACTTCCTTGGCCGCCTGGTAAAATGAGCCGATGTCGTAGCCGGGAAGCTCCGGGATATGCGACGGCAACAAATTGGCCTGGATCTCCTTGGCTACCTCCAGTTCGTGTTTGCGTACCTCTGTTTCCAGTTCTGCCATATGTGCCTTTTTCAAATTTTTCGTCATGACATTGAAAGTGCTGGCAAGAATGCCGATCTCGTCCCTCGACACAGCCACCGTACTGTGGTCGAGATTACCTTCGGCCACTACCTCCATATCGTACACGAGCCGCTGCAAAGGTTCTGTTACCTGCTGTGCCAGCAAGAAGGCAATGCCAATGCCGAACGCAATGGCAACGATGGCGGTGACAAGAATGGCATAAAAGATGGAATTCAGGGTACGGACAATATCTTGTTCGGACAGTGTCACCATGGCATCCAGCTCGCCCGCTACCACAGGTATGCGATAGGCTCGCACAGGCAACGAGCTACCCTGGCGCGTGGTCATGCGGCCTTCGATGAGCGAGATGTTGCTTTCGCACCAATCGCTGCCGATCTTTTCGAGCAGCTTGCTCATCGTACCGCTTAAGCCAGCCACACTGTTCTCTCCTCTGTTGTTCTTGTCACCGGATTGCAGCAGGATAATGTCCGGGTTACCGGGTCGTACAAAACCGGCTTGCAGGATTTCCTCGGAAAATATTTTGTCGCTAACTTGATCTTTGTTCAGCGACTTGATTTCAAATATGACCAACCGGTTGAGATGCCCGCGAAATTTGCTCTCGCTTTGCTGTTTGTACTCTGAAATTTTATTGCCCAGTTCCCTGATCTTGGTCTGCAACTCTTTGTCCGTTTCGCTACTCAGGCGTGAGTTCGCTCTTTGTTGCTCGTATGTAGCTTGTGCCTTGCGCCATTCTTCCACCTCGTTGCTCGTCAGGCTTGCCTGGTATTCCTGCGCCAGCGCGCTGGTGGAACGCACAAGGGCGGCTCCTTTGCGGTCAATCTCGGTGAGTAATTCTTTCTGCACGCGGAAATAGAGAAACAATTGCGAGAACAGGCACAGAGAGGCCGCCACCGTGCTGATGAACAAGGCAAACTTGAGGCGTAGCGACATGCCACTGCCGACCGCCAAGTTGCCCCCTGATTTCCTTTTGCGTCCGGTTGTACCGGCTTTTTTCATGCCTTCGAGAATGGTCGAAGTGGGTTGCGGCGCGATGTTGCTGCCATCTTGCTCTTCGAGGGTAAGCTCTTTTGCCGCCTTGGGCTTTGGCGGCTTTGGCTTGGCCTGCCCGCGTTGTTTATCTCTGCGTGTCGGCTCGTTCATCTTGATTTCCCTTCTTCTATGAAATCTGTATAGTTTCAAATTACGGACGCAGGCGGAATAGCAAACACGTCTTGTGGCCCAGCCTGCCTTCGTACAAAACTTCCAGGCGGGTCGCTACCTCCGGCGGCAACTTGGCAAACCGATTAGCGCGCGCAATCATAAGGGACCCTGCCTGTGTCAGCAGCTCTTCTACCGTTTGCACAAAACGTGGCACCAGCGGACGTTCGCAGTTGGCCATGTACTTGATGTCTTCCTGATCGGGGCCGATCTGGTAAAACACAAGTGGCTGTTCAGGTGCACGTCGGCATTCGACCTGGAGTACGAACGGCTTTACCTGTTCGATGTGCGAAAATATCGGTTCACGCAGGCCTGTGAGAATCAACCAGAAAGCGGCGACGCCACACACAATCTTGCACCAGACTTGCTGCTCCGGCGGTTGCACGTGTTTCACCGCGTACACGCTATAGCCTCCCAGCGCCAGAAGTCCCAAACTCGGCCACCACCAGTAGAGTTTCATGCCCGGCAGATAGTGCGGCAAAATCCAGGCACAGACTAGCGCCGCAGCCGCTCCGGCCCAGGGTAAAATAGCCGACAGGCGACACAGCCAATTTCTTGCCGACACAAGCCAGCGGTGGGCATCGTCACTCATGGCAAACGCCGAGAGAAGTGCCGAGGCAGGTACTATCGGCAGCACATAACGAATCATCTTGGCGGTAGGGATGGTCATGCCGATGAGAATAATCAAAATCCAGCCCAAAAGCAGTCTCGGTAAATCGTCTACCGTCGTTTGCGACAAGCCGTCCGCTTTTTTTTCCGGTCTGCGCCACACCCGCCGTGTCAGCACCACCAGCACCGCCAGTGGAAAACTGAGAGCATAGACACCAAGGCTATAGAGAAAATAGAAGAAAAATTGCGGCGACTCGGGGTCGCTTTCCAGACGGTCGCCCACTTGTACACGCACGATGTCCCAGGCAAACGTTTCGCCGCCTGTTTGATAAGCGGCCCACCACAAAACGCCGCAACAAGCCCCCAGCAACAAGAGCGATATGACACAGGTGACAGCAAGATGTTTCCAGGTTTTCTGCAAAGCGTAAAAGCTGAACACCGCGGCCACTGGGATCACCAGGCCGATTGGACCACGGAAGGTAAAACCGGCGACCCAGGCAAGCGGTATCCACCACAAGCGGCGGGGACGCTTATAGAGAGCTGCCGAATAGGCCAGGTAGAAAGAACAGGTGGCTGCGGCGGTGACAAAATGATCGAGGATCGGGCTGCGGGCAAACGAGACAAAACCAAAGGTGGCAAGCGTCATGACGACCGACCACCTGGCCAGCCGGGGCGAATGGGTCAAGCCGATGAGATAGGTGAAAAGCAGGGTAATCGCCACTGCCAGAGATACAGGGAAGACTGTGGCAAACAGGTTGGCGTTGCCGGTCAGACGTGCGACACCCCAGGACAGGATGGTAGCGGTGGCCGGATAATCAGGGTAAGGTCGCCCGTAGGTGGTGGGAAAAAAAGTGGCGCCATGTTGCATCATTTCCCTGAGAAACACGCCTGAGCGGCTGTCGAACTGGATAAATTCATCGCGCAGGCCAAGGGTAGAAGCGAGGATGCCGATGGTAACGAGCAGCAAAATTTCACGAGTGCGTGGCATGTTTCTTTCTCTTAAAAAGGATAATGCAGGCCGGCGTAGATGGCACTGCCTTCCGAACCATAGCCAATATCCACCTTGGCTACTATCTGCTCGCGGACCACCATGCGCAGACCGGCACCGAATACCACCTCAAAGTCGCGATAGTCAAACTTGCGGAACGAATTGAAGACTTGCCCGATATCTACGAATAGGGTCGTCTCGATGTCCAGAGATATTTCGCCTACCGCGAAACGCAGGCAGCGGATTCGCTCTTCGACATTGTACAACATACGATGTTTGTCATAAAAGCGGCCCTCGCCGAAACCGCGCAGCGTGTTGCCGCCGCCGAGCGAACTCATCTCATAAAAAGGAATGTTGTCGCCTTCCAGGTATTCGACGACACAGCGGCCAGCGGTAACAAATTGTGCATCACTGTCGAGCGGTATGTATATTTTACCCATCGCCCCATAGCGTCGTAAGTTGAATGAGCTTAAGAACGATTCGTCGGCAATGCGAAAGAATGCACGTATATCGAGCCCTGCCGTGGGTGTCAGTTTGGAGTTACGCGTGTCATATTCGACAGCAAATTCCATCGGCAGCGAATAGTCGCTATCAATACCTTGCACATCAGGGAATTTTTCTTCGAGACTGGCGACATCTTCCATCGTGCCGGGGCGCAACCAACTGCGTTTGCCCATCAAGGTGATGGATGCGTACACATTCTTGAGCATCTCCGCCTTGAACATCGCGCTGCCTTCCACCTCGCGCAAAGTATAGTTGGTTTCGTTGTCCTCTTTGCTGTTCTGGCCAATACCGTAGAAGCGACTGGAAGGCCTGCGTTTGAACGAAAATTTGCCGGAAAATGCCAGAAAATCTTGAATACAGTGGTGGTTGTGGTATTCGGCACTATATTCCCAAAAATTTTCTGTGGTATGCGAAAAAAATAGTTGATAGGTGACATCCGGCGAAGGAAAGCCGAAATAGTTGAGGTCAAAGCTATAGCCCAGTAGCTTATTGGTGGTAGCCACAGGTGCTACGATAGAACTCAGGCGTCCATCGTTTTCTGAAACCACGGCAAGAATTACACCCAAGGTGCTGCCTTCATTGGGATCAATACCGACTACAGGAATCGGCACGCCGAAGGTTTCCTCTACGGGAATCGGCGTCTCCACAGTTTCCTTTACAGGAATCGGCGTCTCCACAGTTTCTTTGTTTCTTTCTTGTGCGTATGTGTTGAGGAACAGGTTTAACCAACATAATATAAATAACCAAAGTGCATTGCGCTTGTCCATGTAAATCTCCGCTGCCCGCTCGTTAATTTTTGCCTACGGCGACGATTTTTTCCTTTCCTGTCAACCCCTGAACTACTTCCACCATTTTGTTACTTTCGCGCCCCAATTGCACTTCACGTTTCACCACTCTGTCCCCTTCCATGACCAGCACAAAGCGACGATTTTCTTCGCCCAGTACGATTTTGGCAGGCAACACCAGGGCATTGTTTTTTTCATACAAGACGACCTCAGCCACCATCGTCATGCCGGGGCGGAACTGATTTTCGTTGTTGATCAGTTCCACCTCTGCCATCATACTTTTGGTGGCAGGATCAACGACGCAGGAAAGGCTTTGTATTTTACTCGTAAAAATTTTGCCAGGCCAGGCTTCACCGCCCAATTTTACCGAGCTTCCCACCTGCACATAGGAGATTTCTGTTTCCGGTAGCTGCAGGCGAATACGCACTTTGCTGAGATCCATTATTTCCAGAGGAGCCGCCTCCAGCACGGTACGATCAACAAAATCTCCCGCGATGATATTGCGACGAGTGATATAGCCGGATAAAGGCGCCCGCACTACCGCCGATTCCATCACCGACTGTTTGGCGCGCAATGTGACCCAGGCCGACTCGCGACGGGAATGCAACACGTTGATCTGTGCATGGAGTGATTCTTGTTTGTTTTGCGTTTCTTTTATTGCCAGACGCGCCAGATTGACGTCAATTTCGGCAACCCTGAGTAGTGCATTCTGGCGCAGCAGGATAGCTTGTGCCGTATAATAGTTTTGTTTGCTCTCTTCCAGTTTGTCGTTGGGCACTTGTTCTGCTTTTCCCTTGGTCGCCTCTTCCAGACGTTTGTGAGCGGTCTCAGCTACATTGGCGGCATATTGCGCGTTCTGTGCGTTAAGTTTCAATACCTCATAGCGTGCCAACCGCCTCTCGACTTGTAATTCAGCCTTCTTGTAGTCGCTGGCCATGTTCTGCTCTTCCACCTGGCGATGATGGATTTCCGCTTCGATCTCACGCACCTGAGCCTTGGCTTTTTCATAGTCGAATTCGGCGTCAAAAAGATCGAGAATCAAGAGTACATCGCCCTGGTTTACCTGCGCACCGGCCTCCACTTTGACCTCTTTGACATGACCTGCTATCTTGGGCCATATCGGCACGGTATGAAGCGGCAGCACTTCCCCTTGCAGTGTCAGAGCGGCAGTAAAGTTAACACGTTGCGGTGTTACGATCTCTATTGCAGATAACCATTCACGTACATTTTCCTGCGCCGGCAAATACGTGCCAAGGCAGATGCATGATACCAGCAACCAACACCACATACAATCGTAACGCATGTTTGTTTTGCTCCTTTTATTTTCCGCTCGGATGTGATTTTTTTTCGCCGTGGTATTCTTGAAGATAAGTCGCCCACAATTGCCAAAGCTGTTCATGAAACAATACACTTGCTTTATGCCTGAGAAATATCTCGGCTGTTGTCTCTTCGCTGTCGGGGCTGATGAGTAACGAATTCTCCCGCTCCCACAATGCCTGTTTTTCCGGATGGAACTGTACCGCAAATACACGCGGAAATTGAGTGTGGCGTATCCCTTCAATAATCTTGCCGTCCGGCGACATTGCCCACACTGCCAGGTTACTGCCCAACTTTTCTATTGCCTGGTGATGTGAGCTGGAAACCAAGGGCGTCTCCTGGTCAGCCCAAGAGAGTGGTGCATTTGCGTATACTGTGATAGGATGCAGAATCCCATTGTCGCGGCGTGCTTCCTGACGTGAGAATTTGTGATAATTGCGATGCTGTGCCGCCGTTTGCTTGAAAATCGCTTCTCCCTGCGGATGGATACCATAGACAGCATGAGGAATGTCCTGATGCAAAGTCCCACCGGCGGCCACATTCATAGTTTGCAGGCCAAGGCAAATACCCATCAACGGATAGTGAGGATTGTCATGCAACAACGGTGTAAAGTCTGCATTTTGTTTGCCGCCCAGCAAATGGAAAAGAAAAGACGCTTCGTAAGCATGCCTGCGTGGTGTCGGCGTATCTTCGCACAGTGCGCTTTTTTCTCGGCCATAAATGTGAGGTTGTATATCAGACCCACCCAGAAACATGATACCATCGCTGCGACGATACAAAGTAGCAAACTGCGCGCTCCAGGCGTTCTTGGCGAACAATTGGCCGTTGTCTACGTCTTGTTCAAGTGCAATAAACTCAATCCAGCGCAGATCGTGTTTTTGTACATACTCTCGCTGTCCTTGAAAAAGTTCCGCTTCTTTCTCATGGTACAACACCAAAAAACAGAGGTTGGGGAGTGCCAGTTTGCCATGAGCGACTAAGGCGATAATGCTGGTGAAAGTTTTGTAGGATGGGTGGGATAACAGCAACACAATCTTATCTTGCTCCTCTGCGCAAAGCGGTGCAGAAAGCGAGCAACAGCAAATGAGCGATGCCAAACAATTTTTTCGTAGCCAGTTCCACATAACTACCTCACGACAAAAAACGATATGCGCAAAGGGTTGCCTGTCTTAGGAGAACCTTTCTTATGGCTCATCCCGTGGCGGGAAATATTGGTTGATTTTTTTGAGAATGTCTGCCTCCTGGTCAATATTGGTATTGGTTAGCCTCTGGTATTCTTCCAAAGGTGGTATGAAAAGATCACTTATCATCTGATTATACTTTTCGTTGAGCCATGGGAACAGATTCTCTACTTCGTTGAGCAGTTGTATCGGTTTAGGTCGTTCCTGATACGGTGCCGTACAAAGATCAAAGAGGCGCAGCAGATCGGTAAAAAAGGTGCCTCTGAAATCTATCCCCCGAAAACGTTGTGGCATACGGTTTTCTTTGTCTTTCGTACCAATACCACTGACGTAGAATTTTTGGATGTCAACCTCACGCAGACGATTCATGGCGAGAGAATCCGATCCCAGATAGAGACGCATCATCAGGCGTTCGCATTCGTGGCGGTATTGGGCGAGCCGATGCTCCTGGAATTGCTGGTAGATTTTTTCGAACATCTCCAGCAGATTGTTGCCCAGAGGAATACCTTCAAATAAGCTCTTGCCTGTAAGCCAAGACATCAGCAACAGCCCAAGCGCCCAAATATCCACTTTCTGTGAAACTTTGTCCATGCAAAAAACGACATGTAGGCCATCCAGCCTTTGCTCCATTTGAATTATTTCCGGTGGCAAGTAAGTAGGCGTGCCATGCAGCAGTCCGGTTTTTTTGCCAAGTTCCAGTTCATTGATCTCGTCGTAGGTGCGTGATGCCCCGAAATCCATCAACATCGGTATTTCACGATAAAACAGGATATTCTCCGGTTTGATATCGCAATGGATAATATGATGAAGCGACAGGTCGCGGAGGGCACGCAATAGACAATAAAAAAACATCAGGCACGAAGGCGGATAGAGCGGCGTCTTTTTGGGTGCTCCCAGCAATCTTTCGATCGGTTGCAATTCGTGCATCAGATAAAAAGGGATTATTTCGTTGTCACTTTGAAACTCACTGGCTACAATCCTTGGCAAGTGAGGATTGTCTATCGCCTTGATCCTCTTCAGCTTGACGATTTCTTCGAGAAACAACGGTGTATTCATTTCCAGAGGCGGCAGCGGCATTTTCAGTACATACCTGAAGTCAGCCAACAGCCCATATTCCACCAGGTACACTTCACCATTACCGCCACGGCCTAGCAATTTCTTGATGTTGATGGTATTGGCGGTAAGCTGGTTTTGCTGGTAACCGCGTGGCAACAGTAAACCATTGCGGATGGTTCGCCCGCACAGTTGCTGCTGCCAGGAAGCGTTGCGGTTTTTAGGCATATGTGGGTTGTAAAATTTATTGCGTGCGGCTTGCGTCAGACTAATGCTATGGGGAATTTGTGCCGCAATGCCTGTATGTTCTCCTGCTGCCAGGTAACCAGGATGAATGAAGGCCGAACCTTCTGCGCTTCTTGCTTCTCCCGCCTTAGGTATCCTGCCGGATTGCGGGCGTGCTTTCGCTTGCTGAAGAGCGATCTGTCCTGCTTCCTCGTTGTCAGCTCCCGGTTGGCCGAGAAACTGGCTGGGCGACATGCTGGCAGTGCCCGGTTGGCCGAGAAACTGGCTGGACGACATGCTCGCAGTACTCGGTTGATTGGTGCTGGCTCCAGACATCTTACGCAAAATCGGTGTTACCGGGTTGCTCCCAATCGGTGTGGGCTGCTTGGTCGGCGTGTGTATTGATTTTTTCGTATTGAAAATCATACCGGCTTCACTTGACAATTTGGGATAGTTGGTTGGCGACGGCACGTCGAAAATGACGCCAGTTTCACCTGGCGATTTGAGATAGTTGGCCTGCTGCGGTCCATCGAAAATGACGCCGGTTTCACCTGGCGACTTGAGATAGTTGGCCTGCTGCGGCCTATCGAAAATGACGCCGGTTTCACTTGGTGATTTGGGGTAGTTCGCCTGCTGCGCTGGTGGCTGTCCCGCTGGTGTCGGAGGAGGAACAAACTTGAATACTTTCGGCAGCACAGGTGAAGAGGTCGTCTTAGGCTGTAACGGCTTATTGGCAGCAACTTGCTCTGGCACTGTCTCTGAAGTAGCGGGATAGTGACGATTTGCCGCCATATCATATACAGTCTCTTGTGCCGCCACTTCCGGTTCAAAATTGTTTTGCTCCAATTTAGGCACTGGTCCTGTGTGTGAATTTTTTTTGATAAAGCCCTCTCTTTGCAGTACAGAAAGCTTCATCGTACCGGGAATTTTAAAACCACTGGGCCGTGGTGCTGCATTTTCTTCTTCGCCGGGCGGGGTGAGCATCTGCTCCTGCTGCTCCAACTGACTGGTCATGACACTATTGGTAGTATCCATCTCATTGTTGGTGTATTGAGGTTGGGCTGGAGGCACAGGCATCACAACATTGTCAGTAAGGTTTCTGCCGAGAAATCGTTTTGGCGCCGGCATCTCGCCAGAGATCATATTTTTCTTGGCCATGACCTCTTTTGTTTGTAAAGGCAACGCCGCGGTTTTAAATAGCTGTGGACACTTGCTACGCTGTTTGAAAAGCGACTCCTGACCTTGGCTAGCAGGTGCCCGACTTTGGCTAGCAGGTGTCTGACCTTGGCTAGCAGGTGTCTGACCTTGGGTAACGGGTATAGCTTTATTGTTCTCGCCGACAGAACAAAATTCGCTGGATGTCAATTTGTTCTGGCGAGCGTTATTGAAGATATGGAGCAAAGGATAATTTTGCTCGCCCAGTAACGGGCATTTGCATGTACGCTCCCCCAAGAATGCTAAAATATTGCGTTCTATCTTTTTGCTTTCATCTTCTTTGATATTCTGTTGCAGGTGATCGAAAAATACGGCGGCGAAACGAAAACAGATATTGTAAATGACACATGCGCTGGAAGAAATATCTGACTCGGGATTGGTCACATTGAGCCAGGCAGTGTCACCGCTCAACAGACCTGCCATTGCGCTTTTAAGTAGCTCAAAAGTCTTGCGGTAGAACTCGCTGTCCTTGGCTTCGGTGATGATTTCGTAGTCTAAAAGTTTGACCGCTATCTTTGCATAGTAGTTGATATTGATATGGGGACAAATTTGGCTGGTGATGTGAAAAATTTTTTCGATAAAATCTTTGCCGGTAGAAAAAGCAAGATAAATCCTCTCTTCCGCATTAGGCTCTCTCGCATCGTTGTTCATAGAAGTGCATGCGTTTCCTTCCCCGCCAGAAGGAAACAGCGTCTCCCTGCCAGAATACCAGAATAAACTCTCGCGTTACATTTCTATTTTTGCAAAAAAAACAGATAATTTTTAGTAGTATACCATTTATTATTTGATTTTTCTATTTCTTTTCTATGGCTTTCCTGCATGTAACGGATTACCGTGAAAGGGGAGTCGCTGCTCTTCTTGTATCAGCACGAAGAGACGTGAGAGTTACATGATAAGCCTTACGCCCATTTGCATCTTTGTCCTGCTGCCGCGTATTACGCCGAAAGTACCTTTCTCCACCTTGTAGGCTTCCTTCCTCAAGGTGCTGACCTGCCAGAAGAAGCCTTGCCAAGTTTTTAGACGTATATGATAGATGGATGGCTTCACTTCTTTTGCCTCCCAATCCTGTCCGTAAGAAAGCACCATCAGCTCCGCGACAATTTGCAAAGTACCACTGCTGGGCTCGTACCCGAGATAGGAGGTTGAAAATTTCAAGAGAAAGCTGTCAGGCGCCCCACTGTCCGATCCAGCAACGACTTCCACTTTGATCCCGGCAATCACGGTTTCAGTGCCGCCCGGAGAATCAAAACTGCCGCCCTCTACCTTGTAAGCCACTTTTCTCGAGGTGTTGACCTGCCAAAAGAAGCCTTTCCAGGTTTTGAGGCGCATATGATAGAGGAAGGGCTGCAATTGCTTTACTTCCCAATTCTGTCCGTAGGAAAGCACCATCAACTCAGTGGCAATTTGCAAACTACCATCTCTAGGTTGATACACCAGGTAAGCATCTACAAAATCAAGAAAAAATTGCTTGGGCTGCTGTGTTTCAGCCCTGGCCAGACAAAAGAGCCCTACATAAAGGATTACTGCGCTTCTCGGTTGGTTTGAATACAATGCCACTTGAAGGTAAGCCCGTGTCCTAATGCTAGTGTATTCGATGCAAGCGAGAAGCGCGGTAATGCTGCCAGGGTAATTCTTTCCCCATAGTTTTTCATCATTTTTTCTTTCTAAAAGTAGGCAAAATAGAAGTTTTTTTATCATATTATCTATTGATAATGCAATATTTTTTGTCAGAAGTCAAGCCCATTCTCGATGGCAATAAAACAACTCCGCGTGGAGGCGGAACGATTTTCATTCACGCTGCTGCTCCGCTGTAAAAGGTTGATTTTTTTCTCAAGACTTGCTAAAATTTTCTTAGGCTCTGTCTAAAAATAAGTTTACATTATTGTGGAGTAATTTTATCAATATACGAGGCGCGACGAGCGCCGCATAGCCTAGGGGCGTATCCAGCAATTAGGGGGGAGCAATGTCTTTTGCCCGCCCTCCCCTGGGCAGTTGGTTTGGAATGTTAATTTTGCAGGGCTCCCAGGGGAGG
>JAGVGO010000056.1 GCA_020057085.1 Planctomycetota bacterium | reverse complement strand
CGCACCTAGAGGTCGCACGGTCTTCGATCTCTTCTCTCTAGTATACCATAATGATACCAGAGGTCGCCAGAAGCCGAAGGCGGCTGGCGGGTGAGGGGGCTCTGGTTTCCCCCTCCCTCGCCCTGCGCCTGCGTCGCCGGGCGGTCCCTCCCGCCAGGGGAGGGACGGATCTAATTGTACTATAATGTCTTAGTAAAAATCTAGATTTCCATGATCTCTTTGCTCTTGTCCTCATACATGGTATCTATCTTGCCTTCGTAGGTTTTCGTCTTGTCCTGGATTTTGTCTTTGAGTTTATTGACATCGTCCTCACCCAGCGTGGAATCTTTTTTCATCTGGTCGGCACGCCGGTTGCCGTCGCGGCGGATATTGCGCACCGTCACTTTGGTTTTTTCCGCCATGTCTTTTACCTGGTGTACCAGTTGTTTGCGTCTTTCTTCGGAAAGAGGCGGCACATTGATGCGCAGAATTCTGCCATCGGAATTGGGGGTCAGGCCGAGATCACTTTTGAGCAGCGATTTTTCGATATTCTTGATCACCGTGGCATCGAACGGTTTGACTACCATCATACGTGGTTCAGGTACAGAAATGTTGGCGATTTGTTTGAGTGGTGTGGGAGACCCGTAGTATTCGACGCGGACATTTTCCAATAAAGCCGGGGTGGCTCTGCCTGTGCGGATACCTTTGACTTCATTGGCAAACACCTGCACCGTCTTGTCCATCTTGTCGTCCACGTCCTTCAAAACATCCTCTGCTGACATATTATCTTTGCTGTCTTCGGGTTTTGTTTTTGCCATATCTTCTACCTTTCCATAATAAGCCGGACTTCCCGGCAAAGTTATACACCAATCCATGTGCCGATCTCGCCACAGATTGCCCGTAACAGATTACCTGGTTGCATCAGGTTGAATACGCGAATGGGCATACGATTTTCCATACAAAAGGCTATAGCCGTGAGGTCCATGACCTGATATCGCGCGCGAATGGCTTTCTCATAGGTAAGTATGTCCAGTTTGCGTGCCCGTGCCAGATCCGGCGAATAGTTTTCGTACACACCGTCCACTTTTGTCCCTTTGAGCAGACACTGAGCTTCCAGTTCCACAGCCCGTAGAGCGGCCGCCGTATCGGTGGTGAAATAAGGGTGACCAGTACCGCCGGCAAACAGCAATATCGTCTTGCTGGCAAGATAATCAAGGCATTTGTCGCGTTGGTAGGCTTCACCGATACCTTCAATGAGACGTGCATTGATGATCGCTGCCTTGATGCCCTTCAGACGCAAAAGATCGCGCAATATTAAAGCATTAATAACGGTAGCCAACATGCCCATCTCATCTCCGGTGGTGCGGGGAATGCCTTTTTTTTCGAGTACGGCCCCTCGCACGATGTTGCCGCCGCCCATGACGATACCCATCTCCACCCCTTGATTATAAGCATCCACGATATCGTGGATGATATGGTCAACGTGCAGCATCTCAAACGGCTCTTTGCTGCCAAAACTTTCACCACTGATTTTTAGAAGTATTCTTTGCACAGGAACACAACCGGACTTTTTTCTCATCTTTGTTCATCCGCTAAAAAACTGCGGACGTCCTCGCTTAAGCTTTTTCACCTACCTCAAAGCGTACAAACCTTTTGATAACGATATTTTCTTTGAGCACAGCAATCTTTTCTTTGATCAAATCTTCTACTTTAAGTTTGTCATCCTTGACAAACGGCTGTTCCATGAGTACCATGTCCTGATAAAATTTCTCCAGTTTACCCTGGATAATTTTTTCGCGGGCCGCCTCAGGTTTGTCTTTTACCTGTTCTGTGTAAATCCCTTTCTCGCGTTCGATAGTTTCTTGGGGGATATTTTCCCGTTTGACGGCGACAGGGCGCGATGCGCACACATGCATACACAGGTCTTTACCAAGTTCTTTGAATTGTTCGGTGTTGGCTACGAAATCAGTTTCACAATTGAGCTGCAGCATCACACCGATCTTGTTCCCCGCATGGATGTAAGAAAAAACCCCGCCGGCGCCGGTTTCCTTGCCACTTTTTTTAGAAGCGTCAGCCAATCCTTTCTTACGCAGGTGTTCAATCGCTTTTTCCATATCATCGTTGCATGCGACTAGCGCTTCCTGACAAGCTTTGACTCCGCTGCCTGTCCGTTCTCTGAGTTCTTTGACAAAGTTACTCGCTGCCATTCATATTTCCTTTCACCCTAATTACTAGTTATCCGCTCAACGCACATAATAGAAAACATTCTTAACGAATTGTAGGCCATTATATTGAGAAAAAAGATATTGAGAATGTGCGGTTCTCAATACCCCAAACAGCCTGTAAAGGCCAGGCACCGCCGCACCAGCCAGGTCAGGTCTCCCTGAACTGGGTGCAGGATTGACGTAGAGCCAGGAACTGGGAGTTTGTTCACTGGGTACTACCCGCATCCGTATGTCACGTCCCCGATCGACTAGCAATTAGGGTTCACTAAATCATTGTAAAAAAAAAAGCCGTTACCCAGCTTGGTATAGGCCCTGCCTTACCGGGGGAATAGAATTTCCCCCGGCTTTGGGAAACCGGACGTAAAAGCCCGATTTCATGAGAATAGCCCTACCATATCTAAGCCTTGGTTTCCGGCTGTTGAGGTGGCTTCTGATTTGCGCTCTGCACCGCAGGTGCAATCCCTTCCTTGGCCGCCGTTGCGTCTTTTTTCTCTGGCTCTTTTGCTTTTCCGTCTCTACCTTCTTTGTCCTGGGAATCGCCGAATTTGTCACGCGGGCGTCTCGGTGGACGATTATTACTGTTGAACGGACGTCTGCCGTCCCGACCAGGGCGAATGTCTTTTCTGACTTTGCGGTCTCCAGTGGCTGCTGGAGTACCCTTCTTGGCCTTCTGTTGCGCTGCATCCCATTCAGCATCTTCCGGTACCTTGTATGCTACGACTTGGCCTGCGGCGGAAGCACGGGCGTGGTCCTGTTCTTCTTTCACCCTCTTTTCCGTTTTCACTTTCTCGTCCCAGACGCTGTGGCCTTCAAAGATAGCATCTGCCATTTTGGAGAATATCACCTCGATAGAACGCATGGCGTCGTCGTTGCCAGGAATTTGAATATCCACCAAATCAGGATCGCTGTCGGTATCGATCAGGCAGATTGTTGGAATCCCCAGTCTGCTGGCCTCTTTCAGAGCAATGTACTCTTTTTTTGGATCCACGATCACCACTGCCCCGGGCAGCTTGTTCATTTTGCGGATACCTTCCAGATTACGCTCAATTTTACGTCGCTCGCGTCGGATAGAAGACACCATCTTTTTGCTCAAGCTGTCGATAGCGCTGTTTTCTTCCATTTTTTCCAGCTCTTCCAAACGGACTAGTCGTGCGCGGATTGTTTGGAAATTGGTCAATGTACCACCTAGCCACCGTTCAGAAACATAGTGCATGCTGCATCGTTGGGCTTCTCTCTTGATGACACTCTTGGCCTGACGCTTGGTGCCAACAAAGATAACTTCTTCGCCATCTGCGGTGAGCCTTTTGAGAAAATGGAATGCCTTGATAAGCCCTTTGACGGTTTCTCGCAGATTGATGATGTGTATCTGATTTCTTTTCCCAAAGATGAAAGGAGCCATTTTAGGATTCCACCGACTTACACGGTGACCGAAATGTACTCCCGCTTCCAAAAGATCTTTTACCGAAATAATGGACAAACTAGACCTGCCTTTCTAAATGTAATCACCTGAAATTTTTGGTAATTATATTTTCCATTCCATGTGCATATTGCATATTATGAAAAATGTCAGGTAAGTACCTGCTCTTTTTCACTGGATACTCACAATACCACCACGTCTGACAGAGTAGCGTTGTGGTATATTACCAATAGAAAAAAATTAAATAATATCTCCGGCTATCCTCTTTATATCACAAAATGACTGCTCACGCAAGAATTTTTTACTTTTTTGCCTTTTTGTCAAACGAATTTTTCCTCTCAAAACTTATTTTTGGATCAGTGCCTGCCTTTGTTTACGATTTATGCGGTCTTAATCTCTCTTCTCGCTGCTTCCTGCGAAATTGCCTTGCAAAATGTGTGCGCTCTGCTATACTTCATAAAGATGTGTCAAACACAAGTTAGATCGGCAGAGGAGATGGGTATGATCACCGACATCCAGTTCCCTTACAACGACAATCAGAGCAAAAACATCGCGCTGCTTGGATACACAGGCGTAGGCAAGACGAGCTTTATCACCGCCGCCTATTTTGAAAATATCATCTGCGGCAAAGATGCCTTTACGCAGCGTTTTTTCCAGCGCATCGAAGAGGAAATCAAACGCTACGGGCAAATCCCGCTCACCATGGGTGAGGCGTCCACTTTAAGTTTCATCGAACCGCATTCGCGTAACGAATTCAGCATCCAGGATTTTTCCGGCGAACACATCAAGCTGGAGCGCAAGAAAGAAAAGTCTTACCAGGATTTGATCGCCCGCGCCGACAACGCACATGCCGTGATCTGTATGCTGTCGGCCATAAACTTTTACCGCTCGACACGCATCCACGAAGAGGTAGATGCCGTGCAGACGTTTGTCAATGAGCTGCGTGGGCTGGGTACCCGTATCCCGGTGGTGGTGGTGCTCACCAAGTGCGACACGGTACCTCGCTTCTACCTGAATATTCCTCTCATCAAGACTATCTGTGCCGTGCTCTCGAATCTGCCGTTTTTGAAGCTGCCGCCGTCACGCGGTCTTGAGCTGACACAGCGCCGTTTCCCGCACATCTTCTCCGGTCTTGATTTCAAAGGTAAAGGGCCGCGCACGGTGTTTACCGGCATGTCCATGCCACGCCTCAAAGGGCTGCGTGCCTGGCAATGGCCGCGCGGACTACAGTGGCTGGCCAATTTGCTGCGCCGTTTCTGGATTGATCCGAAATTTTTGTTTCATAAAAATTTCCAACTGGAGGAGCCGTTTCAGTTCTGTTTTCAGGCGTTCCAGATCGGCATCCTGCGCAACCTACTGGTCTCTCACCACCAAGAGGCAGAATATTGCCAGAATCTCATCGCCAAATTCGGCCAGGAGATGGCCGAGAAGGAAAGCGCCGGCAAGTTTTTTTACTTCAGGGAATATTTTGACCGCATCCTCGAAGACACTCGTTCGCTCATCGTCGAAATGCAGGGAGAGATATCCTCTCTCAGCGAAAATGCCGGTCGCCTCCTCACCAACGAGCGAGACCTGGCACAGAACCTCGAAGTGTGGCTCGATACCGCGGCGGAGAAGATCCGCAAGTTCAACAAACCGTGGAGCGAAGGGGCACGTAAAAGCCTCGAGACATTGCGCCACGACACGCTCATGCAAATGCGTAACCGCCTCGCCGAACGCATCACGAGTACCCTGGCAGAAACCGGCAGCAACACTTTCTATCGTCTCATTGACATCCTGCGTCTGCGCCGTGACATCGCCAAAATTCCGGTGTGGACGAACGAACAAATCACCCTGCCTGAAGTCGAATCGTTCCAGCAAAGACTGCTTGAACATTTCATTCGGCTTACCTTCTCGCGCCCTGAAATTTCCGTTGCCCTGTTCCAGGAAGACCGCAACAAGTACCTCGAAGTGCTGACCATCGAGCCGCCGCAGGAACTGCGTATGCTGGACCTGGCGGTCGAAGCGGGCACCACGATGCAGAAAAACCTGGGGCAGCGAGAGGTGGGGGTCGGCGACTGGCGGTTGCAGATTCTGGAACCGTGCAAAAAACTGGAAGCAGCCTGGCTCGACCTGTCGCGGCGCTTCGACTTGTCGCCGGCATGCGCGTTCCGTAGCAACATCGAAAAACGCATCCTGGCCAGTCTGGAGAAAGAGGCTCTGCATTTCAAGTCACTGACACAGATTTTGGAATGTGCAGCCGAAACCGAGCAACTTCTCCACTGCGAAGGCTCTGCCACGGCACTGCACAAGGTGATGGAAGTGGCTGGCCAACAGTCGGACACTTTGCGACAGAAAGAATTACAGGAATTGTCGGCACGTGCCAAAAAATGGCAGGGCAGCGGCAAGCAACTGCCGTCGCGGCTCAAAGAATGGTTCGATGAAAGCGAGAAACGCCGAGATTACCTCAAGCTCATCGCCGGCGAAAAAGGCAGCGACAGCCTCGACGCCCTGCACAAACAGGTGTTCTCCGAGGCAAGGGATTTCCTGAGTCAAAGCCTCAAGCAGGTAGGCGACGACAGTCGCAAAAAGATCGCCGAGGCCAAGGGCGACCGCGGCGCCTTTATGCAGATCATCGAGATACTGCACGTGGTGCGCGAAGTGGAAATTTCCGACGTGTTCTCTCGTTATGGCCTGGCCTTACCCACCACCAGCGACCTGGAAAAAACGTTGTTTCTCGATATGGTGTTGCTCACCTTGAACCGCACCGGTCTTACCCAGTCGCTCTATGCCGAAGACAAGGCCATGTTTCTCGGCGCGCTGCGCGGCTCCGAACCACCGTATCTGAAATCGCTCGATACCCTGGTGGCGGCCTTCGACGCCCTCAAAAAAGGAAGCAAGGAGATGGCGGCTTTGCCCATCGCCGAGTGGGAAACACAGATTCTGTTGCCTATGCGCAACTTCCACCAGAGCTACCTGGAACTGGCCGGGCAGTTCGAATTGACGCAAGGCGCCACCGTGCGCGTCGAGGCCGAACGCATGGCTGTGCGCACTTTGCAGGATCGCTCCGCCAACCTCAAGCTGAGTCAACTGCGCGACTGGGTAGCTGCTCTCTACGTACTCTTGCAAATCAGCGACTACCGCGACGCCCTCGACAGCTTGCTGCATAGCACCGAAGGCGAAATTCGCAGCCATTTCCAGAGCGACCTGGAAGAGTTCATGACCCGCTGCGACAACCTCGACAGCGTTGTACGCAATCTCACCACACGCCATGGTGTCGAAGTGGATCAAGTGTGGCAAAGGTTTGCCGGCAGCGTGCAGGCGCTTGCCTACAGCACCGAAAAATTTCCCCACACCGAGCTTTCCCTCGACAGCAAGATACAGAATATTTTGGAAAAAGATGCGCCGGAGCGTTTCAAGAAGTCACTCGAAGCCTGGCTGCGCTACCTAGGCAACTATCGTCTGCTCAATCGCCGGCGCTGCCAGCAGGTGACGACGGTACTCGACAAGGCGCGTACCATCTTCCACCGGCCGGAAGCTTTCCTGTCTCTTGGCCAGCAGCTCACGAATCGCCTCGAACAGCTTGGCCGGCGGCGGCAATTGTGGAGGCGGCTCTCTCTCGTCGGCTTGATGTTGCTTGGCGTGGTGGCCGCTGTCTTCGGCTTCCGTTTTTATCAGTGGCGGCAGATACAGAAACTGGAACTGTTTGCCAAACAGCACTTCGACGAACACCAGGAAATCGCTTCCCGCTGGGAAAATTTTTTGCGCTACCCGGTACTACTCCTGCCGCTTGCGCCTGAGGAAATCTTAGGCAAGGTGACTTTGCACCAGCAATTGTTCGAGCTCGAACAGATGGAAGACCGCCTGGTAAAGAAAAATATGCGCGCCGAGGAAGTTAGCGCTTTGCAGAAAAAGCTGGAGAATCTTCTGACGAGCCATACCTCACCCGAAGTGCGGTGCAAGATTGACGAGGTTTGGCTGGGACTACGCTCGATCGAGCTTATGACTCTGCTCGATAAGCCGGAAACATCTGCCGACTGGCTGGGTCAGGAGATCGAGAAACTGCGCGTTTTTGCCCAAAAAATACACACGAGTCGTCCGTTTTTCCGCTGCCAGCCGCTGTTTGAAGAACTCGACATAGCCTGGCAGCAAAAGAGCGGGGAGAAAAAGTAGAGCGCAGAAAGCAAGAGCAAAGTAGAGTAGCGAAAGTAAAGATTATGCCCGACATAAAGGAAACCGACAAAAATTTTAGCCGCTACCAGATCATCAAAGAACTGGGGCATGGCGGGATGGGTGTGGTGTATCAGGCTTATGACCCTCAACTGAAACGCCACGTAGCGATTAAAATTATGCACCAGTTGAGCGCCGGCGAAAAAGAGCAAAAAAGATTTTTGCGCGAAACAGAACTCATGGCCCAACTGAACCATCCTCACATCGTCAAAATTTTTGATGTTGGCCAGGAGCAACAAAGACTCTTTTTCTCTATGGAGCTGGTCGAAGGCAGTAGCCTGGATGCCATGTTGAAGGACAATACGCCTCAGCCGCAACTGCTCAAGATAATCATTCAGGTAGCGGAAGCTCTCCACTATGCCCATCAGCAAAATGTTGTACACCGTGACATCAAACCTTCCAATATCATGGTCAACAAACTGAGCGAAGCCAAAGTGATGGATTTCGGTCTTGCCAAACAGATTTCGGCCAGCGGCGATCAGTTGTCCAAAAGCCGCGATCTTTTAGGCACTCCCGAATATATGTCACCTGAACAGACCTTAGGCAAAAATCGCGCCGTGGATGCGCAAACCGATATTTATTCTCTTGGCGTCATTCTGTATCAGGCCATCACCGGCAGACTTCCCTTTACCGGGCAAAATCCGATGAGGATCCTGTACAAGATCGGTTGCGAGGAACCAAGGCCACCTTCCCACATTGTGCCACACATTTCGCGCGATCTCGAAGCGGTGTGTCTCAAGGCTATGGAAAAAGACAAAAGCAAGCGGTACAAGACTGCCGCTGAACTGGCTGCCGACCTGGTCCGTTATCGTGAAGGTCAACCGGTGCTGGCCAAACCGATTACCGCAGTGTCACGCGCCTGGCGATGGGCGCTCCGCCATCGGCTTGTGGCTGGCGTCGGCGTTAGTGTCGTACTCTTGTTCATCGCTCTGGCGCTGGTCCTTTTTTACCAGCAGCGGCAACTTGCCCAGGAACGGTACGGGCTATGGCAACAGGCCGAAAGCGAAAAGAAAGAAACTCAGCGGAGGCTAAAAGACGTAGAGCAGCAACAGAGTGCGGCCACCTTGAGTCTGGCAGAGGCCGATCTGGTACTGGCCAAAAATTTCCTGTTTCAGCAAAACTATGTGGCGGCCGAGGCCAAACGCGAAATCGCCCTAAAATCGTTGCAAAGCGTGCGCATCGTGGCACAAGAAAACGCCGGAGAACAACTCATGGCCGGTAACCTTGGGCAAAAAGAGAATGTCCTGAGACAGGCTTGTGTGGCGATGGGAAAATACTGCATATCCCCTTTTATACCGCGGTATGAGAAGTTGACATTTCCCAATCCCGAACATCTGACTTTGCTGCTACCTGCCCAACCATCTTTGGTGTTTGCCGCTCTGCTAGACACTAACACAAAGAAAACCGTGATTTGGGACATGCTACAGAAAAAAACCGTGTACGAACTCGGCATCCAGGCCAATGACGATGCCATAGCTTTCAGCAGCGATGACAAGTGGGTAGCTTTGGGCGACAGGCAGGGCAACATTGTCATACAAGATTTGGCTGGCGGCGAAGCACACCGACTACAGTTAAAGTTTCAGGCAGCGTCAAAAGCCATCCACGATCTGAGGTTCAGCCCCAATAACCAATGGCTGTTTGCTGCCACGTCGCGGGAAATTGCCCTGTGGTCTTTTCCGAACCTGGAGCAGAAAGTTACCATGGCGCAAAGGCAACATTGGCCGGCCGCTTTTAGCCGCAATTCACAATGGCTGGCGGTAGGCGATGTCGCCGGTCCAGTCATCTTGTTCGATCTGCGTACACCACAACATATACCAGAACCGCAGACAGCTAAAGTTTTGCGCTATGCCGAAGCTATTTGTTTCGGGCCAATGGATAAAACCATTATTTGCGGCTTGAGCAATGATATTTATTTTTGCCCTGTCAGCAATGAATTTACGGAAGACAAACTGACGCTACTGGCGGCCCACCGTGGCAGTTTTTTGCATCTGGCGTTAAGTCCCGACGGCAACTTTCTTGCTTCAGCCGGGCAGGACGGACGCCTGGTATGCTGGAATCTGTACAACTACCAAAAATTGTGGGAAATGGCTATTCCCGGCTCTTTGCACAAAAAAGGCAAAATCCAGTTCCACCCGAGAAAAAAACAAACCATACTTTGGACCAGCGAAGGGGTACATGTTTATTCCTGGGATATCAATGCCTACCGCACACTCGATTTTGCCATTCGCAAAGAGGTGCGCCAAGTAGATGCTTTCATGGTGGCCAATTTGCGACGCATACCGATAGCCAGAAATAGGGGGCATGATGCGGTCAAAATCGCCGTGGACAAAAAAAACGAGAGAGTGGCCATTTATTGTGTTCCCAATCTTTATGTGTGGAACATGAGCAAAGATTCACTGCAATATTTCGGCAGCCATCCTATTGATGAGATATGTCGCTATCTGGCATTTGACGAGGCTGGCGAACTGGTGATGGTATCAAGACAGGGCGAAGCATGGCTGTATCGCACAAGTGATGCCAAACTGCATCTCCATCTCAGTGACGCAAGTAAACTGATGATCAATTTTAGCCCGGACAATGCTTTGGTAATGTCTGCTGTTGCCCCCAACAGTGAGCCTGTCACCGAGTTTGCAGAGATTGCCTCGCCAAAACCTCTAGTGCGTAAAACATTGCCACCTCTATATACCATGATTATGGCGTTTGATCAAACAGGGCGGCTATTGGGCAGATTCGATGGCGAAACGCTGGAAGTATGGGATGTCCAAACTGAACCATGCCGCCGACTTGCCACGCAATCCGTGAATTTGGTGAGTATGGCAACTGCTATGACATTCATCTCTGGCAACCGTGTTGCCATTGGTGCGGATAATGGGGATTTTGTGGTGTGCGGCTGGGAAAAACAGAATGTAAGCAAAGCCCAGTTGTTTGCTGCCATCAAAAAAATCTGGTATGATCCGCGTACCAGGTTATTCTGGCTTTTTACCGTCAATGGGCTTTACCTTTACCCTGACTGTGAAGATAACTCGGCCAAAGCACTGTCAGATCAGATATACCCGTTGCCATTGTGGTGCGGCTACCCGATCTTTGCCTGCGACATCAGCCGGGACTTTCGTTATATTGTCTTGCAAATGCAATCAGGGGAGGCTATTGTCGCGGAAATTCCACAGTGAGGTCAGTGTCAACTAATCGAACAGGAAAGAGTCTTGCCATGGAAATTGAATATAACAGGCTGATTAGCGAGTATTGGTTTGAAAAATTTGATTGCCAAAATTGCCATTCCACCCTCAAGGTAAACTTTGAAGACATCTTTTTGGTCGGGATATTGAAAGATGGCTCCTTGGTTTCGGAAATTCGTTTCATCTGTCCTCTATGCGAGGAACACAATATAATTGACAGAAAAATCAGGAAAGGCACGCAGATTCCGACCATAGACGAGTGGCACAAGAAGAACAACCGCCAGTTGGGGTTTTAAGTCAGCCTTAGTTCACTTATTTTTTGTAAATCCAGGTGTTTGGAGCATGTGGGGCGTATCTAACACTTCGGGGGGATAGAAAAATTATGGGTAGAGTAAAACCTCTCCCCTGGCGGGAGAGGTCGCAAACAGCTTTAGCTGCTTGCGGGTGAGGGGGATTTCATGCCTGCTCTTGGCAGCAATATTCGATGTCGTTTAGTACAGCCTGCAAATCGTCCGAAATTTAGCATCGCCAAAGCACCTGCTACGCAAATGTTGCCATAATTTGGCCTCCGTAGGAGTACGGTCTTT
>JAGVGO010000169.1 GCA_020057085.1 Planctomycetota bacterium | reverse complement strand
TTTGACTTATCTCACGCACGGTTTCGCACCTAGAGGTCGCACGGTCTTCGATCTCTTCTCTCTAGTATACCATAATGATACCAGAGGTCGCCAGAAGCAAAAGGCGGCTGGCGGGTGAGGGGGTTCTGGTTTTTATTATACAACAAAGCCAAGAAGATACAACAAAAAAGCACGCGGCACAATCAGATGCGGCGCAGATATTTCCATTGATACAAGAGCCACAGCAGCGGATCTTCCACGCGCAGTGGCGTGATGTTCGTCACTTGCTGTCCCTGTGGCGGGTGGCCGAGGCTCGACACGGCAAAGAAGGCATGCTGAGCCAGCATGTGTTCGGCCAGGTTGATGAGGTTGCCCCCTTTCCACAGTTGCAGATAACTTTTTACCTCGGCACTCAGTCGTTCTATACCGGCACAGTCTACGCCGCCCGCATGGTGGTTTTCCGTACTCAAGAGCGGGCTATGCTGCAACAAGCTATGCAGGGTATCCAGCTTGCTCAGAACGAACGCCACTGGCACCTGTATTTGGCCGTTCTTGACGCTGCATTGGCACTCGAACAGATTGATAATGCGGGCGAGGATGTGGTCGGGATTTTCCCATTCGCCCTTTGCCGCATCCGGCAGCCGTCCGCGCAGGCCGGGAAATTCGGACGGATCGAGCAGGAAGATGATGCCGCTTGCGTGCAACAGGCATCGCTGGTAGCGGGCAATTTCGTTTTCGTGCCGCCAGTCGTCGCCTGCCGTGTCAAACAGCACCAGATTGAGCGAACGCGTGAGCCAGCCGCGTCCCCAATGCCAGCGCGGCAACTGTAAACGATAGATGAGCGGCAGCGGCAATTCGCTACGCGGTGTGGCTGCAAGCAACGTGTGGTTCTCGTAGAGCGGCCGGTGGTACAACTGTTGGTAGCGCTGCTCTGTATCGTCGCTTTGCTGCCGGATGGCGGCGTTGAGCCTGCGGCAGACCTGCTCCCGCAGGTGGTTGATGAGTACGGCGAGAAATTGGCTTTTGCCGGAGCTGCGTGCGCCCACCAAGACCACCACTGGTTGCGCCACCCGACCGATGTTGTGCGGTAGATTGTGTCCGCAGCGAGGGCAGACGGCGGCATGGTTGCCAGTAGCCGCCGTGCCACTCTTGTGTAGCACGGCGGACATCGTCAGATTTTCAAAACAAAAGCAGCAGGTGACACGACGCGTAACAAAGGACATAGTGATAGCCCTTATTTGCTCTCCGCTGGCTTAGACTCTGCCGGTTTTGCCGGCATAGTTCTGACATCTGCCTTGTACTCGACGATAAGGAGCAGTAAATTCAGTAGCGGCAGGGCGTAGAGCAAGACGTTGGCGACGTTCATCAGGAGCGTGCGCAGCGGCAGATTGAGAATAGTCTCTGGTACGCCAAACGCTTTGCCGACACTGGGGGTAGCCATCGCTTCGAGCATCGAGAACGTCGGGAATGGCATTGCATACTGATAGTTCATCCACACGACCCAGCCACAGGACAGCCACAGCGTCGCCACCAGGCAGCCGGTAAAGCTCCAGTATTTGCTCGTTCCCGGCAACAACAGCGACAGCCACCAGGAGAACGGCAGTTTGCATTCTTCTGCGGCTGGATAGGCTCTAGCCAGCGACACGAAGAGAAGTAAAAGCATGCCCAAAGCCAAAACAGCGGCGATAATAATGAGATCGCTATTGAAGAAAGTGTCTAGTTCTCTGATAGCCGATAAATTACGGAGATCGAACATCGTCGGACACACCAGTTGTGCATATATTTCGCCGCTCGGCATGGCGAGGAGATTGCCGTCGCCGCAATATTTTTCGTACACCTTGAGCCACGGCGAAGTGGCTTCATGCCGTGTCACCCAGATAGTTTCCGGCAACTTCGCATTGAGAGCCAGCGCCTGCATAAAATTCTGGTTGGGATCTTTGCCTTCTGCTTTGTCGAGCATCCCCAGATTGTGATAAGTTTGCGCAAAGGCTGTCGCCCTGGTATATTCTGCACGCGCCTTGGCATATTCGCCCTGAACTTGCCATGTCAGCCCATTGTAAAAATGATGGGACTGGCTCTCCGGCAGCTTGCCGAGCCAGTCGTTGCCGCGTGGGTGGTTCATTTTGCTCATGGCGCCAAGTGGAAATCTGAACATACGCGACATACTGGTCATGCCGGTAATGATGACCGAAGCAAAAAGCGCACTGAGCAACATGGTGAGCAAGATGCTGAGTAATGCGGCCCGCGTCAGGAGGCGGTAGCGGCAACTTCTCTTTGCCCGGCGTGCTCTGATGAGTACTCCGATAACCGGGCTTTTCGTCATCATAAAAGCGATAAACAAGGCAACGGCAAACATACTGGCCAAAAAAACTGTCATGATGATGTGAAACCACACCTCCAGGTTGCCCATGCTGCTGCTTACGCTCTGAAAATAACGTGCTACCTCTGCCCGGCCACGCCATGTCTGTGCCAGTGCGGCAAGCCCTGCCTGTTCCAGTTCATCGCTGAAATACAGCATAGCGCCGCAAAAAGCTTCGCAGCGTGGAGCGAACTCATAGTATTCTTCGAGCAGGGCCGAAGCTTCTTGCCATTTTTTTTCTTCCCGCAATTGGGCGATTTTGTCGCCCAGGCCGCCTTTGTGTGTCATCAGCTCATTCAAAGTGGTGTTCATGTAAGGCTGAAAACCCTGGCTGAAGTACTGGCGCATACCAGCCTCGTGAAAGCCGCGCGCCAGGGTTGTCTGTTCGAGGTAATGCAATGCTATGCCCATGCGCAGCAGGTGGTACCACTTCGCCTTGCCTGCGCCGCACAAGTTTTGCCACAACTGGATGGCCTCCTGCTGCGAGCCATTGCGATAGGCGTAAAGGGCGGCAAAGAAGTCAACCCAGGGGTTCGCCGGATCGAGTTTCGCCAGTTCGGCCAGGCGTGCTGGTATGCCGTCGCTGATTTTGCTGCCCTCCTCTTTCTTGGAGAACTCCAGCTTGAGGCCGAATTTTTCTATTTGTCTCGAAACATCGCTCTCATCGCAACGGTAAGCGAGCAGACCACCACAGCCAGGGAGATGAGTATTGGGCTGGCCGAGCGTCACCGTGTAGCTGGCCTGGCTTCCCCTCTGATCTTTTCCCCAGTTGCTGGCCCAAGTGACCATCACTTCCACTTCGAGATTTTGCTCATCTCGCCAGGCAATGCGCGATATATTCTCCGGCAGGATAAAGCGGGCGACGATCGCCCTTTTGCTGCCGTCAAAAACTATCAGATTACAACCGCCGGCATAGGCGAACAAATGGCCACGTTGTACCGGCGGCAGAAAGTTGTCTCCCAATCTCCACATATTCGCATTATCATGCCAGTAGGTGAACGTTTCGTTGCCGTCGTTCAGGATAAAAAGCAACGGCGAAGTACGCAATTCTTCCGCTGCGGGTTTCTGTTGCACGACTTTAAGTTCCATTGCCCAGACGCTGGCACATAGCAACAACCACAGATGCAATAAAATGGCAATGCGCATGGTTTAGTCTGCCTTTCTTATTTTGTCATTTGTTGTAACGAAACAAGTTGTCCCAGGTATAGTCAACGATCGTCCTGGCTTCATCCAGTCCGACCACACGATAACAACCGTTTGCATCCCGTTCGATCAGATAGATTTCGCGGGCTGTCTTGCCTGGTATTTCGATCATCCCTTTGATCTGCTTGAGCGTTTGCAAAGCCTTATGTACCGCAAAATCCACCTTGCTATGGCATTTCTGCTCCAGCCACTGCTCAATACAGTCGTCCATCTGTTCTTCGGTCATGCCGGCCTTGCTCGTCAACAGGTGATAGTAGGTCAGGATCGTCTCTTTGCCTTCCTCTTCTTCGGCTTCGTCGAGTAGTCTGTAAAAGACGCCAGCATTGCAGTCCAGGTTGCGGAAAAACAGCGTATCGGTAATGTCTTTGAGAAATTGCAGCCGTTTGTTTTTGTATTTGATGTATTGTTTGACGGCAAAGGCACCCAGGATGATCAACACCGATGTCACGGTCGCCAGGCGGGCGAGCGCCTCTTCCTTGCTGGTCAGCACGATACCGAGCCAGTCGGCCACCGCCGTGAGTCCACACAAGAACAGGATGGCTGCGAGCAGAATGAACAGGCTGGCAGATACCTTGAACACTGTATAGAAACCGGCCAACAGGGTGGGAATCCAGAACTGTAGTTTTTCTTGCCAGTTCATGCTCACTTGTACGTTGGGGAAAAGCACTTCCAGATCGCTTTGCGGGACGTTTTTGTAAAAGTAGAGATACATTCTCCCTGGCGTGAAGTTGAGTTTCTCGACTTTTTTCTTTTTTGCCTTGAAATATTCCTCATCTTTGAACTTGAGCAGCAACACCACCCGTTCGTAGATGTCCATATGGACATCGCGTTTGCCAAACAGTTTTTTCACGGCAACGGTGGCGTTTGTGCTACCACGGTGATAACAGAGCCAGCGGTCAAAGTCAGCAAAATCCACATCCAGGCGCAACTTGATGAGCGACGCCTGCACTTTCGCTTTCAACCATTCTTCCTGAGTGAGCTGGCGATAGTTGGCCTTTTGCAGAATGTAGGCAAATTTTTCCAGAAAATCGTGTTCCCGCTCTTGCAACTCCTTGGCCTCTGGCGAAACGAGAGGTTTGGTGTCCGCATCCGGATTCCATGGCAAAAAATTGTGCTTGAGACTTTGCAAATGCTGAAGTGCATCGAAATGCTGATAGGCAATCAAAATTTCGCAGAACTCGCGAAATTTTTTGCCATCTTCGCCTTGCAACTTGCCGTCCTGGATGCAAAGAGCGATGATATCTTCCCGACAATAGGGAATAAATGCTTCACGGTCTGTGTAAACGCCCATATTTTCTCCTAGGTTTTGTATGGCGGGGATGGCGGGCGCCAAATTACATATATCGCTTGATTTGCATGATATGCAAGATAAAAGCGTATTCAAAAGCAATGTCTCTGAGTTCTTCATAGCGGCCGGAAAAGCCGTGGTGGCCTGCGCCCATGTGCGTCTTGAGAAGCAACAGGTTCTTGTCTTTCTTCAGGGAGCGCAATTTGGCCACCCATTTGGCCGGCTCCCAGTAGCCGACGCGCGGGTCGTTGATGCCTGCGGTCACGAGAATATTGGGATAATTCTGCGCCGTCACGTTGTCGTAAGGCGAATAAGATTTGATGTAATCATAGTCATGCTGATGATTGGGATTGCCCCATTCCTCATATTCACTTACCGTCAATGGCAGAGAACTGTCGCTCATGGTCGTGAGCGCATCCACAAAGGGTACACCGGCGATGGCGATGCGGAATAGGTCTGGCCGCATGTTGAGTACTGCACCGATGAGCAGTCCACCGGCGCTTCTGCCGGTAATGACGAGCTTCTCCTTGCGTGTATATTTTTCACTGATGAGATGTTCGGCGCAGGCAATAAAATCGCGAAAAGTGTTTTTCTTGTTAAGCAACTTTCCTTGTTCATACCAGGCGCGCCCCATCTCTTCACCGCCGCGAATATGGGCAATAGCGCAGATAAAACCACGGTCGAGCAGGCTCAAACGTGATGAAGAAAACCCTGGCTCAGTGCAAATACCGTACGAACCATAGCCGAGCAAACAGAGTGGCCGCTTGCCGTTTTTGTCGAGCGGTTTGCGGTAGACCAGAGAAATCGGTATCTTCGTACCATCCGCTGCTTTAGCAAAAATCCGTTCGGCCTGGTAATCGGCCGGATCATAACCACCACGCACTTCGTACTGCTTCCTCAGCACCCGCGTGCGGCTGTCCATATCGTAATCGAAGACCAAGGTAGATGTAGTGAGCGAGCTGTAGTGAAAGCGCAGCACCTTGCTATTGAAATCGGTATTGCGTGCGGTACTATAGGTGTAAACCGGTTCAGCGAATTCGACATAGTGTGTGTCGTTGCTGGTAAGGGCGATGATGCGGATAGCCTTGAGCCCGTTCTTGCGCTCATACACCACGAGATGATGGGCGAACACGTCAATGTCGTACAGGCGTACGTCGTCACGGTGCGCGATCACTTCTTGCCAGTTGTGTTTGCAGGGGTCGCTGACCGGTGACGACATGAGCTTGAAGTTTTTGGCATTGTCGTTGGTAACAATGTAAAATTTGTTGCCGTGATGTTCCACCGAATATTTGACTTGCGGCCGGCGAGCCTGAATGAGGCGGAATTTTTCTGCCGGTGCATCGGCGGGCAGAAAATATTCTTCCGTGGTGGTTTTGCTGTGTGCCGTCAGGATGATGTATTGCTTGCTTTTGGTGGTGGAGAGTCCGACATAGAAGGCGTCGTCTTGTTCGTGATACACTTCGACATCCTGGCGGTAATCACTGCCCAATCGGTGGCGGAAGACACGGTACGAACGCCATGCTTCGTTCAGCACGGTGTAAAAAAAAGTCTGGTTGTCTTGGGCCCATTCTAGTGAATAGGATGTATTGGGAATGACGTCGGGCAGTAATGTACCGTCCTCCAGATTTTTGATGTAAACGGTAAAGCCTTCCGAACCGTCGGTGTCGAGCGAATAGGCAAGAAAGCGGTGATCGTGGCTGACAGCAAAGACGCCGAGCGAAATATATTTTTTGTCGCTGGTCAGCACATTCGGATCGAGTAGAATTTCCTCCGCACTTTCCATGCTGCCTTTTTTGCGACAATATATGGAATACGCCTTGCCCTGTTCGGTGCGGCTGTAATAGAAATAGTCGTCTATCTGTTCCGGCACCGAACTATCGGTTTCTTTGAGGCGACCTAAAATTTCCTGGTATAAAATTTCGCGCAAACTTTCCGCAGGCTTCATTATCGCTTGCGTGTAATCGTTTTCTGCTTCGAGGTATTTGATTACTTCCGCGTTGGCTTTGTCTCGCATCCAGAAATAATTGTCTATACGTGTGTCGCCGTGTTTGTAGATTTCTTTGGGGTTTATCGTGGCAATCGGTGGCTGCATAATTTCATTTCGTTCCTCATCGTTCACTATCGTTACTGTGGTTCGTCCAGGTTCGGCCAGCAAAATTCTTCGCTTAGAATTTCGCCATAGCAAGGGACTTGCGTGTTGCTTGTTTTCTCTTTGCCCAACAAATAATCAATTGTAACATCTAGCAACGCTGCTACTTTAAGCAATAGTAATTTTCCAGGCGCACGGCCTTCTCTTTTTTCCCATTCGGCCACCGTGTTCTGGGCACAACCCAGCAGCTTGGCCAACTCTGCTTGTGTCAGCCCTCTTTGCTCTCTTAGTTCTCGTATTCTCTGGCCGATGGTCTTGCTCATGGAAGTCCTCGAAATTACTCAAATGCTCTTGTTGACAACGCTTTTATTCTACCAGATTTAGCACGCCAAGGCAAACCGAAAGGGAGAGCGAATTGGGACTCTTCCTTTCGCTTTCTAACGAGAAAGCCACAGTGTAAGCAATGTGCGTACTTTACGCCTTTGACTGTGGGAAAAGTTCATCTAATAATTTGCAGACTTTTGGATCGCTTAGAAACCCTGGTTTTACTAACTCATCTTCATTGGTTGGGCATTTCTCTATATCCATATTTCTCAGGCTATCAATGGCAAGCTTCAAATCTGGTAGTATTTCTCGCAATGTACCAGTTTTTAGAATTCTCACATATGGACCAACAATCCCCACTTGGAACAAAGTAAATTCATCATTTGCAGTTGCTAAAAAGGCGTAGTATTGAAAGGAACTATATACTTCAGCAAAACAAAATGTGACGTTAAGATGAGATAACCTAAGATAACTATCGCTCCCGATCCCATGTGATAGTACGAATAAAAGTGCTTCTAGCATTTTTGGCTCTGTACTAGCAAGGTCGTTAATTATGCTTTCATGATTTTTGTCTATGACTTCTTGAGATAGCATTACTTTCTTCTTCATCTTATTTCACAAACCTCATTGCTGTTCTAAGAACTTCTCTCATTACTCCTGAATTAATTGCGTTTCCGCTAAGATAAAAGAAAGTTCTGTTTAGCCATTCGGCACGGGATGCAATCTGGTATAACTCGAAAGCAGTATAGTTGCCTGAGACAGCTCCGTGCCGCAGCCCACTACGCAACATTACGTCCCAATTTCTAGCTTTTTGTTCTGGTCAACGACATGTTGAACACACTAAACGTCGGGCATATTCGTTAGGAGAAAGCCCTTTGAGCTCACGTCCTTGATGAGGGCGGTCGTT
>JAGVGO010000206.1 GCA_020057085.1 Planctomycetota bacterium | reverse complement strand
TATAACGACCGCCCTCATCAAGGACGTGAGCTCAAAGGGCTTTCTCCTAACGAATATGCCCGACGTTTAGTGTGTTCAACATGTCGTTGACCAGAACATTTTTTATAGAAGTCGTATGAAAATTCATGTTTCACAGAAGAATTTTTCCTATTGTACTACATCTTTTTCAATTCGTCGAGTATTTTTTCCGCCACTTTCTGTGCCACATTCTGGATTGCCTGACTACGGGCTTCCCTCTGGCCTATACTGCTCAGTACCGATCTGGCATCACGGCCGGAGCCTAACATGAAACGCCACAGTTCGCGGTCGGAAGCAGGTTCCGTGGCATAACAGGAAATCTTAGCTTGCCACACCTGGGCTTGCAGGCTCTGGTCTGTCTGCTGCATGGTGGTGACCGACAGATAGACGAGTACCTGCACATCTTTAAACTTGGCTGCCACGTAGTCGCTTGGCGTTGCCTCGGGTGATAGACCCAGGGTAACTCCATCTTTTTGCATCATTTCTTTGATCGTTTTCAGATTATGCACCTGGGTGTAAGATTTAAGCTCATTTTGCACGGTAGTGAACATAGCGTCGCGGTCGAGCCATTCACCTTCGATAGCGAGATCGTTGCCGAGCATAGGCAAGAGCGCCACGCCACTGTTTTGCAATTTCTGGTAGGGCTGCACGAAATGTCGGGTAATGTCTTGCAGCAATAGCCCGGCGTTGATCTGAACCCGCACTATGATATGATGCGTGTCGGGATTGTACGGGCGTACGATTTGTGGATGGCGGCGGTCTCCTACCACATACTTGTGCCAATTAGCGACAAGGTAATTGTGGATGTTTTCCTGTTGAGCTTCGTATAGGTTGGGTGCTATGTTCTCACTCACGCAACGCTTGAATGCATTGAGCCAGGCAGCGGTGAGAGCGCCTTGCTGCGTCATCCCTTTGCCTTCGACAGCGACCGTGACTGCCGCTTCACGCCAGTTGGCCACGACATCGGTCGGCGGTACAATGGGCTGTGGCTGCTTGATTACCAACGGCTCGGTTTTGTCACTGCCGGGTATTGGCACAGCGGGCTGTGGCTGCTTGATTACCAACGGCTCGGTTTCGTCCGTTGTGTCCGATTGCTTTGGGGTGATCACGACTGCCGGCGACGGCGTAGGCCGGTAAGTCTGGCGTGGTTCAAACACAATTAAACCGGTGGCCGACATGCTACAGGTTACCATGACTTCACGCACCGAACAAAATTCTTGCACGGTTTGGATAATATCGAGCAACGTCGGTTTACGCAGCCATTTACACCTTATGTCCATATAATCCTGTATGGCCATGCTACCTTCGAGAATACGCATGTACGGCCTTGTATCGGCGCTGAGGTCTTGCAGGGCACTTTCGATGTTGGTCCGGTCACGTCGGTTGAAGTTGACGAACCTGATGCGGTAAATGTTCTTGTTGAGCTTGTGCCACTTTTGCAGCCGCGCGACGATGTCTGTGATGAGTGTCTGACTGACACTGGCGACGGCCAGTAAACGAGCCTCACGGCCGGACATGGTGTTGGCCGGCACTGGCGCCGTCCCCCGCTCACCGGAAGTGAGTGTCGTCACCAGAATTTCTTCTGCCAGTTGTGGCCGCAAGGCTCGGCAGCCAACGGTAGCAAACCAGACAGGCGTGCCATCCGCTTGTGCGTTGAGCGTGGTCTTAACCTGGAACGACAACGTCAGCGGTTGTTTCTGTAGTTTGAAATTTTTGTAAGTCTCCGGATCATCCAGCGGCGATATGCCGCTCGCTTTTGCTTCCGCCTCGATACGTTGGTTGGCCGCATCCGGTGTGTACACGATAAAGTGGCGTTCCAGCGTGGTGCGCATGACATCGAGCATCGTTTCCTGATCGTTCTTTTGCTCTTCTTCCGACGACATTTCACAGGAGATGACCATTGCCAGTTTGCTCACTTCTTCGTCGTTTTCGGTGGCCACTGTTTCCTCTGTGTCGCTATCGTCAGTGGCGGCTGCCGTTTTGTCATCGACAAGCTGACCCACCACCGGCGGTTGAACGACGGGCAATCTGGGTTCTACGGCCACTACCGCCTGTTGCGGCTTGCCAACTTCGTTCGTCGGTGTTGGTAAAGTCTGCGCTGGCTTGTAAACTTCGTTCACCGGCGCTATTGGCTGCTTTTGTGGTTTTTGCGTGGCGTCATTGCAAGACGTCGCCGACTTCACTACCACCGCTGTTTGCTGCTTCGGCACAGACGCTGTTTTGTTATTCGCTACCTCTCGCTGCTCGACGACAACGAGTGGGACATTCCTGCGCTCCATACGGCAGCCGATCGTTGTCGTGCAGCAGATTGCAATCGTCAACAAACCTATCAGACATTTCATAAATTTCTCCTTGTAACTTGGGCGGCTTTCAATTTCTCTATGCTTTAGTATGCCCCTTGCGAGGTGAAAGGGCAAATCAGCCGCTACGCCGCGTGCGGCAGAATATTTCAGGGCATTGCGGATTTACGTACACCGCCCCCACCGAAAATTCAGGCAAGCGGATGTCGTAACGCAGCACCTGGCCGATAATGGGTACGTGCTCTTCCTGCCAACGTCCTTCTTGCTGCCACAGTTTGAAGCCAAGCAGAATCTTGATGGCTTCGCTCGCCATCATCGCTCCCGTAAGCGAATTGAGAAAACTGATAGCCGGAAATTTCTCCACGCTTGCGAAAAAAAACTCGTCGCAGTTCTGGCGCACCAGCTTTTTCCACATCCGGTCGAGATAGTCGGAGGTCCAGGTGCAGACGAGGCAAGCGGTGGTTCCTGGCTGCAACGCTTGCACTTCGCAGAAAGTACGGCCCAGCGCGCCATTGATGACAAACGGTGGCACGGTGTTCGACAGGGTGCGCAAATTGATGTGATAGCGTGCTTCGTTGTTGTCCACTGCCACCAGCACAAGAGGCACCTGCCACACTTCTTCCGGCGCGTCCTGAATAGGCATGGCATAACAGGAGAGCTCTACCTCAGGCCAGATTGCTTTGACCTCGCGGGCAATGGCATCCACCTTGTAGATTTTGTTGTGGTCTCCTGGTCGGAAAAATACGCAACGGTTTAGATTTGTGGCCGAGACCTTGTCAAAATCCACGAGGTGGATACGGCGCACGCCGACCATCACGAGATTTTTGACGAGTTCAGTACCGACGGCCCCTGCTCCTACCACCAGCACAGGATACCGTTGTAGCTCTGTGTACAAGTTGCCGAAATAGCGGCGGCTGCGGTCATCCCACTCTCGTTCGTCGGCGCCGACACGGATGATGTCAGGATTTTGCGTGCTCATGCAGTCCTTTCTCCCGTCATGCAGTGCCGTTCACACGCATGTATGCCTGCATGCGCGTCTGTAGCATTTGCGGGAACAAGGCATAGTACTTCTGGTTGAGCGGCGAGGGATGCGGCAACGGTGCCAACGTAATGTTGCGCGTGCGGATTTCACCCTGGGCGCTCTGCATGCGCAAGGAAACTTGCACCGTCTTGCTGAAGCGGTCTTGATCGTTGACGAGAGCCGCTACCTCTGCGCCGTAAGGAGTAAACCATGAGAGTGCCTCGCTGCCCAGTGGCATGATCCAGTTGCCTTGCCAATGGCATACCAGAAGCCGTTCGAGGAATGGCCTGAATCTTTCGCGCACACCGGGCGGGTAGGCTTTGTTGCCTAACGGCTTGTACGGCACGGTGTTAGTGAGAAGTAGCTGCGACAGCACCGCAGAGAGCGATTCGTCGTTTTCCGCGCTCTTGCCGTAGAGCGCCTGGTAGACGCCCCTGCGTACCAGCTTGCCGGCCGCGCCGAACAATGGTTGTCGCGCCTTCACTTCATCTTTGCCGAGGTCGCGGGCAAAGAAACAGAGGCGGCTCGTGAGATTTCCGGCAAACAAGATCGGCTCACCCGCGTCCATGTTCGCCGCCCGATAGACGGCGGTGTCAATGGAAAAAGGCTCTCGCGCCGCCTCTTTTTTGACGGCGGCAATGAGGCCGGTGATAGATGCTTGGTCCATGATTTTCCTTTGTTTTTTGCTTTGAAAGACAGAAATTGCCTTCTGCCTTTCAAAGCGCCTTTCAAAGCAGTGATGTATTGATGATGGGGTTATTTGGGGAGCAATTCTTTTACTTTATCCAACAAGGGCATCAGTTCGCTGAAAAAATAGCCGGTTGCGACAATGAGGATTAGCAGCAACAACATGATCAAACCGAACAATTTTTTCATCTCGCCCAATGCGTACATCAGGTTTTTCATATCGCTCCCTTTGGTTTTGACGATTAAACGAAAAGCATTGCCGCAGCGGGCAATCCAAACGGAAATGGCGAGAACGAGGAGCGAAGAAAGAGTGTGAGGCCCTACCAGTTGTAGCGTGTCCATGGTCCATCCCAGTTTTTGCCAGATGAGCATCAAAATGACAAAGCCTACCAGCGATACCGCGCCGATGAGCATTCCAATAATGCTCATCCTGAATGCCAGTGGACCAATAATAGCATTTTGCGCTTCGGAAAATTCATACTCTGCCGGAGCATTTGCTGGCGGAGCTTGAGGAGGTTGAGTGTTGGGTGTGTCCATAAAAACCTTTCTTTGAGCAAAAAAACCTCTATGGTTATAAACATTCCAGTCATACCTATGTTTATCATTGTACAGTAAACTGTTAAAGGACTCAAGAGAAAAACATTGTGAACGAAGGGCTCAATGTTGACAACGGCCCAGAAAACAACAGCCAAACGTAAGCAACCGTTCTGTAGATCGCCGGCCTGCGCCATATCGCGTAAGTGATGGTATCACGCGAGTGTTAGTCTTTGTGTAATAACTAATTTACCAGACCACTTAGCAGTCAAATCTTGATGCAGGAGTGAAAAAAGTTTGAAATTGCCTCGTCAGTGTGTTAAAACTAGATAGCTGCTGACGAACTGTCCCGCAAATACTCAGAGAAAACATGTCAGCGACTTTAGCAACCTTATGCTCCGGGTTTCTGCGGTGTTTCATATCATGGCAAACTTTTTTCTAATGGGATAGCGATGGATATTTCCAGATTTTTTGAATATATGGTGGCCCAGGGTGCCTCCGATCTTTTTCTGAAGACCGGCAGCCGCCCGGCAATGCGCGTGGATGGCAAAATTCGTTTCATTGCCGACATGCCGCTCACCGAAGACAACATGTGGGAAGCCTTCGACAAGTTGCTGGACGAGACTTGCAAGGCCAATTTCGAGGAATACGGCGGTGCCGATTTTTCGCTCAACCTGCCCAAGATCGGTCGCTTCCGCGCCAACATTTACCGCCACACCAGCCAGCACGGCATGGTATTTCGCCATGTGCAAAGCAACATCCCCAGCTTCGAAGAATTGTCCCTGCCGCAAGCATGTATGCAGAAACTTTCCAACCTTTCACGCGGACTGGTGTTGGCCACAGGCATTGCCGGTAGCGGCAAGTCAACGACGCTGGCTTCTATGCTCCAATACATCAATGAGCATCATCAGAAGCATATCGTGACGGTGGAAGACCCGATCGAGTACGTGTTCCCCGAAAAGAGCTGCATCTTCAGCCAGCGCGAAGTGGGTATTGATACCGAATCGTTTGGCGCCGCCTTGCGCCATGCTATGCGCCAAAGCCCGGATGTCATCCTGATCGGCGAAATGCGCGACAAGGAAACAGTGGAAGCGGCTCTCACCGCCGCCGAAACAGGCCACTTGGTATTCTCTACCCTGCATACGCTCAACGCCGTGCAGACGGTGGAAAGGATAGTCATGTTTTTTCCGCCCTACCAGCATCCGATGTTGCGCCAGCAGTTGGCCATGGTACTCGAAGGGGTGATTTCGCTGCGCCTATTACGCAAAAAAGCGGGCAAAGGGCGTGTGCCGGCCATCGAATTGTTGCTGGGGACACCCACGATCAAAGAAATTCTCGCCGAAGGCCGCACGCTGGAAATGCCAAAAGCTCTTGAAAACTGCAGCGGCCAGTACGGCACCATGGCCTTCAATCAGTCGCTGCAGGGATTGTTCGAGAAAGAGTTGGTAACGCTCGAAGATGTGATGGCCGCTTCCGACAATCCGGACGAACTCAAGATGCGCATCGGCGGCATCATCAAAGGCACCAAGACAGATACACGAGCGTCATCGAAAAAAGCTTGACAGGAGGATAAACTATGCTGCCTCTACGTATGTGGATCAAAATTTGTTGGGGCACCAGCGGGGCACTCGGCCTGCTCGTGGTGTTCGCCATCTACTTGTTGTTTTTCACACGCCAAAGCCAGGCAGGGGAGACGCTGCCCGATGTGGAGAAAAAAAAGGAAGGGGTGGGCAACGAAAAAGACACCATTCGCCCGCTCGAATATTTTGCCGACACCTGGAAGGTAAACTTCAACACCAATCCGCCACCGGAAGTAAAAACCGCGACTGTCGCGCCGCCCAACTGGCTGCTACAGTTGTTGAGCCGCCACGTCTCGATCAAGCAGATCATCACCGACGACTTCGCCGTGGTGATCGTTGGCGGCGTCGAACAACTGATCGAGCCGCGCAAGGAAAGCAACAAAAACGATGTGGTGAAACGCTGGCAACTGACCCTGGAAGGTAAACCGATCATTATTTCGAAGATACAACCTGGCAAAGGGGTAAGGTTCGAGAGTAGCGGCCAGGACGTATGGCTGGAGAGTAAACCGGTAGCAAACCAACCGGCCCGCAACCAACCAGTCCCAAACCAGCCGGCAGCAAACTTGGAGCCTAACCAGGACAAAGACAGGTTGGTGGTTACGCCGCAGGAAGGAGAGGAGTTGGCGCAGCACTACGACGAGTATATCCAGGAATTGAGCCCGGAAGCGACCGACCAGGGGCTGAAGATCCGCCGCATGCACGACAATTCCAAAGCACGCCAGTATGGTCTGCAGGTCAACGATATCATCAACAGCATCAACAATGTGCCACTCCGTTCGTTGTCACAAATCCCCGACTTTATCCGCAAAAACCAGAGGCAGCGACAGATTTCCGTAGACATCATTCGCAATGGCCAGAAAATCAAACTCACTTTTCAGATTCGTTGACAGTGCAGGAGTTTATGAGCAAAAAAAACGGAGAAACATCGAACGAGGCGATGATGGAAAGGTGCGAGGCTGGTATCGGTTACCATTTCCGCCAGCACAGTCTGCTGCAACAGTCACTGACCCACTCATCGCTACGTGAGAAGAGTGGCGGCGTGTGCAATGAACGGCTCGAATTTCTTGGCGACGCGGTGCTGGGTCTGGTCATTTCCGAATTTCTCTACCTGACATTCCGCGATTTCGACGAAGGGGATTTGAGCCTCATCAAATCGGAAGTGGTATCGCGTACCACACTCGCAAGAATCGCCCGCAAACTCAAATTACACCTTTGTTTTGTCTGTGGTAAAGGGGTGCAGAAAGACCTGAGCGGAATTCCCCCTTCCATGCTGGCCAATGTGATGGAAGCTATCCTTGGCGCTATGTTTCTCGACAGCAACATTGACGTGGTGCGTAGTTTCATTCTGGAACATTTTCGTCAGGAAATCGAAAAAGTGATCAAAAATCCTTACCAGAAAAACTACAAATCGCTGTTGCAATGTGTGGCACAGAAATATTTGGGTAACACACCGTCATACCAGATGCTGCGGCTGGAAGGGCCCAATCATACACGCACCTTCACTTGCTGCGCCGTAATCGGCAAAAGAAATTTTTTGTCTGGGCAAGGAATGAACAAAAAAGAGGCGGAGCAAGCCGCTGCCTATGCCGCTTTGCAGATTCTGGCACTGGAAAACAACTCGATAGGTGAGCATCTGCAAACTTTATTGCCAGCGGAAAAAAAAACCGGAGAAAATGAACTGATCACTCGCATCCCGACCCTGTTTCATAATTCCAAATCATTGCTGCAAAACATCGTACAAAAATTTGGCTTACCAATGCCGGTATATCAGAAACCGGTGTTGGTGGAAGAGAAAGCAAAAAAAATCTGGTTTGTCGGCATTACTCTCGGAGGCAGGTCTTTCCCTGAAGGTAAGGGTATGATCAAAAAGGATGCCGAGCGTTTGGCTGCCCGTCAAGTGTTGGAAGTGCTTGCCGAAGAACATTCGCCCAAATCGCATTTTTTATACGTGCCGCATCACCACCTTGTCCCTGAGACGGCACCAGCCATGCCACCTTTATTCTATCGTCTGGCACTGCTCGGCTAAGTTTATTGCGCGGCCCACTTACTCACGGTCACCCTCATGCAACTTTCTCTCGCTTTGTTGCCCTTCTGCCAAATCCGATTGACACATCCTTCTTTGTCAGGTTCTGGGTTTTGCAAACATTCACGGAGCATGCGCAAGGTTTCTTTCTCGATTTGCCGGATACGTTCTTTGGTCAGCCGCAGTTCGGCAGCAATCTCTTTGAGAGTCATTGTCGGCCCGCCATCGAGTCCGTATCTCAGCCTGATGATTTGGGCTCGCTTAGGTTCGAGCGAATCGAGCAAGTCCATGATGGATTCTACTTCATTGTGATCCCAAAATTCTGTGTAAGCCTTTTGTTCGTACAGATCTTCTAGCCATTCGTTTTGTTCTGTCTGTAAACTTTGCAAGCCTTCCAATGCTTTGCTGGTGAATAGCCCTTCCGCCACGATTTCGCCTTTGGCATCGGAGAACGCCATGCCATCTACTACCTCCTGTACGGTAGGGCTATGGCCTAGATGCTTGAGCAGGACTTCGGTTTTCTTTTTGCAGTCACTCAAAATTTTTTTCATGTAGGCGGGGATGCGTACCAGGCTATTTTTTTCGGTAATGGCCCTGCAAATGGCATGTTTGATCCAGAATGTTGCATAAGTGGAAAAGCGGCAACCTTTAGCCAGCCTGAACCGCTCTGCGGCATAGATAAGTCCCATATTTCCTTCGGCAATCAAATCGGCCAGAGGTATACCACAATTCACATATCGTTTTGCCATATTGACTACCAGCCGCAGGTTGGAATTGATCAAACGAGCGCGTGCTTGTCCATCGCCCTGTTGGAATTTTTCCACTACTTCGCGTTCCTCGTCCTGGCTCAGTAAAGAGAATTTGCGGATTTCTTTTAGATAAATTTCGAGAGAAAAATCTTCCTTCATGGTCTTCTCCTTTTTTGCTGGTCACCGCGTGTGGGATAACAAATGTTGGCTATTATCGTATCTTCACACGGCCCATAACGCAAAAGCCATACCAAAAAAATATAACATATTTTTTTGTGTCAACATATTGGAAAATAAAGCGTTAAAAATTACACGCAGAATTGTCAATATAGCAGATTCCGGTTTGTGTATTCTTTTAACTACATCGCTTTATGCCTGAGAGGACAAAAACTGTCTTGCTAAAAAAGAAAAATCTGGTGTAATGTGACAATAGCAACTTACAACAACAGGAAAGGAATATTTCATGGCCGCTCCGTCAGATCAATGGCAAGACAAACAAGATTTGGAAATTGCCAGAAAAGCGGTAGCAATGCATCTGGTGACCGCAAGCGAAGTGAAAGAGTGTCTTGAGCTACAACAACAGTGTTTTGAGCTACAACAACAATTGGCAGGCACAGGAAACAAGAAACCATTAGCTGATATTTTATTGGAAAAAAATTATATCACTAAATTACAATGGCAAAATCTGACACAAACAAAGGCAATGACTGGTGATGATGCAGAAAGTTCGGTGGTGGTACTGGATCTTTCGCAAGAAGAAACGAGCATCGTCAAGGAAAAAAAGAAAGCGGTCGAGTCGACGCGCAGCTCTTTCATGATCATGGAAAGTCCGCATTATCGTGAAGATGCAAAATGCCCGGAAATTGCTGGTTACCAAGTTCAAGGAAAACTCGGCAGCGGCGCCATGGGCACGGTTTACAAGGGCATCCAGTTGTCTATGGAGCGGCCGGTAGCGATCAAGGTACTGGATCGCAGTCTGTCCAACGACGAGTTGTTCGTCAAACGATTTCTGTACGAAGCCAAGATGGTGGCCAAACTCAACCACGAAAACATTGTTTCGGGCATAGATGCCGGAAGGACCGAAGACAACGTATATTATTTCATCATGGAATTCGTTGACGGCAAGCCTGTCGCTAAAATTATGGAACAGGAAAAAAAGCTGTCGCTCAAGCAGGCTCTCGAAATCATTTTCCAGATAGCACGTGCGCTGGAACATGCGCAAAAAAGCGGCATAGTTCACCGCGACATCAAACCGGAAAACATCATGCTCACCAACAACAACGTAGCCAAGCTGTGCGACCTTGGCCTGGTGCGTAAAACAGGAGAAGACAGCACGCTTACCGTAAGCGGCACGGTGTTGGGCACCCCGCAATATATTTCACCGGAACAGGCACGTGGCGAAAAAGATATAGACCATCGTTCCGATATTTATTCTCTGGGCGCTTCGTTCTATCATATGCTTACCGGCCGCTTTCCTTTCCCTGATGTCAATCCGGCGGTAGTGTGTGCCATGCATCTTACGCAACCTTTCCCCAATCCTAAAGATGTGGATGCGGAAATCCCTGAAGAAATCTGTCGTATCATAAAAAAATGCACAGAAAAAAAACGTGAGGATCGTTACCAGTCGCCCATCGAGCTGATTGCCGATTTGCGCAAGGCAATCATCAGCCTGCGCAAACCAATCCGTGCTACCAAAACGATGGCAGCGGTAGCACCGCAGGAGAGAGCCAAACAGTCAGAGCATGTAGCAGTCCCCAAACAGACCGAACGGCCGCGTCAAGAGCAAACAGGCAGCATTGACACAAGTGGACTCGAATTGCGCCCATTGGCAGAGGATGAGAAAAAGAAGGCGGAGCCGGAGCCGGAAAAGACAGAGGAACCAGAATCGCCATTGGCATTTTTACCTCTCGACGAAGAAAAAGAAAAAGCGCGCAGGAAAAAAAAGAAACCGGTAGTTACACCAAAACAGGTTGCTGCCCATGCGGCCCGACAAAAGAAAAAACAACAGCAAATGTTGATCGTAGGTGTAATCTTCTTGCTGTTGATAATTTTGGCAATAGTGCTGTTGCTGGTTGTACACTAAAAAACTGGCCAGGTAAATTCCATAGATATCGCGCAAAAATAATCTTCTTATTTCTTTACAGAGCCGAAGAGAACAGTTATAATAGAAGCGTGTTCATTGCTGGTAAGCAACGAAGTTGGAGAAAAGTTATGGGATTTACCATTGCAGGTTATGAGATACTGGATAAAATCGGCAGCGGCGCAGTAGGGGAAGTTTACAAGGGACGTGACCCGAAAAGCAAAAAAATTGTAGCCATCAAGCTTTTGAACGAGGATCTGACCAGTAATCCTAATGCGGTAGAACGTTTCAAGCGCGAAATAAGGCAGGCGATACAACTGGATCATCCTAACCTGGTTGCCGGTTACACCGCTGGTGAATTCAAGGGCAGAAGATACTATGTCATGGAGTTCGTCGAAGGGATCACCGTCGAAAAACTTCTGCTGCGCGAAGGGTCGATGGACGAACTCTCTTCGTTCGACATCATTCTGCAGATCGCCAAAGCAATGGAGTATGCGGGTACTTTCAACATCATCCACCGTGACATCAAACCGGACAACATCATTGTCCGGCCTGACAAGGTTGCCAAACTATGCGATATGGGGCTGGCCAAAGCTGCGGAAAGCCAGACTCGCCTGACCGCTTATGGCACGGTGTTGGGAACTCCTCACTATATGTCGCCGGAACAGGCGAGGGGTGACGAAAATATTGACTGCCGCACAGATATTTTCAGTTTGGGTGCTACCTGGTATCGCATGCTCACCGGCTCCCCCCCGTTTGAAGGGGCTGATGCTATCAGCATTCTCACTGCTTTACTGGAGAAAGAACCGGTGGCCATTCAGGAACGAAACCCGCGTATCTCCGATAACACCTGTACCATTATCTACAAGATGATGGCCAAAAATCGCGAAGAACGGCACAAAAATTTCAGTGAATTGTTGCTAGTTCTCACTAAGCTAAAAACAGAGATCACGAACCCGACGACCCCAAGTGTCAACCAACGCGGCAAGCGCCAGCCTACTTTCCAGGACTGTTATTACCCGTCGGATGTGGATATACTGGTAGCACAGATTGCCCTCCACAATAAACTGGTGGGGCCGGCAAAATTGGAAGAATGTTTCCATCGTCAGGAATCGCTGGCGATGATCGGCATTCAGTTCGATCTCAGCAATATTATGCTTGAACAGCGAGTGATTTCCCTGCAGCAGAAAGGCATCCTCGACAAAGCGGTGGTGCAGGTGATGATTGACAAAAGTGACGAAATCTTCCGCAGACACAGCAACATATTGAGCGAAGAGGAAGCGCGTAAATTCCAGCAGCTCAACAAGGAACTCAACAAGGGCATCGCGGCTCTCCTGGTAGCACAAAACGGCATTGATGAGGAAAAGAGGCAAAAGATTTATGCCGCCGTCCGTCATGCTTTTACCGAAAACGAAACAAAACAGATTCTGAAAGTGGCACAGGAGAACAACATCATCTCGCAATTCCAGATCGAGAAATCTTCGCGTATTTACTCCAACAACATCGTCACCGGCAAATACAAAGATATTGGCAGTGTTATGCTGGAAAAGGATTTCATCACCATGGAGGCTTACAAGGCTTTGTTGCGTGCGGTACGGCGTAGCTTGGTAACCGGCAAACCAGCAGCCGATTATCTGAACGAAAAGAAAGTACACTAAGCGTCTACCACAGAGGGAACGGCAAAAGTACCAGAAAAATATAAGCCGAAAGCGTAAAGAGGGGCAGCAGGATAGCGATTGACCACACCATATAGCCGAAGAAAGAAGGCATACGCACTTTTTGTTCTTCGGCAACGGCCCGTACCATGAAATTGGGTGCATTGCCGATGTAAGTGTTCGCTCCCATAAGCACCGCGCCCATACTCACTGCAGCCAGAATGACCGCAGCATTGCCCGTCATCATTTCCACGGCGCTCTTCACGCCCTGTACGGAAATGCCCAGTTCAAGAAAGACGAGAAAAGTGGGGGCATTGTCGAGGAAACAAGAAAAGGCGCCGGTGAGAAAGAAAAACTGCAACGGCGTTCTTACGCCTAGCTCACTGCCGCGATAATGGAGCAACAGCAAGGCTGGTATCATGGTGAGGAAAATACCGGCAAACACCACCGCCACTTCAACAATGGCATTGAAGGTGAAATGATTGCGTTCCCTTGCCTCGCGTGCCACCGTTGATTTTTTTGCGTACCACAGTGAAAGCGCGATCATGAGGTACATGACGCCTTCGCGATAGGGAGAAGGTATAGCCGCCGCCACACTTACCATCACACCTGCCAGAAATAAGATATTCCACAACCCCATCGCTCGCAGGGGCGTGGCCATCTTGACATCCAATAACTTATCCCGCAGCGTTTCTTTGCACCGCCAGTAATAACTGTCGAGCAAATAGTAAACGGTGATCGTCACCACACCGTTGAAAGCCCACATTGGCAAGAGATAGAGAAACCAGAAAAAATGGATGCCGCGCAAAAATCCAAGGAACAGCGGCGGGTCGCCGATGGGAGTAAGCATCCCGCCCATATTGCATACCAGAAAGATGAAGAAGATCACGGTGTGAGCTACATGTTTACGCTCGCTGTTCATCTTGAGCAACGGATAGATGAGCACCATCGCCGCGCCGGTGGTGCCGATAAGCGATGCCAGTACATAGCCGATCATCATTACCAGGGTGTTGTTGCGCGGCGTCGCCCGCAGGTCACCGGCAAAATGTATCCCGCCGGCGGTAATGAAAAGCGCCGTCAGGAGCGACAGAAATTGCCAGTATTCGATGGCGGTATGTAACAACTGCGCCGGGTCGTTCATAGCGATGTACACACCTACCGGTACTCCCAGCACAACAGAAACGATGGCCTTGTTGCCGTTGTGTTCCCACCAATGACTGGCCCCCGGCAACAACGGGAAAACGGCAATCACCAGGAGCAACAACAAAAAAGGAATGGCCGCCAAGAGCGGCGGCACAAAATGGGCATTGTCGCCATGCCCTTCCGCCCAGCAACACGACATCATAACAACAAACAAGAACAATAAAAACAGAGATTTTCGCATGATTTTTCCTACCAGTTGTCTGAACTATGATTCACATGATTAAATGATGACATGATTATGCTCTTGGTCTCGCCGCGTGTGACAAAGCGCAGTACCGCCGCTGTCAACACGAGCTTCACCGGCAAGTCGCTCACCGCCGATGGCTGCGACTTACGCTCGATTCTGGCGGCATCGGGGTTCTCATCGCCGATGTCCTCCGCACGTTTGAGCAGCGTACCGCTGAAGCACGAGTCGGACACCAGGAGTAATTGCCGCGTGGCGATCTCTTCCAGATATTTTTTCAACTCGGCATTCGACAGCCGCGTCCTGATCTTTTGCGGCTGCGCGTCGTAGGGCAGCCAGTAACCTTCCTTCAGCACATTATGCTTGACCCCGTGCCCGGGCGTAGTAGACGATGACGCTGTCCCACTTGCTCTGCAGCGATTCGGCGGCCAGTTTTTCAATAGCATCGAGAATCGCCTGGCCGCTCGCCTCTCCGTTGTAAAGCTCGCGCACGGTGTAGCTATATTTTTCGCGCAGAATCTGCGCCAATACCTCACCGTCGTGTACTGGCGTTTCCAGCTTCTTGCAATGCTGGTACTCGTCTATGGCGATGATGAGAGCCATGTTGTTCTGGGCGTGCAGGGAGACACCGCACCACAGGGACACGAGGCAACATAACCACAACCATATTTTTTGCGACATAGCTTTCTCCTTTATGCTTGTTTCCCATGTAGCATAGCTTTTAGTAAACCTGAAGATACTCGAAAATTGGTCGTCTTCAAGATGTCCAAAGCTGCTCCCAAATCTATCCATCCTCTTGTGGCCGCTTCTTGAAGAATGCCAAGCAACCCAATCACTTTTAAACCACATTTTTTGGCAACCTGGCGTGCTATTTTTTCATCTAAAATCACCAGATTAGCAGAAATCATTTTAGCAAGAAGGATCGCTTCCAATTCTCCTGGATGTAAGCGTTGATTGAAAGTCTCTTCTTGGCAGGAAACAGACACGACCTTGAGCCACATCGGCGGGTTTGCTATCCATGTTCTTACAATTTCAGGAGCGTCTGCGTGAGACAATTCCGTGCAGACGGCTTGCGGAATCATAATTTCGCCTCTGTCTCGCCATAATCTAAATAAACATTTGCTTGTTTAAGAAATTTTTCGACCTCCCAGAGGGAAGATAGCTGAAGCATTTGCTGGATTTCTGCGTGACTAAGCACCCCAGAACGGTACGATTCTACCGCTATTAATTCCAGGGTACGATAGGCAATATCGCCCCATTTTTCTTCCATTTTCGTTAGGATTTCATAGAAAACATGCGGCGGAAACCTTGCCCCTTGTGGGCAGGGTAAGCCGCATCCTTATGCGGGTTAAAGAGCTCACAAATATGAATAACCATCG
>JAGVGO010000077.1 GCA_020057085.1 Planctomycetota bacterium | reverse complement strand
CTAACGTACCATTACCAGTATCTTTACGTCACGTGATAACATTTTATATGAAAATTTTTTAACATTGTTAATCAATTTTTAACAAAAATGCTACCTAGTCATTAGGTCATGTACGTGCGGCTGCGAGTTGGCGCAGGCGGCTTACATTGGCAAGTACCACCTCGGCCGGCATTCTTTGCCGTGCTTCTTTGGCCAGCGTGCCTGATAAAGTTTCGTCCAGCATGATGGTCGCTTCTTTGCCAAGCTGTCTGGTGCACAAGGTGTAAACTTCCACGAGCGGCCGCTGGCAATCACGCCATTTCTTCAGTTCTTCAAGGCCGCTGTATTGAGAGATGGCAGAGATGGAATCTTTACGGCTGCGGCGGTCGAAATAATTTTTGCCGGTGAGCAGCTCGCAGGCGGTAACACCCCACGACCACATGTCTGCCTTGTCGTCTACTTCTGCCGCCTCGGTAATCTGTTCCAACGGGGCATAGACCAGATCGCCCAGCCCGCGTTTGCCGGCGGTGAGAGGATCGGAGGTCAGTGGCTCTCCCCAGCCCAGTTCTTCCAGCGCGTCTTCGGCGGTAGTGGCTGGTTGTCGGTAACGTTTGAGCAAAAAGAAGCCGGTGAGGTAAAGACCACCTGTCGCGTGGCACCAGATACGTTCCGGCTTGATTTCGCGGTGGACAACACCTTCGGCGTGCAGATCGCAGAGTACCTTTGCCAGCCAGTCGAGCACAGCCAACACCGTGGCAAGCGGCTGCGGCTTGTGCTGCCAAAGTTCGCCGGCTACCTCTTGTAAGGTCATGGCAGGCAGATAGGGGATGGTGTAGTAGAAACAAACAGGGTTGCGGTTTTCCTGCAATTCGTTGGGCACCAGGAGTTCGTGCTGCTGGCTTTGGGCAAACTTTTGCAACACTTTTTGCGCGCGCTGAAAACGCAGCAGCATGCGCGGCCATTGTTGTGGGTCGCGCTGCTCCGGCCTAGCGGCGGGCAGACGATGCACGATGCGCTGTTGCCCGCTTTGCACATGGCGGGCGAGAAAATAGTCGCCGAAGGTATCTTTGCGTATCTCGACCAGCAGTTGGTAGTTGCCCAGTTGCTCGGACAACGCCGGTTTTTTGCAAAGGCAAGGGATACAGTGCGGCGCTCTCCACACCCACTCCGACCATGCCAGTTTTTTGCCACACTGCGGGCAGATGTAAGGAGAGAGCGTGAGCAGCCTGATGGCTTCCTGATTGGCTGGCGCGGCAAGCGAAGCCTTGCGCCGCGGCGTTGCAGCCTCGCTCTGGTCAATATCGGACGGCCGCGAGCGGTTTGTGGCCGGAGTGGAGTTGTCTGCTACTTGCCGATGGCGCAGATGTTTTCCCGACAACGCCATATAGACCGTGCGTGCCGCGCCTTGGAACGGGGACGACACGGCGGTCTGCGCCTGGGCTTCTGATTGCATCAGGCGTTTGCCGATGACAAAAAGCGCACCGGCCGTGGCAAACGAGAGCAAGGTCAATATGCCAAGAACAAACCACAAGAGTCCGTTACCGTTGGCTGGAGGTATCACCACAAACGGCTGAGGCGTGTATGGCGCTGGATGGGTGGAATCTAGCTGAGGTGGCGGTTGCGGATGGAGCAAATCATTTACTCGCATCATGGTCTTGTCCACAAGTTCCTGGGTCAACAGATCGAGCGACTGGCTGATCGTCAGGCTTTCTTTGTCGCCAGGCACATCGGCTGTGGCCAACTGGCTGGTGACGGCGGCCAGGATTTCTCCCTTGACAAAATTGTCCCTCACTTTTTTGAGTTCGATGCCGCCCTGCAGGAGAAAACTTTTGCCGAAATTTTTCTCTTGTTCTTGCACTGTGAACCAGTAGAAAATGACATGCGTGGTTTTCCCTACATCTCTGGCCGCCAGGTCTTCTTCCATTACCTCTTCCGGCAAGGCATCCGGTTTGTACACTGTAGCCACGCGCTGGCAAAATTTTTCCTTGAGCTTCTCGCGGAACCAGGTACGCTGTGCGTTGACAGGCAGAGTCATACCGGCAGGCTGTTTGCGGCACAAGAGATAGGTACCGGGCAACTTCTCTTCCTGAGTAGTACTCAACGGCATCAGAGACAGCAACACCAACAACACAAACAATAGGCGCATCGTACATCTCCGAAAATATGATAATCTCAAATCCCAAGCTCGTCGATCTTGAAAAAAACCGGCCCGGCCCGGCCGGATGGGTTGCTTCTATGTGTACAATTACCTGCCCTCACTTGATTGCTGTTCTTCCGGTTTGTTTTCTTCCGGCGCTTCCGGTTTGCCTGGCTTGCCAGGTTCCGTCTCTTTGGCCGGTTCGCTCGCCTTGCCCTGGTCGAGTTGTGCCATCATCACCTCGATCGCCTTGAGTAATTGCGGATCGCGGTTTTCAGCGTGGTCTTTGGGGGTTTCAGCGACGGCGAAATCGGGTTTGACGCCCATGCCTTCCATATTTTCACCATCCAAAGTGTAGTAACCGACTCGCGGTACGCGGAAGATAGCCTGGTTAGATAAGGTTATATCGTGTGTGCCGATGACACCGCCGGCTGTCGGTACGCCTACCAAATAGCCGCGTTTCAGAGCTTTCACCGCATAGGCAAACACTTCGGCGTCGCTGAACGATTTTTCATTGATGAGTACGACTACCGGTTTGTCCCAATAGAGTGCCGGTTGCAAACGCCGAGTCTGTTGACCGCGCGCCTGATAGGCGACAAATGGGCGACGCATGAGGATATCTAGCAATTCCTGGTGGATGAGTCCACCGCCGTTGTCGCGCACGTCGAGGATCATGCCTTCCGCCCGTTCTACCGTTTCTGCCACGATTTCACGGAACTTGCGCAGGTTGGTGGCATTCATTTCGGTGAGATGGACATACAGCACGCGGCCATGGCAACCCTGACGTACCATCTGTACGCGCTCAGTCAACCAATGTCGGTATTTGAGTGTTTCGATCTGCATCATGTTGACAGGGATGACGCTGACATAGCGGCCGTCTTTGGGATTGAGTGTCGAGCTGATGAAAATTTTTACATCCTTGCCGATTTGGTTGTTGAACAGTTGCGCAACGCTGAGGTTGGCACTCATTTCTTTGCCGGCTATCTGGAAGACATAGTCGCCGCTGCGAATCCATGCCTTGTCTGCCGGCCCCTCTCGCAACACCTCTTTCACCTGCAATACCTTGTCGGTTCCCGGCACTTCCTGCAATTCCCAGCCGATGTAACCGGTCTCGTACTTGCTGGGGCGACTGGGCATTTCGTCGAGCCCCATGTGCGAGGAACGTAGTTCACCCACCATACGGTTGATGAGTACGTCGAATTCCAGGTTGGTCTGCGCCTGATTGGCCAGTCCCTGGTATTTTTTCTTCACGTTGTTCCAGTCAACGCCATGAAATTTGGCATCGTAAAATTCCTGGTTGATGGCCTGCCAGGCTTCCTCGAACACGCGAGCGCGTTCTTCCTGCAGATTGACATCCACCTGAGCAAAAAATGGGATACGCTCTCCTGTCTTGATTTCCACAGGCGCTTCGATGCGGTAGATATTTTTTTTGCCGGTGCGCTCCGATTCGAACAGTATCCATTTGCCATCGGGCGACCAACGCGGCAGAGAGCCTTGGTTCATTACCTTCATGGCATTGCCGCCGTTGCGAGGCATAATCCAGATAGAGGCATTGCCTTCCTCGTCGTTGGTTTCGTAGGCAAGCCACTGTTCGTCGGGCGAACAGGTGGGCACCTGGGTAAGCCCACCTTGCTGGCTAAGCTGCCTGGCGTCTTTGTAGGTGCCGTCGGCCGGCATTATCCAGATTTCCTGATTGCCACCTTTGCCCGAATCAAAAAGAATCCATTTGCCGTCGGGAGAGAACACGGCATCGTCTTCCGATTCAGGGCTGTCGGTGAGCTGCTGCGCAATGCCGCCCTGGCTTGAGAGCAGCCAGATATCGCGGTTGCCGCTACGCTCCGAGGTAAACACTATCTGCTTGCCGTCGGGCGACCAACTGTGGAAGAAATCTTCGCTCTGGTGGTTGGTCAGTTGCAGCTCCTCGCCCGTTTTTAACTCAAGGATGTAGATGTCATTATTGCCAGATTTGTTCGAGAAATAAGCGATCTTTTTGCCATCCGGCGAAAAACACGGCCACTGATCTTTGGCTTGGCCACTGGTAATTTGCCGGGCTTCGCCGCCGCGCGCAGGCATTACCCAGATGTCGCCATGGAGGGCAAAAGCAATCTGTTGCGAATCGGGTGACCATTGGCCCATCTCGTTTCCTTCTGCAAGCACGCGTGTGATTTCCTGAACCGATTTGGTGTCGGAGTTGATGATGACTGGGATGACAGCGGCTTTGCCGTCGTCCAGATCCAACTGCCACAGGCGGAAATCTTTTTCAAACACAATTTTTTTGCCGTCATGCGACAAATCCATGGTTATCATATCGCTTGTGAAACTAGTGATCTGCGATGCATTGTCGCCACTGGCGTCCATCCGCCATAGATTGTACACAGGCGTTTTGCTGCCGTCTTGCTGAGCCGTCTCCTCCTCGTGCAGATAGTAGACGAATTGGCCGTCCGGGCTGTAGCAAGGGTATAATTCGTTGCCGGTAGAGCGCGTCAACTGCTGCGGAATATCGTTTTCTTTGAGGGATACACTGAAAATCTCCCAATTTGCCGAGCCATGGTAGCCTTTGAGCCACATCGAGGCATTGCCGTTGCAGTAAACCAGCCGCGTGCCGTCCGGCGACATGTTAGCGTCGCGCCCGCCGTCGCTGGTGATTTGTACCGGCAGCCCGCCCGTCTTTCTGATCTTCCATAGATTCAGTTCACCGCTGCGATAAGAATAGAAAAGAATCCAGTTGCTGTCCGGCATCCAGCAGGAGACCGAATCCCACGCGCTGTGAAAAGTGACCTGCGTAGGATTTCCGCCTTCGGCAGAGATAGTCCAAATGTCGAAATTGCCGCTGCGGTTGGAAGAAAAAGCGATGGTCTTGCCATCGGGCGACCATCTGGGCTTGACATCGTCAGCTTCGTGGATGGTGAGCCTTTGTGCCTGGCCGCCGGCGGCGGCTACTTTCCAAATATCGCCGTAGAGAGAGAAAGCTACCCAGTTACCGTCCGGCGACCAAGAAGGGAAATGCATCCCTTCTATGCCTGCCGGATCAGCACCATCTATTTTGTGCGGAGGACGCGAAGCCAAAATCGGCAACTGACACAATACCATAACAATAATTACCCATGCCCATGGTTTGCGCACGAATTTCTCCTTAAAGAAAAAAGTGGAATTTTCAGGTAGAAAAACAAGAAGCACATACCATTAAAACAAAAAAACGATACATTTGCAAGTTGTTTAAGCCGCTCCCAGCAACGACGAATGAAAAATATAATGTTGCAAACAGCATGGCAACCTGCTATCATTTTTAGTGAAATTATTGTGCTTTGCAAAGCGATTATCCCCTGAACGCCAAAAAAGCGCATCAGGGGCGAACATTTGGTATCTTCGCAAACCTAGAACGAGCCGATCGGTGTTCTAGCATCCATAAAAAATTTAGGTTTCGATAAACAAGGAGATTTTAATGTTTAAAAGAAAAAGCCAAAGTGGTTTTACTTTGACGGAATTGTTGATCGTTATCGCTATTCTGGGAATTTTGGCAGGGGTAGGAACTTTTGCCTACACCCGTTATCTGGAAGATGCCAAAAAGAAAGCAACGGTGACCGAATTGAAGATCCTGAGCCAGTCGGTCATTGCCTATCAGGGAGCACGCAGCGAATGGCCGCGTCGCTTACAGGATATCAAAGATTATATCAAGCAACAAGGAAGCAAAGACCCTTTTAAGGATGCCTGGGGCAGTGATTATATATATCGCAGACCAGGCAGAGGGTCTGGCAGCATAACTTCGTATGGCCCCGATGGACAAAGCGGAGGCGGAGATGATCTGGAGGAGGAAATTAAATAGCAACGGTTTTACCCTGGCAGAACTCTTGATCGCCTTGGGTATTTTGTCCGTTCTCATGACACTGGCAGCGCCTGCAGTCCGCCGCACGAGCGAAGCTGTGCAACTGAAAGCTTCCGCCCGCCAATTGCATGGACTGTTGCGCTATGTGCGCGAACAGGCTGTTCTGTTGAGTCAGACCCATGCGGTCATCATAGACGAGCCGACCCAAAAGTACTGGGTGGTTAGCGAAAACGGCGGCTGGGATACGCCGCGAGTCTTGCGGCGTACACCGGGTATCGATGGACAACTGGGGCCGAACATGCGTTTTCATAAAATATCTGTTGGCGGAGAACGCACGAAGGCCAGCCAGCCAGCCATTTATTTCGACGCAGAGGGAAACGCTACGGCAGCCGAGATTGTACTTGCCGTCGCGGAGAGTAAACCTTTTTGTCATGTCACAGTAAACAGTGTGGGCAATATTGAAATCCGTGTAGAGGATTGACGATGCGCAGGAATGCCGGTTTTACTCTAGCAGAAGTGTTGGTTGCCTTAGCAGTACTCGGCGTCGTTTTATCCGTAGGCTTCGATGCTTTACGCACTTCCCAGCTGGTAAGCCGGAGTGCCCAGGATACCGCAATAGTGACGTTGCTGGCGCAAAGCAAGATGGAAGAATTTCTCAGCCGGCCGCCGATGCCGGGCGAAAGTGCCGGAATTTTCCCAGTACCTTATGACGAATTTCGCTGGAAAGCGGTGACAGCCCGTGTCCCTGACCTCGCAGAAGTGTACAAAGTCGTCGTGGAAGTTTCCGGCAAAAATCAGCAACAGCGACTGTCGAGTTACCTGATCGAAGGAAAGCCGATGGCTGCGGAAAATAAATCCGAGAAAAAAGACGAAAGTAAAGGCTCTCAGCAAAAACCCAAATAGAACAATTGAGGCTCGTAAAACAAATGCGTTCGCAATTAGCCCTGCAAAAAGCTCTCACCCTGGTGGAACTGATGATAGCCATGGTGCTCCTTTCGATCATTTCCATGATCTGCTATGGCATTCTGCAAATGGCTTTCTCCATGTGGGAGAGAAGCAATACCGTGCAGGAGACCTTGCAGCAGGGACAGATCGCTCTGGCGCATATTGCGGCGGATGTACGCTGTGCCTACATCCAGAGAAGCACGGGCAGCGATTCCCCCACAGGTGCAGCGAACGAGAAAAAGTCGGGTGACAAAAACAAAAAGAAGATTTTTTTTCGCGGCACTGCCGGTGTCTTGCAAGGAAAAACCGCAGATTCTATCTGCTTTATGCGTCCGGGAAATAAGGGATTGGCAGAAGTAAGATACAGTATCAAAACCGAGACGGCAGAGGAAGAAGTCTCGCAACTCATGCGCCGTCATAATCCTGTAACAAAGGGTTATGTAGCTTCCGACGAGGCCGATGATAATGCCACCATCACTGTTCTCCTGAAAAACGTGAGCGAACTGAGTTTTCGTTATCTCACAGAAAACAACCAGTGGGTCAGCACCTGGCCGACCATAGATGAAAAGACCAGCACGACGCTGCCGAAGGCTGTTTCTATCTCGCTTGTCCTGCGGTTACCCAATACACAGAAAGATTTTCCCTTACCAGCGGTCATGGTCAGGCTTCCGTTAGGAGGAAAAGATTATACGCAAGAGAAAAAAAAATAATGAGCGTGGGTTTGCCTTAATTCTTGTGCTGTTGGTGGTCACCGTGCTGTTCTTGATTGTCGCTGAATTCCGCTGGGATTCGATTTTGCAGTTGAAACGGGCCGACAATTTGAAAAAACTGGCCACCTGCCGCTATGCCGCACGCGCCGGGATTGCCCACATGCTCTCGCTTCTTCGCCAGGCTTCTCTATGTTATGGGCCGGGAGACTCGTGGTACCTGTTTCACCCGCAAAGCGGCAATGCGGCCAAAAAATTTTACGTGGATAAAGAACAAGAAACCTGGTATCAAATCTCTTGCGAAGATGAGGACGGCAAACTCAACCTGAACGACACGGAGTTAAATGAAGAGCTGCCGCGCCTGTTCCAGCTTTTCGGCTATGCCAAAAGCAGAGCAGAAGTCTTTCGCGACTGCCTGCTGGATTGGCAGGATACCAATAACGAACACCGCCTGAATGGCCGGGAAGAAGGTTACTATCAAAGCCTTAGGCCGCCATATCATTGCAAGAACGCTCCTTTGCAAAGCCTTCAGGAATTGTTTCTGATTTACGGTTTGCGTGAAGAACAGCCCGCACGATTTTTTGGAGACAACCAGGGAAAAAAAGACCTGCGCCAGTTGGCGACGGTTTTCAGGCAAGATTATCTGGTCAATATCAACACGTCGCCTGCCGATATTATGACGGTCTATTTGGAATTGTCCAACGAACAAATCCAGACGGTAATGCTCCAACGCAGGTCACTACGAGCTTTCCAAGACACCAAGGAAGTGGAAAAGATCGGCATAAAAAAACACACGGATCGCATGAAGGTCACCTCGAACATCTTTCGCATAAGAGCAGGAGGAGGGACACGAGACGCTCCTTTTGTTCGTGAGATAGAAGCTACTGTACAGCTGGGCGAGAAGAGAGAAGTAACTTTCCTATATTATTTAGAAAGATAGATCGCATGAGCCGCTATTCACTAGGTTTTACCATCAGCTCCGATGTAGTACGCTTGGCTGTAGTGGAAGAAAAAAACTTTGGCTGGGAATTGAAAACATTTGTCAAAGCCACCACTGCCGCGCCCGCCAAGGATACGGCTACACTGAGGAGTTTCCACGACAGAGAAAAGCTGATAGCATTGTTGTTGCAGCTTTATGACTCTCCCGAATTCGCGCCATATCGCAAGGAGATCGGAGAGGAAAAAGAACGAATGCGTGTGGCCGTAGGTATTCCCGGAAAATTTGCCTGGATTCATTACATCCCTTTCCAGTCGCTCAACGATTTGTATAACCGCAAACTTTATCAGCAATCGGTAGATGAAATCTTGCGTCGAGACATTCCATATCCCACGGAACTTTTGGCGTATGATACCCGGCCGGTAACTGATGCAGATCGCCCTTATGTTTATTTGTTAGCGTCTCCTAAAAAATTGCTGGACGACATCGTGGGGACTAAAGAGCTGGAAAGCGTTTTTGAGCAGGTCGGTTTCCCTAATCCGGCTCTGGTGGTAGCTGAAATGCAGGGATTGTTCACGCTTTATCCCATCATTGCAGCCAATAAAAAAGAAACCTCGATAGTCGTTCATCTCACTGCCAAGTATATGGAATTGACGATTCTGGAAGGAACGCGCCCTTGTAAGAACGACAACCTCTCGGTACCAGATTTTGAGGCTTTTCCGCCGGATGACCAAAAATTTTTCTTCGCCATCTTTGTGCTTATTCAGTTGAAAATGGCATTGATGTATGGACTCTGGGAAGGCAAGGCGGTGCAGAAAGTGGTTTTGTTCGGCACACCGTCCTTCCTTTCACTCGAACAAATCCGCGACTTTCTGCAGGAAGTGCTAGGCAGGCAACCGCAGGAAATAAACAGGGAAAAGATTCGCCATATCTTCCCTCACAAAAATCTGGATACGCTGCTCAAGGTCTGCATGGAAAGGTATACACAATCGAAGATGGATATTCCGGAATTCAGTCGGGTCATTTCTTCTACGTTGGCCAATCAGGTTATTGAAAAAGTCATTGGCAAAAAAATCGCCGGTCTGTCTCCCGAGGCAAGCGGCAAAACGCCCGGTACGGCAAAAATGTCAGGCGTGGAGCAAGCCAATTTGCATGAACTCAAAATCAACTTGAGTGGGCTCAAGACTGTGGAAGAAATAGGCACGACCATAGATGTCACTTTCAAGGAATTGCTGGAAGCACCCGAGATGTTCAAGGAACCAGTTGACACCCGTGCGCTGTCCCCTGGAGTAGCGAAGCCTGGCGAGGGGATAGAACGATCGTTTCACGAGGCGTTGATCGCGCAAAATCCGCCGATTGCCTCTGCCAAAGAAGCACTGAACGAACACATCTACCAGAAAATGATAGAAAAAGAAAAAAGCATCTGCGTGGAGATCATTGAGCCTTCGGTAATCCGCAAGTTCGTGAGCAAAGGGGCGCGGGAGCAGTTTACACCCGTTGCCGAACACTTGGTGCCTATGGGGCTTGCCGTTCATGCCTTGCTGGCCAGCGAGCAAAGCCCTAATCTTGCCCAGCCGTTGGGCGAAAAAAGAACGTCCCCTGTGCTACAACGAGTTGCCCATTATCTCCCCGAGTTGGCTCTCAATCTTCTGGTCATAGGTGCCCTGACGTACGTAGGGTTGCTGGCTCTCTATCAACAACATGTCGCCAACCAGGTGAAACAGGTACGTTTGGCACAACGCCAGGCGCTAGAAGATATTTCTGCCGCTAGCGAAGAAAGCGGAAAAACCGCGGACCCTATCGAATGGAGAAAGCGATCCTGGAACCAATTGCATGTGGAAAATGCCAACCTCACCAGTGCCGTGCAATTTCCTGCCGTGCGCGCCAACAAGGTCGCTTGGGGAGAAGCGATCAAGGAAATTGCCGAGGTTTTGCCGGCCAATGCCGTGGTGACATCGTTCACCTTCGAGATGGGCATAGACGATATCTCAGGTGAAGAAGTCCCTCTGGTTCACATTCACGGCCATGCTCCTTCTGCCGCGCGGGTAATGGAGGCGTTAAACAAAAAGGCGCTCTCGTTCAAAGACATTCGCCTGGAAGCGCCGGTGGAACCGAAAGCTGGCGAAGAAGCCTTTGTCGTGGTAGGAAAATACTGGCCTTAGGCTCTGTCTAAAAATAACTTCACATTCTTGAGGGCACTTTTATCAATCTACTTCGTTGCTCCTCGCTTACAGAGCCAGGCTATGCGGCGCT
>JAGVGO010000209.1 GCA_020057085.1 Planctomycetota bacterium | reverse complement strand
CTTTACGCATTTGTTTAGCATAGTTCGCAATTCTTTCTGGTTTTTTGGCCATAAATCCCCCTCACCCGCCAGCGCCTCTCGGCGCTGACGACCTCTCCCCTGGCGGGAGAGGTTATACTCTACCCATAATTTTTCTATCCCACCGAAGTGTTAGATACGCCCCTTTCATTCTCCTGCCACCAAACTTTTACCGACAATGCGTTCGAGTTCGGCCAAGGCGACGAGGTAGTCGCGCCGGTTTTTCTGCCACTCCAGGCGAAATTTAAGCAACATGCGTTGAGCGTCGAGGACATCGAGGAAATTGGCCTTGCCGCTCTGGTAGGACAACTGCGTCACCTGCAGCGTCTCACGGGCAAGCGGGATCAGGCTCTCCTCATAGAGTTTCACATAGCGTTGACTGCTTTCCAGCATGGCGTATTGCTCGGCAATGGCGGCGTTGGTTTCACGCAAAACATTTTCGTGTCGCTTGCGCCATGCTTCCCCTTCTCTTGCCAGTTCGGCCAGATAGCTCGTTCGCTCGGCAAACGATGCCGCCGGCTCCACCTGTGGTTTTTCGGCAAAGGCTGTGGACTTGGGTAGACCGGTGGTGGCGCTGTCCATGCCAGACTTGGTGTCGCCGACTTCGGCCATTGGCTTCTCGATGAAACTGAGTCCCACGGTAAAAGCTGGGTAGAGGTTGTCCTGCGCTTTGGCGAGCGCGATCATCTGTTCTGTCTTGGCAATTTGCAGAGCGAGCATACGCAATTCCTGGCGGTGTTCGTGAGCAGAGGCACGCAGTTCTTCTATGCTCTCTTTGAGCCGCCAGTTGCTTGCGCCCGGCGTGGCAAGCGTGGTTTCCGGTGGCAAGTTCGAGGCGGCGAGAAGCTTCTGGCGCAAACTTGTTTCCTGGCTGCGGTAGCTCCCGATGTCTGCGGCGATCTCGGCTTTCGCCATCTGCGCCTTGAGTACGTCGCTGTAACTCACCATGTTCGATTTGAACTGGTCGCGCGCAATTTTTTCCAGTGTATCCAGGATAGCCACCTGCTCTTCGGCGATGTTTATTGTCCGGCCTATGAAATAGAGTTCATGGTAGGTGCGGGCGATGTCGCTCTTGAGGTCGCGCCAGGCCATGGCGTATTGTACTTGCATCATGCGTACTTCGCTCGTGATCACTTCGCCGGCCAGGGTGAGTGCGCCGGGGAATATGGGCGACGAGGACATCATGCTGCCGGCAGTGGAATTTAACGCTGACTGCTCGCGCGCAAAGGCAGCGTACTGGCCGCTCAGGTTGTAGAGAAACATGGCTTGCTCATAGCGCCGCTCAGTGGCTGCCACCTGCTTGCGCGCACTTGCCAGTTGCGCGTTACGCGCGTAGGCGATCTGCCACAGCAGTTCTAATGTAATGCCGACAGCAAGTCGCCTGGCCAGTTCTGGCGAGTTGGCAAGTTTCTGGTATTCTCTGGCAGATTCGCTCCTGACATCGTAGATGGCGCTGATACCGGTGTCGTCCGAGGCATCGCGCGTGAGTGGCTTGAAGGGCAGCGAGACATCGCTGGTGGCGCCTCGTTTCGGCGCTTGCTGTGCCTGCGGAAAAGTGTGTGCATCCACCACAAGCGGTGTTTCTTGTTTGGGTGCGGGATTTGTCGCGCAGCCCAGTATGTTAGCCGTAAGCATGGTCATCGCAGATAAGTAGATCAGGCTTTTCATCACTTGCCCTCCTTTGCCCTGAAAAATTCGAGTGGCAGGCTGCCGCCGCTCAGTTGGCTCAGTTCGACGAGCGCCTGCGCATAGTCACTCTGGGCGCGCGCCGTGGCGAGCGAAAAGTTGAGGTAAATCGCCTGTGTTTCGAGTGTTGCCATGAGACTTCCCTTGCCGCCACGATACCAGGTCTCGGCCATGGCCATTGATTTCTGCGCCTGGGGCAGTAATGTTTTTTCATACAACTCGACCAGACGCGCGGCATTTGTTAGCTTGTAGTAGGCGCGCTTGAGCGAGGCGGCCAGCTCGTTTTCCAGGTTTTTTTTCATCGCCGCCACCGCCTCACGGCTATAGCGCGTCTCACGCACTCGCGCCGCGCGTTTTGGCCACCACAGCGGCAGATTCACGCCGAAATTGAGCATCCACTTGTCCGGCTCCTCTTTGTCGGGCATCTTCTCCCACCCAAAACCAACGGTGAGGTCGGGAAAATAGTCGTTCAGAGCCAGCGACTCGCGGGTGTCGGCCATGGTGAGTTCGATACCGGCAGCGGCAATCTCCTGGCGATGTTGTAAGGCGTGGGCATAGAGTGGATCAAATGGCGGCATTGCCACCACCTGCGGCAAGCCAGCCGTGACTACGAGCGGCGCGTTCGGTGGACGGTTGAGCAAAGCGTTCAGCTGCCCTATTTCCACCTGGCGCAATTCTTCGAGGCGCACCAGATCGTACTGCGCCTGCGCTGTCTGTGATTGGGCGCGCAAAACATCAGCCATCACCGTATTGCCTTTGCCGCTCTCCGCCTCGGCAGAGAGCAAGAGTAGGCGCAGAATCTCGCCGTTGTTGCGGGTGATGGCGATGGCCGCCTCGATATAGGCCAGCTCGTAGAAACTCTTCTGCACCGCCGCCGCCACCTCACGCGCTGTGCGTGTCTGCGCGAGAAAAGCAACATCTGCCTCACGGTCGGCCAGCTTACCTTGCAGATAGAGCTTGCGCGGGAAAGGAATCATCTGCATCAGATTGACGCCGCTCCATGTTTTGCCACCCTGGGTGAACAGCGTGTAGGTAAACTGCGGATCAGGTAGCGACACCTCCTGCGCGTACTTTTCCTTCCTGGCATACCACTCCTGGCGGCTCGCGGCAAGAGCCGGATTGGCGTTCAGCGCCTGGGTCACCAGCGTCTGCAAAGTGTAAGGTTTGCCAGGCTCCGGCGCGACAGACAGTTGGACATTATCCGTAGTCGCCTGCGTTTTGTCGGCTATGGCCGTCGGTGCGGCTGGCACAGCCTCTTGCGGCGTTACTGGCGGCTCATTAGAGACAGTGCCACCAGAACCGGCGCAGCCGGCAAGCCACAGCAAGAGACAGATCAGCCAAGCGAAATAGAGCCTGGCTCTGGCTTGCCGCTCGGTTTGTTGCAAAGCGTTCTTTTGTCTATAACTCATACTTTTTCCACTACAAATTAACATTGATCTCTGTGAACAACAGGCGTTCGCTCTACCACTTGTAGTAGTCTACGCCATAAATGAGAGTCCCACCGAAATGGCCAGTCACACCCACCATGAGCGCGGCAACAAAAAGGACGATGCGATAGAAGAGGCGGCAGGTCGTATTCTGCTTACGCCAGTAGCTTTCGGAAAGGGCAAAGGCTGCTGCGGTGAGGCAAGCGGTTGTTATTCCCAGCCAACGATGGATCATCAAGACCTCGGCCAGTTCAGCGGGAAAGCTACCAAAGGCGGCGTTGGCCAAGCCTAACAAAACAGCAGCAATGGCAGATATTGCCCCCAGCCCTACATTGAACCGTGCCACATAGGCCAAAAAAATTTGGCGGGTCAACAGTAACAAAGCCTCTGCCAGAGCCGCGGCCAAAATGAGAGCGATGGGAAAATGGACCACGAGGGGATGGAATTTGCCCATAAAATGGATGAGTTTGGCCGCTCCTGACAATGTTTTTTCGTGCGGATGGGAGCCCGCTTCCTTGGCGGGAGCGGGCGTTTTTTTCGGTTTACCCGTATCCCCAGAAGGGAGAGTAGCCTGGAGCAGATTGGAGAGATATTGGCCAGGATCGGCCAGAAATTTTTTCCGGCACTTGGCGCAACAAAAGTACACCCGCTTCCCCTCATATTCTATAGAAATATTCGGATCTACGGCCTCGTCAGTTAACACCGGGCACATTTTGTTCGGCACCTCAGGCAGATCACCATAGGCGTTTGTCAGACCTACCAGCAGGCAAACGAATAGTAGCAACAAATAATGCATATTTTCTCCCTTCAGGATAGATTAGACATTATTGGAAATAAAAGATACGTCGCGCTGATACCAGCCCTTCCGCGTTCGCGATGGCGGGCTGTTGCAGGTTACTGGATTGCCGCCTGTTCGCAAGACCAGGTTTGGTAACGCGGTTTGCTTCCTCCCGACGCCGAGGGCGCTCTGCGCTTCAGGGCTGGTATCACGCTCCCCTGAACATTAGCATGAACTTATTTCCAATAATGTTTATTGGCATTGCCAAGTTTACTCTCTCCGGCCAAGATTATCAGTGATGATGTTCGTGTTCTTCTTTGTCTTTATCGTGTTCTTCTTTGTCTTTATCGTGAGGAGCTACGGTTTCTGTTTTTTTGCCAGCTTCGTCTAACAGTCTAAAGTATTTGACAGGGTCCTGACGGAATTTCTTGATACAATCTTTGCAGCAAAACCGGATGAGGCGATTGGCCTGGACAAAATTCACCGCTTCCGCATCTGTGAACGTCTCGCCAGTGACGAGGCAGCGCTTCAGGGGATAGACGGCCTGCTGTTTGGCAATAACCGCTTTGTTCAGTTCTGCCAGATATTTGCCCGGTTCTTTGAGGAATTTTTTGATACAGCCTTTACAACAGAAGCGAAGCAGGCGATTTTTGTAGACATAGTCAACGGCATCTTTTTCCAGCTTCTCTTTGGATACGAGGCAGGTAGTGAAAGGATAACGGGGAGTTTGTTCGAGAATGATCTGGGCGTCCAGTTTGCCTATGTATGTCGCGGGAGATTTTGTAAACTTGGGAATACAACTTTTGCAACAGAACCGGATTTCCCGGCCTTCATGGGAGTAGATTACAGCCTCCCCCATCCCGCCTAGCTTCTCGCCGGAAACCAGGCATGTGGCCAGTGGGTAGACATCGCCTTCCGGACTTGTCTGCGAGAATACCAAAGGGCTGGCGATGAGTAAGGTCAATAACATCAGAAAAAAACATTTGTCAGATATCATAGATTTCTCCTTGTTCCTGGTACTAAAGTGCCAGGCTCTATAACTACGCCACATCCGTGGCGGGGATTTTTATCGAAAGTACACTTATATAGACAGGCGCGAGCAAGACGGGGTTGCAAAAAACCAGGTGATCCTCGTCAATCATTTGCTGCAACCAAATAATGCTTACAGGCAAATTTATCCGGGCTGGCCAGGTTTTTTTGCAGAATATGAGCGCGGGCGCGGCAGCCAGTCTTGCATTTGGGCAATGCCGGACAAGTTTTACACGTGGGTATATTGTCGAGCGTGAAGCGAGTAAAACAATTGTCAGAGGCGAGAAAGTTATGATAGATTTCGCTCAGTGAAGCCTGTGTCAGCGATCCCATGATAAATTCTGGCGCTTCAAACAAGCGGCAGGGATACATTTCGCCTCTGGCATTGATGTAAAGCTTGTTGATGCCGGCCATACAGGGCAGATATTGCCCCGTGCCAAAGTTGGGAAATTCTTCATGAAAATATTTGTCATAAATTTCTTTGCTCAGCCGGTTGTCCGTAAATAGCTCTGCATGGCGCGGCGACTCGCCCAGCGGATATATGGTACCTAGTTTAACGTCATGCACGTGTAAAGAATCACGGCAGAAGCCGATAAAATTTTCCAAATCGCCAATATTTTTGGGATAAACCACGGCGTTGATTTGTACCGCCATCCCTATTTTCGTCAATTTCTCAATAGTGTCAAGCGTCTTTTCATACGTGCCAGGCCCGCGCAAGTACTCATGGCTTTCTTTAAAGCCGTCCAGGCTGATATTGATGCGGGCAATTTTATATTGGCTCGCTACTTCTACAGTATAATCGAGTGTCCCATTGGAAAAAAGGATAATCTTGAAATGGTGCTGGAGCATGTCGAGAATTTCGGCAATGTGCTTATGCAGGAAAATTTCGCCGCCATTCAAGTCAACCTCGACCACGCCAAGTTTTTCCAGTTCCTGGAGATTTTTTTCCAGCAAACGAATATCGAAACTCTGTTTTGTTTTTTCGGTAAAACAGTGTAAGCAGGCAAGATTACACTGCTGAGTCAGCTCAATTTCCACGCGAGACAAGAGCGATTGGTCACGCATCTCCGGCGGTTTATAGCCTGCCAGCTCTTCTTTTTTTGCCAAAATATGATGAGTGATGAGAGCATCGGCCACTTTTGCTTCGGCATCGCTGAGGTCGCGGCCTTGTTTGTTAAAAACCTGGTTGACGAGCCGGACGCCTGCGCTATCCATGACGGCTTTAAAATCAGAGAAAAGATCAAGGAAAACATAGCGGTCTTGGGCAAAAAGTTTTTTTATGACAAATCGAAAAAGCTGCTCCATAATTTTTTTTATCCGATCTTGCGAAAACATAAAAACAAGAACAGGGCAGCGGTGGCAAGAATAAGAAGCGTGGCCAGCATGTCGCCAAAAGAACCTGATGTTGCGGTGTTTCGTTCGCCGGGGAAGCGTTGCCAAGGTTCTACTTCCACCGTACCGGCATCGGCGGCAAGGCTTTCGTAAAACAACAAGCGGTAGGGTCCGACGGCAATGACATCACCGTGTCTCAACACCGTTTTCTCCACCAGCCCATGCCCGTTTAAAGTAGTACCGTTGCGGCTCAGGTTTTCCAAATACCACTGCTGTGTTTTTGCCTCCAGCCAGATGCGAGCATGCAGCTTGGAGATAGTGGAATGGGGCAAGAGGATAAGATTACTGTGCTCTGCCTCAAGGCCGCGACCGATGAGATTGGCTTCTTGTGGGTTGAGACGCCAACTCTGGCCGGATGCCTGCTGGATGAGATAGATGCCAGGCTGCATTTGTGTTCCTTGTAAAATAAGAAGATACCATTTACTTCGCTGTTGCCGCTCCCTCTGAATTCACGAGAGCGGAGCGGCATACTCAACTTGCTTCAATCACGCGGGCTTACTCTTCGCAGCCTTCGCAATGTTTATGGTCTGGAGCATTGACGAATTTGTTTGTGATTACTTCAAACATAGTTGCACTCCTTTCTGTTTTTAAAAAAAGCCTTTGCCTCGCGGTCCTGCCGCCTATGCTCTGACTAGAAGACAAAGCACAAACGGCCACTTCCAAAGTTCTTTTCACCTCTCATATTGCCAAAGATTTTTTCGCCTGGTAGAGCGAGAGCGGGCCAAGGCAGGTGCGATAGCTTGCGGTTTCCTGAACCTCTTGGAAGCCGGCCTCGGCGAACATTTTGGGCAATAAGCCCTGGACATTGTCGCTGGTTCTGGCAAAGCCGTCTACCATCTGCACCACCAGAAATGCCATGCGCATAGAGACGCTGCGAGCCTGTCCCCAGTCGCCCACGTGCAATTCGCCATCTGGCCGGAGTACGCGAAAAATCTCGGCCAGCGTGCGTATCTTGTCTGCGTGTGTCAAATGGTGTAAGACCAGACTCGACACGACCCGATCGAAATATTGGTCGGGATACGGCAACTGAAAAGCCATGCCGCAGTTAAACTTGATTTCCAGACCGGCTTTGCTCGCTTTCTTTTGCGCGATGTCGAGCATTTTCTGGTCGCAGTCGAGTCCTACCACCTCGGCGTTCGGACAGCTACTCTTGATAAGCAGTGTGAGGGTGGCCGTACCACAACCGACATCCAGCACGCGGTGCTGCGGCTCAACGCGGGCTTGTTTGACAAGCTGCGGCTTAAACGCCCCTTCCGGCATCATCCATCTGATCAAAGGATCGTACAGCGAACTTAACCATTCATATTTCAATGCCGGCAGGTATGAGCGATGTTTAGGCATAGGTTGCTCCTCAATGCTGATGCCCAGCATGGCTGTTGCCAGTCGGCGCTGTTGGCCCGCTCCCAGGTGTAAGCGACCGCGTCCTCACAGGGTTATCGAGCAGGGCGCTTAGGTAGTTCTCTGGATGCTCCTCAAATCTCTTAATACAGCTTGGGCAGCAAAAGGATACTTTTTTGCCTTGGAAGACCGTAAACACATTTTTGTCTGCTTCATTGCCCATGACCGGGCAAAGCTGATTGCCCCAACTTGCGGTTACTTCATCGTTTGAGGGATTGGCGGGCGTCGCCGGTTGCGCTTCGTTCTGAGGAGTCACCTGCACGACCGCTTGTGTCTGGACGGGCTGTTGTGTTGCGTGATGCGGCCCACAACCGTAAGCCGACATGACAAATACGAAGATTGATACGTGTGTAACAAATCTCTGCCGCGAATGCGGCACAGTTATAAAACCAGGGTCTTTAGACACTTTAGTGCCAGGAACAAGGCAAATACATCTCATAGTAATTTTCCCTTTCTTGTTAGTGATGATGGCCTTCGTGATCTTCATGGTCTTTATGATCTTCAGACGTATTTTTTTTCACTGGTTCGCTGAACTTGGCAAGATATTTCAGCGGCTCAGTGCGGAATTTTTTGATACAATCTTTGCAGCAGAAACGAATGAGGCGGTTGCCATAGACAAAATCAATCGCTTCTCCCATCTCCCCCAGTTTTTCGCCAGAGACCAGGCAGGTGTCTAGCGGATAGGTCGCTTTTTGTTTGCGTATCACCGCCTTGTCCAGATCGGCTAAATATTTTTCCGCCGCTTTGAGGAATTTTGCTACACAGCCACTGCAGCAGAAACGAATGAGACGATTGTTGTGGACATAGTTAAATGGTTCGCCCATGCTGCCTAATTTTTTACCGCTGATAAAACATACGCCCAACGGATAGAACGGCAGTTGCTGCTTGGCGATCATGCTATCCAGCAAAACAAAATACTTTTTTGGAGATTGCTTGAATTTGGTCAGGCAGTCATTACTGCAGAATCTCATTTCCCGGCCTTGATGTACGTAAAAGACCGGTTTTCCCATCGCCTCTAGTTTTTTTCCGGAAACGATGCAGGTAGCCAACGGGTAGGCATCACCTGCCGCCACCGCTGGTTGCTCTTCTTCGTGGCCACCACAACAATCTTGTTGCGCAAAGACGACCGGCATGGCCAGTAGCAAAACGAACAGTAAAAGCATGTGGATATATTTTGACATAGTATTGCTCCTGTAAGATGTTTCAATGTTGCCAATTGGTCAAAGTAAATCTGTAATGAAATAGTTTTGTAAATAGCATGACACGAGCAGGTTACTTGCGATCAAGGCACTAAACGGCTCTTGTCAGCAAGGACTGTTGCTGTATTAAGACGAGATTTTTAAATCAAGAGGAGGCAATTTTTCTGCAGTGGGGTTAGCTGTGGTGGAGGTGTTTGTAGAAAATTATGGGAAAGCGAATGTGCAGTATGAACAATGGCAGGGATAAGATCGCCTGTTATGGCAATGGTGTTTAGCTCGGTAAGTTTACCAAGATGGGGCACGTCTGAAGAAACGAGCGCAATGTCAGGCGAATGAGCATAGACTGATCCATCGGCGCAACCATCATGTGGTTGGGTGGGTGTTGGTTGGGACGGTTGGTTGGTACCAGTTGTGTCCGCTTCGTTTTCCGCGCAACAAGCGCAATCACAGATGGGTACAATTTGGCATTGGCAAAAAGTGACCACCAGCCCAGTATATTGGGCTATAAGCAAGAGCGGAATGAGAAAAAAAGCAAGCTTCGTGGTCATCGTTTACCTTTCGGCCAAAAACATACAACAAATATTTTCATAAAGTTTACAACAGCTTTTGCCCTTTGTCAACTATTTTTTTTGCCCTTTGTCAACTATTTTTACGAACCACTCAGATTTGAATTGTGCTTGCATATGTAAAGTCAACCTGCTAAAATTTTAAAAGTAACCGACTATATCATCTCTTTGTGAGGAGGTCAGCGATGAAACGTATGATTTTATTGCTCGCAGTGTCGTTCGGCATCGCCAGTGTGGCGGCCTTTGCCGGTACTCTGGATGCTGTTCTGGCAGAAAAAATCGCGGAAAATCCACAGGCCAAGTACCATGTGATCGCTTTTTTGCAAGACAAGCTTGACCCGGAAAAAGTGGTGCAGGATATGCGCATCGGCGGTGATGAGATTGCCGTCACGCAGCAAGTTGTTGACATATTCAAGGACAAGATACACAGCCAGATAGCGTGGCTGAAAGACAGCAGAGCCGGCGTGGAAGATTTCCGTGTACATGAACTGGTACATGCCGTTTCTTACGTCGCCCCAGGCACGCTCATCTTGGGATTGGCACAGCTCGACGAGTTCGAAAGAACTATCCCGTACAGCGAGGAAGCGTTGAAACCCCCTGCCTTCTTCCTGAAGCGCCCCTATTTCGAATTCAAGTCTTACAAATTGACCAAAGTGGGCGAAGGCCGTGAAGAAAAGGTCGAGTTCGCGCAGACACGCGAAGGTGAAGGCGTTGACATTGACCAGATCATCAACATTCTCAAGAAAATTTGGGATTTCGTCAAGGAGAACAAGCCGGTCGTCAATACCGCCGTGGATGTTGCCTCGGCTGTGCCGCAAGGCATCACCAGTTGGCAGCAACTGGCGGGCTGGCAGCAGAAGCATACCGGCCAGTATATCGTGGAATACGTGAACGGTTTCGGCATCACTGTGGTCAAAATAGTACTACGCATCCATTTCTACTATCGTGGCAACTACAATGGTGTCGGCCGCTATATCACTTGCGCCACGGCCAGCATTGATGAGATGAACGTGTTGTGGGGATATACGCTGAACGCCAGCATGACGATTCCGGATTCTGGCATCGTCAACATCGGCACCAGCAGCGCCCCTGTTGCCGCCATGCAGATGTTCGTGCATTGGACTGTAGACACCATCATCCAGCATCAGGAAGGTTCTGTCACCTATGCCATAGACGGCAATGGCAATGTCCAGGAATACTAACATCAAGTAAAAAAACGCCGGTTTGGGCCGGCGTTTTTTATTGGGCAAGAGAAATTTATGAGCTTTATCTTGTTTTTTGAGCAAATAGAAAACCATCACCATGCTTTAGTTGGCGGCAAAGGCTACAGTCTTGCCGACATGGTGAGGACGGGGTTGCGCGTACCAAGAGGCTTTTGTGTGACTACGGATGGCTATCGCCACTTTCTTGCGGCCAACCGGCTGGAGAGACATATCGAAGAACGGTTGGCCGGCTTGGATTACAAGAACACTCCGCTTTTGCGCAACATTGCAGCCGATATCCAGAATCGCATGCTCGCGGCTGTGATACCCGAAAATATCGGCAAAGATATTGTCAACGCCTGGAGCAAACTGGTACAGGGCAACACAACAAGGCTGGCCGTGCGCTCTTCGGCGGTAGCGGAAGATACACCGGACGCTTCCTTTGCCGGTCAACACGACACCTTCCTTGGCATCGAGGGCGAAACGAATTTACTGGAAGCCGTCCGCAAATGCTGGGCTTCGTTGTGGACGGCCAGGGTAATTCAGTATCGCACACGCGCCGGCTACAGCCACAAAGAGGCGGCGCTCGCCGTCGTCGTCCAGGAGCTCATCCCTGCCGAGACTGCGGGCGTAACATTTACCGTCAACCCGGTGAACGGCAGCCGCGAGGAGATGGTCATCAATGCCACCTGGGGACTGGGCGAATCGCTCGTCGGCGGATTGGTTGATGCAGATCAGGTCATCTTCTCCCGTAAAGATGGCAAGGTCAAAGAGTACCGTCTGGGACAAAAACAGAAGACCAGCAAGCTGTCGCCAGAGCAAAATGGCACCACCACGCTGGACACCAAAGCAGAGACGGCTGCCAAACGGTCACTCACTGAAGCCCAAATTACAGCCTTGGCCGATATGGCCAAAGCCGTCGAAGCGAAGAAAGGTGTGCCGCAGGACATCGAATGGTGCATCTGGCAGAATACCATCTATCTGCTTCAGGCCAGGCCCATCACCACACTCGCTTCTGCTCCGGTCACGTCGGCAGGGGAGGAAGAACACTGGACGGCGGACAATGCGCAGGAGGCGTTTCCCAACGTGGTCAGCCCGTTTACCATGGGCTTTATCGAAGGGCTGTTGGAAAGTCAGTTTCGCCTCATTTGCCGCAGCCTGGGGGTAGATGTCTCAGCCCTGAAATTCGTTGCGTTTTTCGACGGCTATGTCTACCTCAGTGCGACATCACTCAAGAAAATGCTCAGAGAAATACTTCCTGTAGCCGACGAAGACGCTCTGCTGAAGCAGATTTTGGGATGCGGCGAGGAAGGCAGCTTCAAGATTAAGATCAAACCCAGCCTCAAGATATTCAGGCTGATACGCTTTGTTTTTATAACCAGCCGCGACACGCTGATGTTGCCGCGCCAGTCCAGGCGGTTTTTGCAGAATCTCTTTACGGCGCTCGAGAAAATCTCACACCAAGACATGGGGACAATGTCGGCCGGCGAGGTGGATGCCATTTACCACACCATGCTCGATATCGCTTACGAAGGGTTTCTCGTCCACGCCCTCGGTACGGGTGCCTATGCCACGTTTTATGGCGCGCTCACCGAGCTTGTCCGCGCTTTGCCTGCCAGCCTGGGTATCACGGCATCTATTTTCTTGAGTAACACCGGTACTCTGGAAGATGCCAAACTGCAACAAAAACTCAGAGCGTTGGCCGAATCGGCCCGTCAAACCCCGGCGGTTGCATCTCTTATTGTGCGGGAAGATGTTTCGCAAATCACGGTCAAACTGCAAAATCTTCCCGAGGCCCAGGTTTTTTGCACGCATTGGCAAAAATTTATGGCACAATTCGGGCACATGGGCGATAATTTGCAAGACGTTATTGCCCCGCGTTGGGCAGAGGACCCGTCTTCCCTCTGGAAACTTCTCAAAACCGAGCTTTCTTGCCCGAGAAGGGATTTTCAGGCGCAAGAATCTGCTCTGGTGAGCGCGCGCGATGAAGCTATCGCTAAAGTAGAGCGATATCTCAGCCGTGGCCTGCGGCGATTCTTTCCCATCGGCAGGTGGCGGTTTACATTCTTGAGAAAATGCGCCATCCATTTTGCACCTTACCGCGAAAACAATAAATTCCACTTGCTTAAAGGAATTGCGGTTTTGCGCCGTATCGTCTGGCGCTGGGGCCAGCTACTTCAGGAAAAAGGCATCGCTCGCATGCCTGATGATGCCTTCTTCCTGAATGCTACAGAAATTTTCGAGGCGCTGCAAGGCAAGAGCGATGTCGCCAGATTACAGGCCGAGATCGCGGCACGACGCGCCCAAAGAGCAGTGTGGGAAAAGATGGTGCCACCGCATAACGTCTACACCGCAGGCGGCAAGGTCGTGCGCAAGGTATATGAAAAAAATGTGCCCTCGGGCAGAGAGTTGAAAGGGGTGGCCGCCAGCGCCGGCCTGGTTCAAGGCAAAGCCAGGATCATCTTCGACCTTGGCCAGGCCGAAAAACTGAAACCAGGCGAGATTCTGGTCACCCGGTTTACCGACCCTGCCTGGACGCCACTGTTTAGTTTGGCGGCCGGCGTGGTGATGGATATTGGCAGCATGCTTTCACATGGCGCAGTAGTCGCCCGCGAGTTAGGACTTCCAGCCGTCGTCGGGGTGCGGTGCGCTACGGACGTGATCGCAGACGGCCAGGAAATAATCATAGATGGAAACCGTGGCGTGGTAGTTCTTCTAGGAGATCGTGATGGAAAATGACAACAAACCCAACGACATGCAGTCGCCAGGCGAATTACAACCTGAACTGCATAATATTGATAAGCCAGCGAGAAAAACTTTGGCGGAACAGAGCGCGCTAAAGCTTTTTTTTGTGCCACTGGCGGCCGGCGTATTTTGGGCTCTGACTCCCTGGTTTTCGCAAAGTTGCTACCAGCGTTTTTTTGACGCCTGGGCAATGGACCCGTTTAGCGACAGTGCGAAAACCGTTTCTTTGCTCATCGCCATTCTCTACACCCTTTGCGTGGTCAGTATGATGCTACCATGTCTATGCCAGAAATTCCCTCATTTTCTGGTTTCCGGCAGCATCTTTCTGAGCATGATGGCCGCAAGTATCGTCTATGGCCTGTGGGACCTGAGCGGAGTGAACATGGACAGCAATCTGCAAGGGGTGTTGCTCGGGGCCGGCTTCTTAGGTATTTTTATCGGTGGTCCGCTGGCCATATTTTTGCGTTTCGATGAGGACGCATCTTCGGTGATAGCGGTGGCGGTAATTTTTGGTGTCGTGGGCATGGTCGTGGCCTCTTGGCTGCTCTACGATCTCTCTCAATGGTTGGGCGTCGGGTTAGGCGGCATTGTGACTCTGGCCATTGGCGGCGTGGCCGGTTTTCTTCTGGGTGCGTGGCTCAGCAGTTGGTTACTCGGCTCGCCACGTGGCGACCGTATCTTCAAATACCTGGTATGCATCACATGTGCCGGCGCCGCCGCGCGTGTCGTCGCTCTCGCCATTGCGCAGATGATGTAGATTTTTGGAGGAATACCATGAATTTTACGAAATCTTTGTTGGTGACTGGCTGGATAGCTATTTGCCTGCCGCTATTGGCGGCGGAAAATGCTTTTCTGTCATTATTTCCTAAAGAATCGGTGGCCGTAGTTTCTATTGGCGATGTTACTAAAACCAAAGAATCGCTGGCCACGACCAATTTATATGCTATCCTGAGCGAACCTGAGATGGCACACTTTGTTAACGTTCTTTTCGCCGATGAGGAGGAACGCCAAGAGCTGGCAAATTTTTGCGAGAAGTTACAAACCGCCACAGGCATGAGTTTACAAGAGCTGCTTGCTATTTTTGACGGCGAGGTTTCGCTGGCTCTCGTTGGCCTTCCTTTTGGCTCAGAGCCTCTGGACATGGCCATGATCTTGGAGTCAAAACAACACACTGCTAGAGCCGCGGATTTACTGCAAGCAATTGCCAAAAAACTCCCGGCCGACAAAGGCAGCTTTCAGGTTGGTGCTGTCCCTGTTTCCTACTGGAAGGGACTGGAAAACACCCTGTACTTTGTGGTACTCAAAGAGCGTTGCCTGTTTGCTACCACGGAAAAACGCATACGCCAGATGGTATCTAACCTGGATACGCCCAAAGATTCACTGGCAGATAATGCAAAATTCCAGAAATTTTTCGCCAAAGTAGGCAACCAGGCCGCCCTCCTGGCCTATTGCGATGAGAAGCTCCTTACCCGTTTCTCTCGGCAATTGCCGACTGCGGCTCAAAGGTGGTGGCAGGGTCTGGGCTTTTCGGACTGGCAAAACGCCGGCATTGGTTTTTCCGTACGGGAAAAACAATTTCTGTCACATTTTTATGTTACCACGAGCAAAAATTTACGCGGTTTCAACCGCCTTTTAGCATTTGGTGAGCTAGATACTGCTGTCGGTAAGTTCATTCCTGAAAAATCTACAGCCTTCGCCACTTTCCATTTGGATTTGGCTAAGATCTGGCAAGAGTTGGTACAAAGCTGGCGTCAGGCAGATCCACGTGAGTTTCATGCGGCCATGGAAGGGCTGGAGAAATTTGAAAAAGCTTTTCTCGGCTTTCGTGTGGAGGAGTTTTGCAAATCTCTTGGCCCGGACTTTACTGTTTGCCATTTTCCGGCAGACGGCCTATTGCCGCAAATAGTTACCATAACCACGGTCGAGAATGCTACTTTGTTGCTGAAAACTTTGGATACGCTGGCAGATATTGTGGGTTATCAACGAGAGGGAAAAAAATACCAAGGCCGTACCATTCACTATTTTAAACCGCAAAAAGAAGGAGAAGGTGCCATTGATACCAATGAAGAGGCTGCCATCGCATTTTTGCGCACTTTATCCACTTCTCAGGCACAGTATCAGAGCCAGGCACAGACAGACCAGGATGCAGACGGAACTGGCGAATATGGTTTTATGCAGGAATTGGCCGGTACTTCCCGTCGCCGTTCATCCGGTGACAACTATGGTTTCCCTAGCAATCCATCATTTATTGCTCCGATGTTTGGGGAAACCGCGCTGCGTAACCATGGTATCGCTACCCGCAATGGCTATCATTTCTATGTGTATCTCCCTGGCCAGAACAAAGAAGCCATTGGTGAAGTAGCCGGTGACCCCAGGAACACGCCTGAGTTTGCCGATGCCCAGGAAGCCAAGTTCGTCTGCTACGCCTGGCCGGTAGAGTATGGCAAAACCGGCCGCAGGATCTTTGTGGTAGACCAGGCGGCAGACGTGCTGGCGGCCAATAATGACAGAGGCCGCTACAGCGGCTCCCGGAAACCGACCGCCGGTGCTGCTTATCCAGAAGGAACCGCCCCTTTTGCAGAATCTGTGGTGGCGAACAAGACAACCAATGACGGACAGGTCTGGCAGTATCCACATGCGCTACCGTCTGGCGAAAACGAGACAGAGGCGAGTGGGCACAAGAAACTGGTACGTTTAGACCGTCAGGCCCAAGATATGTTAACATATTGCTTGCGCGCCTGTACTTTTTTTATAGAAGATCGAAAATTAGTCATTTCCCGCCTGCCCCAGACACTTATGGATGTCTGTGATTATTATGACGCCAAGGGGCCGTCGTTTCCACTAGCATCGCTTCTGGCAAACAAATGGGCAGGCTCCGGCCTCTTGGCCTACATAGATACAAGGCCTCTGTCATCGTATACCTACCATACTTTCCTCTCGTTTTACTCTTTGTGGCTGGAAGAAAATTTTTCGCTATTGCATCATTATGGCATAAAGGCCAACCATTTTAAGACTGTAGATTTGCCGCGGATGAGCACTATCCTTCGCCACATTGCTCCCGATGTTTTGAGCATCCAGGAACATGATGGAGAGATCGTCGTCTCGTGCACCACCAATTTTAGCCCGGAATTTTGGGCCGGTGCAAGGGTAGTCTTGGGTTCCATTGAAGATATATCAGACCGGATATTGTCGCGCTTGGTGGAAGGAATGGACCTCTATCTTACGGTAAATCAAGAGACTGCAAAACTGGCAGCCGAGGAAAAATATTATGAAGCCGCTCGCCAGTGGATGTCATTTCGGCAGCAAGCGTATTTTGAATCATTCCGTGTGATTGCCGAGCGGGAGGCTGCGGCATGCACGCAAAAATACCAGGAACGGGTCGCCTCAGTCAAAAAAGAGTTGACCCAATATTTCCAGTCCGACCCACACCTCGCTGTCTGCCAACTGGAAGGAGATTGGAAATTTACCCAAGGAGTACTTTCTGTCACTAATACCACTAGCTCAAGGGCGTGGCAAAATCAGCCAAATCAGTGGATTGTGTTCGGCGCGACGCCACTTTCCGACTATGTCCTGGAATTTCAAGCCAAAGGTGTGCAAAACGAGCTGCAAGTTCTCTTCCATTGGCAAAAACTTTTTGCTGGCAGTCCCCAATACATGCATATTGTTTTTGAGGAGAGAGAAGATTTTAAAGACAAGTGGGTTTCGCTGAAATTTAAAGTCCACCAAGACCACATTACCTACTGGCTGGAAGGCAAGCATGTGGTGGTGAATAGCCAAAGAAACGAAGGTCTTATTGGTTTTGGTCTTCCGCAAGGCAGCAGCGTAGAGATCCGCAACATCCAACTCAAAGTGGCAGACCAGACGGAAGCAGAGAAAGCCGTCCCGCGTTTCCCCGCCCTGTATATTACCTGCCAGCAGACTGCGGATGCGGTCGCAGTGGGCGACAGTTTCTTTTACTATCTTATCGTCCACAATGAGGGGAATGAACGAGCCAGCGAGGTGACACTGGAGGCGCAGCTTTCTCCCCTGGTCGAATTTATAGATGCCGCTGGAGCCAATTGCAAAGCATCTCAAGCCAGAGTTCTTTTTGCCCCTCAGGTACTCAACCCCAACGAAAGCTTGAAATGCCAGGTAACGGTAAGGGCTATTCGGGAGGGAAGTGCCACGGCAACATTCATGCTAGGTTTTGCTGAACTAAAAGGCAAGATCGTAGCCAAGACGCGAACGCATATTGTGAAGGAATAAGCTGGCGGCTGAAAAGAACAAAATACTGCGCCGCAGGCGCAAAAGTTTTATCGCCCCGTGCTTCTGCACGGGGAAGAAAGGTAGCATAAACACCGTGTCAGACAGCAAACCAACCCCGCAAGCCGGCGATGTGACGAGCTTCCGCAAGCTGTCGCATCTGGAAATTTGTTTGCACCAACCCGTGGAGGCACACACTTCGCCTCACTGGGAAGATTTCCAGTTCGTGCATCGGGCTATTCCCGACCTCGACTGGGAAGAGATCGTCACCACGACGCAGGTGTTCGGCAAAAAGCTATCACTCCCGTTCATGGCTGCCGCCATGACTGGCGGCCACCCGGAAGTGCGTCCGATCAATGAGGCGATTGCCCGTGTCGCCGAGAAAATAAAGATCGGCATGGGCGTCGGCTCAGAGCGTGCCGCCATTGAAAAGAACCATCCCTATATCACCGAGTCGTTTCAGGTGGTGCGCAGCCTTGCCCCCACGGCGCTCATCATCGGCAACCTGGGCGCCGCCCAGTTCAGCCGCAAGGGCGGTTTCGGCGTGAAAGAGGCGAAGGCGGCGGTTTCTCTGATCGGGGCCGACGTGCTGGCGGTCCACGTCAATCCGGCGCAAGAAGTGGTGCAGGTCGAAGGCGACAATTTTTTCCACCATTTTTTCACTCAGGTAAGCGACATGGCCGACCAACTCAACGTGCCGGTCATCCTCAAAGAGGTAGGCTCCGGCTTTGCCAGAGAAGAGGCGGCCAAGGTAGATGCTTCACCGCTTGCCGGCATAGATGTGGGAGGGCTTGGCGGCACCAGTTGGATAGGGGTTGAGGCACTGCGCGCCGAGCAAAAGAACGACACCTTCCACGCCAACCTTGGGCGGCTCTTCTGGGACTGGGGCATCCCTACCGCCATCTCGCTCGTCGAGGTGCGTAGTGCTACCAACAAGACGGTGATTGCCACCGGCGGTGTACGAAACGGGCTCGATGCCGCCAAAGCCATTGCTCTCGGTGCCGACATCGTCGGCATGGCCCTGCCGCTCTTAAAACCAGCCCAGCAAGGAGACGATGCTCTCCTTGGCTTCATCCAGCATTTCGAGCGGGAACTCAGGACGGCGATGTTCCTCACCGGCTGCCGCACCTTGTCCGATCTGCGGCAAGCAGCACTCGTGGTAACCGGACTGAGCCGTGACTGGCTGAGCCAGCGAGGGATTGCTCTTGCTATGCCGTGGCGCAAATAGTTTTTTGAAGTGCGTCATAGAAGAAGGATTTGTCTATGCAACGATCGTTTTGTTATTTCCTGGTGTTTTGGTGTGTCGCGTTGGCATCACTTACTGCCCAAGGCTCAGGTATCCTGGTTTTTCTGACCGACTTCGGTTTGCAAGACAGCGCAGTATGCGAAATGAAAGGGGTGGCGATGGGGGTAGACCCCAACCTTAAATTACACGATGTCACGCATGCTATCGAGCCTTTCAACGTATGGGAAGGTAGCTACCGGCTGAAGCAGGCGGCTCCTTACTGGCCGCAAGGCACAGTGTTTGTCGCCGTGGTTGATCCCGGCGTCGGCACGGCCCGCAAGTCCATTGTGCTGAAGAGCAAGAGCGGCCATTATTTTGTCGGGCCGGACAACGGTCTTTTCACTCTGGTGGCTGAAGAGATGGGAATTGCCGAAGTGCGAGAGATAGACGAGGCACGCCACCGCCGGCAAAGCTCAGAAAATTCTTACACGTTCTGGGGACGCGATGTCTTCTCGTACACAGGAGCCAAGCTGGCATCCGGCAAGATCGTTTTCACGGAAGTCGGCCCTGTGCTGGATTCTCCACTCGTGATGGCGGCGTATCAGAAACCACGTCTGATTGGTGAACTCTTGCTTGGCAACATCCCGGTGCTGGATGTCCAGTACGGCAATGTCTGGACCAACATTGATCAGGGGACACTCGCAAGCTTTGCCCTCAAAGCAGGCGACCCGCTCGCCGTAAAAATCTTCTGCGGCGAAAATCTCATCTATGACGGCCGGATGCCATTCGTTCGTACTTTTGGCGATGTCAAGGAAGGAGAACCTTTGGCTTACGTAAACAGTCTGCTCAATCTGGCGTTTGCTTTGAACATGGACAGTTTTGCCAGAAAACATAAAATCTCTGCCGGCGCGAACTGGCATGTCACAGTCGGCAAACCCAAATAAACAAAGACAGCAAGCCACTTATGGCTGCTGTCTTCCCTACATCACTCACATCACGATATTGACCAGATTGTTCGGCACGACGATCACCTTGCGTGGTGTTTTGCCCGCCAGAGTTTCCTGAATCTTGGCATCGGCAAGCGCCACTTTTTCTATTTCCTCTTTGGACAGAGTAGTCGGAATGGTGATGCGGCTGCGGATCTTGCCGTTCACCTGGAGAGCGATCTCCACCTCTTCGTCGCGTGCTGCCGCTTCGTCGTAGTCCGGCCATTTGCTCTGGAAAATGCTCGCTTTGTGGCCGAGCAGATGCCAGATTTCCTCGCTGATGTGCGGTGCCATCGGTGACAACAGCAAGGCGATACTTTCCAGCCCCTCTTTCAACACTGCATACTCGGCGTCACTCTTGTATTCACCGTAATCGCGGATGGTGTTGATGAGTTCCATGATAGCGGCGGTAGCGGTATTAAACTGGAAGTTGCCTTCCATGTCGCTTGTCACCTTCTTGATCGTCTGGTGCGTCTTGCGATGTACGGTTTTAAGCGGAGCCGGCAGTTCGCCGAGGGCGGCCACGTCGTTTTTCACGTTTTGCAACACTTCGTGGTAGCTGGTGGCCAGGTACCAGAATTTGCCGAGGAAGCGGTAGGCGCCCATCACCGCCTCGTCGCTCCATTCGGCGTCCCGTTCCGGTGGCCCGATGAACAGGATGTAGATGCGCATGGTGTCAACGCCGAATTTCGGGATAATCTCGTCCGGGCTTACCACGTTGTAGTGAGATTTGCTCATTTTTTCCATTTCGATCTCGACATCGCCAGGTGACAATTTGTCGCGCATCTTCTTGTATTCGTCGAGGGTGAGGTAGCGCCGTTCGGCAATCTGCCAGTAGCTTTCTTTGCAGATCATGCCCTGGGTGAAGAGGTTCTGGAACGGTTCGTTGAAAGTGAGGAGTCCCATGTCGTGCAACACCTTGGTGAAGAAACGGGCATAGATGAGGTGTTTGGTGGCATGTTCGGCCCCGCCCACATACTGATCCACCGGTAGCCATTTGTTGACGAGCTTACCGTGGATCGCCTTCTTGTCGTCTTGCGGCGATAGATAGCGCAGGAAATACCACGACGAGTCAACGAAGGTGTCCATGGTGTCGGTTTCGCGCGTGGCGGCAGCGCCGCAATTCGGACATGTGGTGTTGACGAACGCCGGCACACCGGCCAATACACTCTTGCCTTTTGGCTTGTAATCCTCGACATCTTCGGGTAACAGCACCGGCAAATTACCTTCCGGCACCGGCACGATGCCGCACTTGTCGCAATAAATCATCGGGATCGGGCAGCCCCAATATCTTTGCCGTGAGATGTTCCAGTCGCGCAAACGGTAGTGTACGGCGTCCTTGCCGAGACTGTTTTTGGCCAGATACTCGATGATGCCTGGGATCGCCGCGTCGCTCTTCTGACCGCTAAACGGGCCGGAATTGACGAGCGTGCCAGGCTCGGCATAGGCTGTTTTCATGTCGGCCGCTTCGAGTTTGCCGCTTGGCGGCAGGATGACAACCGTGATCGGGATGTTGTACTTCCTGGCAAACTCGAAATCGCGCTGGTCGTGTGCCGGCACTGCCATGACCGCGCCAGTGCCGTATTCCATGAGGGCATAGTTGGCAACCCAGAGCTCTACTTTTGCGCCGGTGACAGGGTTGATCACATGCTTGCCGGTAAAGATACCTTCCTTGGTAATATTGGCACGGTCGGCGGCGCGAATCTGCCGGTTTTTGGCGACAAATTCCATCACCTCTTTTTCTTTGGGTGTGCCAGCGACAAGGCTTGGAATGATGGGATGCTCCGGGGCAAGCGACATGAAGGTGACACCCCACAAGGTGTCCGGCCGCGTGGTAAAGCACGGCAGGGCGCTACCGGTTTCGGCCACTTTGAAGAACACCTCGGAGCCGTGGCTGACACCGATCCAGTTTTTCTGGCGGAGCTTGACATGCTCAGGCCAGCCGGGCAAAAGATCGAGATCGCTTACCAGACGCTCGGCATACTGGGTAATGCGGAAAAACCATTGTTCCAGGTCTTTCTGCACCACGGTGTTGCCGCAGCGTTCGCATACTTCTTTGCCGGCGCTTTCCACTACTTGCTCGTTGGCAATGGTGGTGAGGCAACCGGTACACCAGTTGGCCGGCGATTTTTTCTTGTAGACGAGTCCCTTTTCATAAAACTTGAGGAACAGCCACTGCGTCCAGCGATAGTAAATGGGATCACAGGAGGCCAGCTCATGATTCCAGTCGTAGCTCGTGCCCCATTCCTTGAGCTGTTCTTTCATGCGGGTGATATTGCGCAGCGTGGACACACGCGGGTGCAACCCGCCTTTGACCGCCGCATTTTCCGCCGGCAGGCCAAAAGCATCCCAGCCCATGGGATTGAGGACGTTGAAGCCACGCATCACTTTGTAGCGATGCACCGTATCGCCGATAATGTAATTGCGTGCATGTCCGACATGCAATGTACCAGAAGGGTACGGAAACATCATCAGGAGATAGAATTTAGGTTTTTTGGAATGTTCTTTCATTTGGAACAATCCCTGTTCTTCCCAGAACTTGCGCCATTTGGGCTCTATCTCCTGTGGCGTATAATGAATGGTCATGAAAATTCTCCTTATTTTCCCTTAATTGGCTGTTATTCTTCCGGTTGACATGTTAGCAAAAATGCTTAAACTAGGCAAGAAAAATATCTTTCAACGGTTTGTCACATCTATTTGTGCGAAAATTTCTGGCGTCGCCGCTGTAGAGGATGCCTTTGTCTTGACTTTTTTCTGTACTCGTGTACACTAAAGATGAAACACTATCCGACTAGTCCGATAAGTCCGCAGATCCGATAAGTCGGACGAAATTTTATGCTTCACAGAAGGCTTTTTAGGAGAAAATTATGACGATGCGCTGGTATCTTTTTGTTTTGGCGTTATTGAGCCTCCTCTCCTTCCCGTCCCAAGCACAGGAAGAAGAAAAGACCAAGGACGCGCCGTTTGCCATCAGCCAGGGCGTATATGTGATACGGCTGGCCGAACAATGGCTTGGCGAAGAAGAAGTTTCTTTTACGCCGCAAGGCTGGCAAGCCAAGGGCAAGGTAGCTGTGATGGGACACAAGGCCGCGTATGAGGCCAAGCTGGAACGCCGCAGCGACGATAGCCTGGTATTTTCTCTCGTCGCGCACAGTGGTCAAACCACCACGGACTATGTGCTGGAGCTTTTGCCCGACAAAGCCGTCTGGCAAAAGCCGAGCCAGCACACGCTCGAACTCGCCGAGGCTAAAAAACCGGTTTTTCTTTACACCAACCTGTTGTGGGCGCACATGTATGACGTAGGTGTCTACCTCACCCGCGAAGCAGCCTCCGGCAAACTCGTCGCCGGCCAGGAACTGACCGGCCTGTTGACGCAGAGACCGTTCACTTTTCCATGGAAAGTGGGTGATTTCAAGCAGATCACCTGTGTGTGGCAAGAAAAACCGGTGCAGGTGTGGTCGTTTTTCCTCGACATCGGCGTCGAGATAGAACTCGTGTGTACGCCCGCCGGTCTGCCTCTCCGCATTCTCGTGCCAGCGCAACGTTTGGATATCGTACTTAGCGGCTACGAGGCGATTGAGGGCGTAAGCCAGCAGGCAAAAACTATCGTTGATTACGGCCCCTGGCGCGAGAGATTGTCCCAGCCTCAACACGAAGTAACGGTGGACGAGAAGGTGATGATGCCGATGCGCGACGGTGTCAAGCTCAGTGCCGACATCTATCGGCCCAAGGCGGCTGGTAAATTCCCCACCGTCCTCGGCCGCACTCCGTACAGCCGCACGCAAGAAGCTCTCTTGCGTGCTACTTTCTGGGCCAGGCGTGGCTATGTGTTTGTGGCGCAGGATGTGCGCGGCAGATTTGAGAGTGAAGGCGAATGGTTTCCCTTCAGAAACGAAATCAACGACGGTTCCGACACCCTCGACTGGATCGCCGCACAACCCTGGAGCGACGGCAAGGTCGGGATGGTAGGGGCAAGCTACGTCGGCCTGGTGCAGTGGTATGCTGCGCGCAGCGGTAATGTACACCTCAAGGCCATCGTGCCGGAAGTGTCCCCACCCGACCCGGATCAGAATTTTCCGTACGAGGGCGGCGTGTTCATGCTTGGCACGGCATGGTGGGCAAAACTGCTCGAAATTTTGGCCCAGCCCGATGTTGTAGGGCAGCTCAAGAGCATAGATTGGGTCAAGGTGTTGCAGACACTGCCGCTCACAGATCTGGACAAGACGCTCGGCGTACAGCACAAGTTCCTCGACGAATGGTTGAGGCACGCGCCGACCGACAGCTACTGGCAGCAAATGCGTTATCAGGATGCCTACGCCCACATGGATCTGGCAGTCCTCAATATTTCCGGCTGGTATGATGGTGACCAGCCAGGAGCCGTGATGAACTTCATCGGCATGCGGCACGCCGCCAAAAGTGAAGCGGCGCGCAAGGCACAATATCTGATCATGGGGCCGTGGGGTCATGCCGTCAACATTACTCGCAAATTGGGCAACACCGATTTTGGCCCGGAAGCGGTGGTGGATCTCAATGCCGTGGTGCTGCGTTTCTTCGATCACTATCTCAAAGGTATAGACATGGGGCTCGAACAGGAAGACCCGGTATTGGTGTTCGTCATGGGCGAAAACAAATGGCACCGCGAAAAAAACTGGCCCTTACCACAAACCGTGTTCACCAAACTTTTTCTCACGAGCGGCGGCGACGCCAATAAACGTGACGGCAGTGGAGGGTTGAGCCTTACCTGTGCCGAGGATGCTACCCCCGACAGCTACCGCTATGACCCTAACGACATCCAACCGACGCTGACCGATTTCAATGATTTTGTCGGCAATTCGGCCACAACGGATTACTCGGTGCTGGCCGACCGCAGCGACGTGCTCGATTTCGTTTCGCCGCCATTGGCACAACCCATGGAACTGACCGGACCGTTTACGGTGACACTTACGGTAGCCAGCGATGCCGAGGACACCGATTTTGGCGCCCTCGTTTTCTGTCTAAAACCTGGCGGGCAGATGTACGGGCAGGCGGGTGGAATCCAGCGTCTGCGTTACTGTACCGGGCAGGATCGGCCGGTGAAACCGGGCGAAACGGCGACGGTAGAGATAGATTGTTGGGCCAGCGGGGTGAAGCTAGCGGCCGGCGACCGCTTGCTGTTGCAGATTACTTCGGCACTCTTTCCCGGCTACGCACGCAACCTCAATACCCTGGAAGAGAGCGGCACGGCAAAAACGGCCAAAGTGGCGCAGAACGTGATTTTCCACGATGCCAGGCGGCCGAGTTACCTGCTGCTCCCGTTCATCCCGCGTGCGCAAGGAGAGAGCATAAATTTTAAGTAGTTAGTGTTGCGCAGCTTTTCTCCTAAATCTTGCCATCAGTCCTTCCATGTAGAGGTAGACCACAGGGGTGAGATACAAGGTGATGAGCTGCGAGAACAAAAGGCCGCCGACCACTGCGAGTCCAAGAGGTCTACGTGAGTCGCCGCCGGCACCGATGCCGAGAGCGATAGGCAAGATGCCCATGAGCGCCGCCATGGTCGTCATCATGATGGGGCGAAATCGCACCAGGCATCCCTGGTAAATGGCGCTTTGCGCGTCTTTGCCTTCCTGCCGTTGGGCGTTCAAGGCAAAATCAATCATCATGATGGCATTTTTCTTGACGATGCCGACCAACATGATGACCCCGACAAAGGCGTAGATGTTGAGATCCTTGTTGAACAATATCAGCGTGATGAGAGCGCCGAAGCCCGCCGACGGCAGCCCTGAGAGGATGGTGAGCGGATGGATAAAGCTCTCGTAAAGGACGCCGAGAACGATGTAGATAACGACAATGGCCATGACGAGCAGCATCCAGAGGCCGCGCGTCGAAGACTGGAACGCCTGCGCCGCTCCCTGGAAGCTGGTGCTGATGCTCGGCGACAGCGTATCGCGAGCAATTTTTTCTACCTGCGCGATCGCTTCGCCGAGCGCCACTTCGGGACGCAAGTTGAACGAGATGGTGACCGCCGGTAACTGACCGAGGTGGTTTACCGTCAGCGGACCTGCCTCTTGCGTCAAACGGGCGACCGTACTGAGCGGCACCAGATTGCCGGTATTGGCTCGGATGTAGAGCATCGTCAGTGCCGCCGGGTCCAACTGGTACTCCGGCTCCAGCTCGATGATGACACGGTACTGGTTATTGGGCGCGTAAATGGTGGAAATCTGGCGCGAGCCATAGGCGGAGTTGAGGGCATCCTCGATCTGGAAGACGGTCACGCCCAACGCGCCGGCTTTGTTGCGGTCAATCTCGACATTTACCTGCGGGTTTTTCATCTGCAAATCGCTATTCACATCCTGCAGTTGCGGCAATTCGCGCACCTTGCTTTCGAGAATCGCAGCATAGCGATACAATTCGTCCGTATCCGGGCTTTGCAGCGTAAACTGGTACTGCCCCTTGGTGAGCTGGCCGCCGATGCGGATGGGCGGTGGGTTTTGCATGTACATCTGGATGCCGACCACGCCGGACATTTTTTTGCGCATCACCTGGATGAGTTCGTCGGCGCTGATATTCCTCTCGCGGCGTGGTTTGAGGCGCATGAAAATACGGCCAGTATTACCAGACGCATTGGGGCCACCGGCGCCGACGCTCGACATGAAAGCCTCGACATTGGGTTCTTCGAGGACGATGGCGGCAAGCGCCTGCTGCCGTTTCACCATGGCATCGAAAGAGATGCCTTGCTGGGCCTCGGTAAAGGCAAAAATCTGCCCGGTATCGTCGCTCGGCAAAAAGCCCATGGGGATTTTGCCAAACAGGTAGACCGTGGCTGCCAGAAGGATGAAGCTGAGTACTAGGACGATGAGGCGGAGCTGCAGCACCAGCTTGAGTGTCCAGCCGTAGATTTTGCGCATCATGTCGAACAGCCACTCGAATGCCAGGTACAGCCAGCCATGTTTCTGATGGCTTGGCGGACGCAAGAAGCGGCTGCACAGCATCGGCGTAAGGCTGAGCGAAACAAAGCCGGAAACGAGGATGGCGATGCTGATGGTCACGGCAAATTCGTGCAACAGACGGCCGAGCAACCCGCCCATGAACAGCACAGGGATAAACACGGCGACGAGCGACAGCGTCATGGATAAAATGGTGAAAGCAATTTCCTGCGAGCCGGCGAGCGCCGCCTCGAACGCCGGCTTGCCTTGTTCCAGATGGCGTACGATGTTTTCCAGCATGACGATGGCATCGTCAACGACAAAGCCGACCGCCAGGATAAGAGCCATGAGCGACAGGTTGTCTATGCTGTAATTGAGGAGATACATGCAGGCAAAAGTGGCGATGATGGACATTGGCAGTGCCAGACTGGGGATCAATGTGGCAGAAAAATTACGTAAAAATACGAAAATGACAAGGATCACCAGAGTGATGGCCAGGAACAGCGTAAACTTCACATCTTCCACCGATTCGCGGATCGTCAGCGAGCGGTCGAATAAAATATTGAGGTTCACCGCAGCAGGCATCTGCAGGCGGAAGGTGGGCAGCAACTGTTTGATCGAATCTACCACTGCCACGGTATTGGTGCCCGGCTGTCGCTGCACCGCCAGCACTATCGCGCGAGTGTCGCGGTACCAACTGGCGATCTTGTTGTTTTCGACGCCATCCAGCACCTTGCCGAGCTGCCCCAGATAGACAGGTGCGCCCTGGCGGTAAGCGACGATGAGCGGCCGGTAGTCGTTGGCACATAGGAGCTGGCCGTTGGCCTCGACGGTGAAGGCACGATCTTTGCCATACAAGGTGCCGGTCGGCAGATTGACGTTGCCACGTTGCACCGCCTGCGTCACTTCGTCTATGCCGATACCTCGCCAGGCCAGCATCTTGGGATTGAGCTGGATGCGCACCGCATATTTTTGGGCGCCGAGCACCTGCACTTGTGCCACACCGTTGATCATGGAAATACGTTGGGCAATGAAGGTATCGGCGTACTCATTCACCTGCGACAGCGGCAGGATGGGCGAGCTCAAGGCCAGGTAGAGGATCGGCTGGTCGGCCGGGTTCACCTTCTGGTACGAAGGCGGGCTTGGCATGTCCTGGGGCAGTTGTTTCGCCGCCTTGGAGATCATTGACTGTACGTCCTGGGCCGCGGCGTCAATGTTGCGGCTAAGGGCAAACTGTAAAGTGATCTGAGTCGCCCCGAGGGCATTGGTCGAAGTCATCGAATCAACGCCGGCAATGGTAGAAAATTGCCGTTCGAGCGGGGTCGCCACGGCCGAAGCCATGGTTTCAGGGCTGGCCCCGGGCAGGTTAGCGCTCACCTGAATGGTCGGGAAATCCACATTGGGCAAATCGTTCACCGGCAACTGGTAATAAGCGGTGAGTCCGAAGATGAGGATGGCCAGCATCACCAGTGTTGTCATCACAGGGCGACGGATAAAGATTTCCGAGAGGTTCACTTGTTTTGCTCCTTGGCCGTTTCGCCGCTGCTCTTGATTTCCACAAGCCCCCCGGGCACGATGCGCAATTGCCCGTTGGTTACTACTTTTTCACCGGCACGTAGACCCTGCATGATGACGGCTTCATCACCGAAGTTGCGCGGATTTTCCACGGCGCGGTATTCGGCGCTGAGGTCGTCCTTCACCACAAACACGTACAGCCCTTTCTGGCCGGTCTGGAGCGCGGCGGAGGGCACGACGACGAGATTTGGTTCCACCGTCAGGGTGAGTACTACGTCCACAAACTGCCCTGGCCACAACTCGCCTTCTTTGTTGGCGAAAGTGGCCTTGAGCTTGATGGTGCCGGTGGTGGTGTCCACCGTGTTGTCAATGAAGGTGAGCATACCTGTGGCCGCTTTTTGCTGGCCTGCGGACATGGCTTCTACCTTGAGTTCGCCATAGGCCATGTATTTCTTGATGTCCGGCAAGTGTTGTTCGGGCACGGCGAAATTCACATAGATCGGTCGCACCTGGTGTATCACGACCATGGCAGAGTCGCTATTGGCCTTGATCAGATTGCCCTGATTTACCAATAAGCTGCCTGTACGACCGGTGATCGCGGCACGGATGGTGCAGTAGTCAAGCTGCAGCCTGGCGTTTTCGAGGGCCGCTTTTTCCGCCTTGACCGTACCTTCGAGAGCAATGGCGGCAGTGCGATATTGGTCGTACTGCTCTTGCGCCGCGTAGTTTTTGCGGAACAGTTCCTCGTAGCGTTTGGCATCGTTGCGCGCATTTTCCCACTGCACGGTGTCGCGGGACAGTGTGGCTTCGATCTGTTTGATCTGGATTTCGTAAGGGCGCAAGTCAATGGTGAACAACAGGTCGCCTTTGCTCACCTCCTGCCCTTCCTTGAAGTGAACCTGCATGAGTTCGCCGCCGATTTGCGACTTCACCGCCACCGTGGCGTAAGGCGCAACATTGCCGATGCCAGTGATTTGCACCGGCACGTCTCGCAGCGACGCCACGGCCACAGAGACCGGCGCCGGCGCTCGTTTCATGGGCGGCGACGTTTTATCGCCTAAAATTCCCAGTTTGGCCAGCACTTCTTTGCTGCGACTGAGCCAGCCGCTCCAGCTATCTTTGCTGCAACCGGGAAGTATGGCAGCTAGCGTCAGCCAGAGTAAAAAATATGGTAGTTTTTTGTGCATCGTCCCTCCTTTGGTGTCAACATTTCCAACTTGGTGTCTATGGGCAGATAGGGCGTGTCAGGTGTCAGCTGGGTTTTGTTGTGTAACTATAGCCACACAAAACAAGTATAGCAAATAAATGAACTGGCTGCAAAGCAAAAATTGCGACTTTGCAAATAGCCTGGAAGCAGGGTAGGCAGGCTCATTTTTTTATATAGCGCGATACTATTAGATATAAATCATTAAATTCCACATCGTTACTAAAATTCATAAGATATGTTTTTGGGCTTGCTTTTTTGGGGAGATGGTGTATAACTACCTGTAGTGAGGCTCCTATGTCATGGGGCCTTGGATTGGAAACGATGCACGCAAAAGTGCATTTCAAAGTAGAACTCAGGAGATTTTATGAAAAGAATCGTTACCGTGGCGATTTGCCTGTTGTTGGTGTTGGGTTTTTGCAAAATAGTGTTCTGGTCAACGACATGTTGAACACACTAAACGTCGGGCATATTCGTTAGGAGAAAGCCCTTTGAGCTCACGTCCTTGATGAGGGCGGTCGTTAT
>JAGVGO010000020.1 GCA_020057085.1 Planctomycetota bacterium | reverse complement strand
TGGCACTAAAGTGACCAGGCTTTATTACTTTACCGCATTCGCGGCAGGCCAAATTTTGATTTTTTGCACATGCATCAATGCCGATTTTTTGCGACCCTTAGTGTTAGATACGCCCGTACTGATGCATCGGAAATAGCTTACTTTGCCCTGAAGAGCATTGTCAAACTACTTCTTTTTCAGTAAGTTTACGATTTCAGTGAGACTCTTCTTGGCATCACCGAACACCATCATGGTCTTGTCGTTGAAGAATAGCTCGTTGTCTTCGCCGGCAAAACCAGGATTCAGACTGCGCTTGAGTACCATGATGGTTCTCGCGTAATCGCTGTTGAAAATGGGCATGCCATAGAGCGGGCTCTCTTTTTTGTAGCGGGCCGCCGGGTTCACCACATCGTTGGCGCCGACGACCATCACAACGTCCGTATTGGAAAAATCTTCGTTGATCTCGTCGAGCCCGAGCAGCAACTCGTAAGGCACGTTCGCTTCCGCCAGGAGCACGTTCATGTGACCCGGCATGCGACCGGCCACCGGGTGGATGGCATAACGCACTTGCAGCCCGCGTTCGATGAGAATACTCGCCATCTGGTGCAGAGCGTGCTGCGCTTGCGCCACAGCCAGCCCATAGCCGGGGACGATGATGACGGTCTGCGCCGTTTCCAGACGCATTACTACATCGTCCGGGGTGTAGCGCACTACTGTCTTCTGCGGTTGCGCCGCCGTGGCCCCGGTCACTTCCGCGCCTACACCGGCGAACATCACATTGGCGAGCGAACGGTTCATAGCGTCGCACATGGTTTTGGTGAGGAAGATGCCGGACGCACCGACGAGCGCACCGGCGATGATGAGTACCGAGTTGTCGAGTACAAAACCGGTCATGGCCGCCGCTATGCCTGAATAGGAATTGAGGAGGGAAATCACGACCGGCATGTCGGCCCCGCCGATGGGGATGACGATGAGTATACCCAGGAGGCAGGACAGGGCAAATACCACAAGCAGAATGTGCAGGGAAGTCAGCGTGTAACCGCCCACGACCCATGTGCCGAAAGGAGAGACTACGGCAACGGCACCGATGGCCAGCGTTACCAGGAGGAGTAGCGAGTTGCTCTGTAACTGGAAACGGTAGAGAATCGGGGCGCTCTTCATCGTGCCGTGCAGTTTGGCCGATGCCACCACGCTGCCGGTGAGCGTTACCATGCCGACGACGATGCTGAGTACCACGGTAATGATCCAGTCAACGCTGGCCGTCTCCGGTTTTTTGACGAGATAGTCGCTCATGGCGATAAACGCCGAGGCGAGTCCGCCAAAGCCGTTGAGGATACCTACCATCTGTGGCATCTGTGTCATTTTTACCATCTTTGCCATCAGAATGCCAAGGAAAGAGCCGACGACGATGCCGGCGATGATCCAGTAGTAAGAAACGATCTCTTTGTGCAGCAAGGTCACCACCACGGCGATCAGCATGCCGACAGCACCGACAGCGTTGCCACGGCGCGCCGTTTTGGGTGAGCCCAAATCTTTGAGACCCCAGATGAAAAGCACGGACGCCAACAGATAGGCCAGATACATTACGATATTTCTTGTCTGTTCACTCATGTCTTACACCCCTTACTTCTTTTTGGCCTTGAACATTTCCAGCATGCGGTCGGTGACAAGAAAGCCGCCCACGACGTTGATGGTGGCTGTAATTACCGCGACCAGCGACAGAGCGATGGCGAGCCAGCCGAGATCCTTCATGCCGGCAGTGATGAGCGCGCCGACTAGGGTGATGCCGGAAATGGCATTGGAGCCGGACATCAAGGGTGTGTGCAAGAGCGGCGGCACCTTGCCAATCACTTCAAAGCCAATGAAAACCGCCAACACGAATATATAGACCGAAACCATGAGTTCGCTCATGCCTATTTTCCTCCCTCTACCATTTTTTTGACCGCGTCGTTCATAATCTGACCGTTGTGCGTGATGCACGAGCCTTTGCTCACTTCGTCGTTGAAATCAATGGTTGTACCGCTCTTGTAGACATTGCGGAACAGGTTGATGATGTTTTTGCCGTACATGAGGCTGGCATCCACGGGGATAGCGGCCGGCAAATTCACGGTGCCAATGATGGTGACGCCGTCCCGCTCGACTGTCTGATCGGCCTCGGTAAGGGCGCAGTTGCCGCCCTGTTCGGCAGCAATATCTACGATCACCGAACCTGGCCACATCTTTTTTACCATCTCCTCGGTGATGAGGATGGGCGCTTTTTTGCCAAATATTTGCGCGGTGGTGATAATGGCATCCACTTTGCCAAGCCGCGCGCCTATCGCTTCCTGCTCTTTGCGCAAGAATGCGTCCGATTGTTCCTTGGCATAGCCACCGGCCGCCTGCACGTCTTCTTTGGGCAGTTCCATCTCGACAAATGTGGCGCCAAGGCTTTGTACCTGCTCTTTCACTGCCGGACGCGGATCGAACGCTTCCACTTTGGCGCCGAGCCTTTTTGCCGTAGCGATAGCCTGTAGTCCGGCGACACCGGCGCCCAGCACCAGCACGACAGCGGGCGGAATAGTGCCGGCAGCGGTCATGAGTAACGGAAATATCTTGCCAAGCCGATTGGCGACAAGCAACACCGCCTTGTAGCCGGCGATGGTAGCCATCGAACTCAGCGCGTCCATGCTTTGCGCGCGGGTGATCCTCGGCACATACTCGAAAGCGAAACTGGTAATTTTGCGCTCCACAAGTTTATGCACCATTTTCTGGTTGGCCAGCGGGGCAAGAAAACCGATGATGGCGCATCCTTCGCGAAACAGCTCCACTTCATCACGGTTGCGCTGAGGATGCAAGCGGGGCGGATTGACTTTGAGAATGACGTCGGCTGCCTGGTACAATTCGCTTACATCTTGGACAATTTTCGCGCCGGCTTCTTTGTATTGGCTGTCGCTACAGCATACGCCACTGCCACAGCCTGACTCGACCCATACCTCGTGTTTGTCTTTGGTAAAGGTAGAGATCATATTGGGCAGCAGTGCCACACGTGTTTCTCCCGCTAAACTTTCTTTTGGTACTACGATCTTCAAAATACTCTCCTTAATGCAATTACACGATATATCGGCTTCTACTGACTTGCTGTATATCGCTCTCTTTACAGCATTCTAACGCAGCAGCGCATTCTTGGCAACGAAAAACTCTGAGAAAGACAAACTGAGAAAAATTGTACATGCCATATACTTTTTCTGTTGCAGCCTGATGGCGGTTGTCTGGGGGACTCGTGGGGACTCGTGGGGACTCGTGGGGACTCGTGAAATACCTTGCAATTTAGCTGCGCATCGGGTAAAATTGCTGTCTGCTGTAAGTTTACTCGATATTTTTCTAGTGACGGAAGATTCGGCATGGAACAATTGGCAAAATTTCTGATTACTTTCGGTTTTCTCGGTTATAGTCGCTATATACCAGGAACTATGGGGACTCTGGGGGCAGCCGCTGGTTATGGCTTGTTGTGGCACTGGCAGTGGGTCAATATCGCTTCCCTCGCCTTGCTTCTTGCCGTAGTGAGTCTGCTTACCTGGCTGCTGGGCAACTGGGCGGAGCGGTATTGGCAGAAGAAAGACCCGCAGTGCGTCGTACTCGACGAGGTGGCTGGATTCCTGGTGAGCGTGTTTTTGTTCCAACCTTCGTGGTGGGTGATCGCGGGCGGGTTCTTGTCGTTCCGTCTGTTCGACGGCTGGAAACCTTACCCTATACGCAAGATGGAGGCATTGCCCGGCGGTCTCGGCATTTTATGCGACGACCTTTTAGCCGGAGTGTATGCGCTCATGCTGCTGCTTTTACTTAGCTGGCTGGCACACGTCAATGGCTGGCCGATGCAACTGCAACCTGCACTGTGGCAATGGTAGCCCCATTTTCAGACAAGGCCCCCATTTGGCGGGGCGCCAATTTTTTCAAGATGAAACTCCTGGGAACGCCGAGCCCCAGCTCGGCAAATTTTCATGTTTCAGACAAGCAACCCATTTTAAGGGAGAACTATGCCTACTCTGTTGATTCAAAATGGCATTATCATCACTTTAGGCGAAAGCAATAAAGTTTTGTACGATCATGCCGTGCTCATCGAAAACGGCACGATCAAGAAGGTCTCACCACGCAAGGAATTTAGCGGCAAGTACGACAAAGTCATAGACGCCAAGGGCAAAGTGGTGATGCCTGGTTTCATCAACGTCCACATGCACTTCTATAGCACGCTGGTACGCGGACTGGGCAAAGCCAAACCGTCCAAAGATTTTGTCGAGGTGCTCAACCACCTGTGGTGGAAGCTCGACAAGGCGCTCCGTCTGGAAGACTGCTACTATAGTGCCCTCATCATGATGATGAACGCCATCCGTCACGGCACTACCACGTTCATTGACCACCATGCCAGCCCGATGGCGGTGCGCGGTTCGCTCATGCAGATCGCCAAAGCCTCGAAAGAGACCGGGCTGCGGTCCTGCCTGTGCTACGAACTGTCTGACCGCGACGGTGAAAAAATCGCCCAGGAAGGGCTTGACGAAAACAGTGATTTCATTCGCTACTGCAACGACAATAAAGACGATTACCTCAAAGCGCTATTTGGCCTGCACGCCTCTTTCACCATATGCGACAAGACGCTGGAAAGAGCGGCCAGGCTCGGCCACGACCTGAAGGCTGGTTTCCACGTCCACACCGCCGAGGCCGAATCGGACCAAGAGTACAACATGAACAATTTCGGCCTGCGGGTGGTCGAACGCTTCCACAAATTCGGCATCCTCGGCCCGCATACCATTGCCGCGCATTGCACGCATGTCAACGACAAAGAAATCGAGCTGCTTGCCGGCAGCAACACCATGGTAGCGCACAATGCCCAGTCGAACCAAAACAACGCGGTCGGTATCGCCGATATCGTCAAGTTACAGCAGAAAGGCATTCTCGTAGGCCTTGGCACCGATGCCATGACAGTCAACATGACCGAAGAACTGCGCGTTGCCATGTGGGGCCAGCACCTCAGGCACAACAACCCGTCGTGCGGCTTTATGGAAGTGGCATCCACCCTTCTTTACAACAACGCCAGGATCGCCAACCGCATCTGGAATTTGCCGCTCGGCGAGATCAAAGCCGGTGCCGTGGCCGATGTGATTTTGCTTGACTACTATCCGCCCACGCCGCTCAACGAGCAGACTTTCCTGGGTCACATCGTGTTCGGCATCTCCCAGTGTCCGGTGGACACCACGATTGTCAACGGCAAAGTGTTGATGGAAGAGAAGAAACTCACCATTCCGGTGGATGAAGAAAAAATCGCCGCCCGCGCCCGCGAGCTGACTGTCGGCGTGTGGGATAGATTCTAAATTTTTTATGCAATTCTCACTTTCTGCGCTAGGATATTTACGGGTAGCCGTGGTGTCGCCGGAACTCAAGGTAGGCGATGTCGCCTTCAATGTGGAGCAGATGAGCAAAGACATTGAACGGGCGGTGGCGGCGCAATGCCAGTTTCTGGTATTTCCCGAGATGAGCGTCACCGGCTACACCTGTGGCGACTTGTTTTATCAGAACACACTCGTGGAGAGAGCACGCGAAGGGCTGTGGCAGCTTGCCGCTTGTACGCGCCAGCACCCTGCGGCTATCGTGGTGGGTGTGCCGATAATGTTGCACGGCAGGTTATTCAACTGTGCTGCTTTTCTTGCCGGTGGCAAGATACTGGGTATTGTCCCCAAAACGTACCTGCCCAATACCGTCGAATTTTATGAAAAACGCTGGTTTTGCTCGGAGTTCGAGCGCGACTCTCCGGAAATCATCTGGCACGGCGAAACGATTCCGTTCGGCGCCGATCTTCTGTTTCGCGTAAGCGACCGGCCGGAGTTCATCGTCGGCGTGGAAATCTGTGAAGACCTGTGGGCGCCGCACCCGCCCAGCACCGAAATGGCGGTAGCCGGTGCCACTTTGTTGGTGAACCTTTCGGCCAGCGACGAATTGTGGGGCAAGTGTCAGTACCGCCGCGACCTGGTACAATCGCAGTCGGCCCGCTGCATTGCCGCCTATGCCTATGCCGGTGCCGGGCCTTGTGAATCAACGACCGACGTGGTCTTTGCCGGCCACTCCATCATTGCCGAAAACGGCACCATCCTGGCGCAGACAAAACGACTGGAGTTTACCAGCGAAATGGCTATGAGCGATGTGGATCTGGAGCACATGGCCAACGACCGCAGTAAGAACTCCACCTTCACCGGCTCCTACAGCTACAAACAATTCCGCTTTGTCTCTTTCCCATTGTCAGAGGTACACTGCGAGCGACTGTTGCGCCCTGTTTCCGCGACACCTTTTGTGCCGACGAACAGTGCCGAGAAAAACGAGGCCTGTCGCGAGATTTTCGCCATCCAGACTACGGCGCTCGCCAGACGCCTCAAGGCCATCGCCTGCCGCCACGCAGTCATCGGCATCTCCGGCGGACTCGATTCGACACTTGCTTTGCTCGTCACGGCCAAGGCATTCGATAAATTTGGTCTTGACCGACGTGGCATTGTCGCCATCACCATGCCCGGTTTCGGGACGACACAGCGCACCAAAAACAACGCCGAAAAGCTGGCGGAATTACTTGGTACTTCTTTGCAGGTAATCCCGATTGGGCCGGCGGTAGAGCAACATTTCCGCGATATTGCTCACGATGCCAATTGCCATGACATCACGTATGAAAACTGCCAGGCACGCGAACGGATGCAGATTCTCATGGATGTGGCCAATCAGGTAGGCGGCATAGTCATCGGAACCGGCGATCTCTCGGAGCTTGCACTCGGCTGGTGTACCTACAACGGCGACCACATGTCCATGTACGCCGTCAATGTCGGTGTGCCGAAAACGCTGGTCTGCCATCTCGTAGAGTGGTGTGCGCAAGGTGAATTTAGCGGTCAAGAGGCCGCTGTCCTGCGCGACATCACTGAGACGCCGGTTTCGCCCGAACTTCTGCCGCCGGATGCCAATGGCCAGATAAGTCAGATCACCGAAGAAAAAATCGGCCCTTATCTGCTCCATGATTTTTTTCTCTATTATGCCGTCCGCATGCAATTTACACCGAATAAGATTTTCATGTTGGCGCAACTTGCCTTTGCCGGCCACTACCGGAGCGCCGAAATTTTGCGCTGGCTCAAGGTGTTCTATCAGCGATTTTTTGCCCAGCAGTTCAAACGCTCCTGTCTGCCCGACGGTCCCAAAGTAGGCAGCGTCGCCCTGTCACCGCGCAGTGACTGGCGTATGCCGAGCGATGCCAGCGCCGCCCTCTGGCTTGCAGAAGTAGACAAATTGGCTTGAGGCCAGAAAATTTTTACACAGGTATCAAGTTTACGATTGTCAGGATAGGAGAAGCACATGAACAAAAGTTTGCTGTTACTATTGTCTGTGATGGCGTGGCTGTGCGTGGTTCTTGTCCAGGCGCAAGACGAGACGCAACGCGGGCTAAAGCTCGTGCGGGTAAGCCCGATGGGCGAGAAAGTTACAGGGCGGCAGTTTCTCTTGACCATCGGCATCAACGACTACCTCAACTGGCCAAAGCTTAACACGGCGGTAAACGACGCCAAAGAGATGAAGGAAGTGCTGCAGAAGAATTACTTCTTCCGGCCGGAGCATATCATCGAGTTGTACGACAGCGAGGCGACGCGCAAGAATATTCTGGAAAAACTGGTGTGGTTGGCAAAAAATATGAAGCAAGAGGATTCGCTTCTCATCTTCTACGCTGGGCATGGGCAAATGGACGAGTTGACCAAAAAAGGGAGCTGGATTCCAATAGAGTCGGACACGAGTAACCCAGATGCCTGGCTTAAAAACCAAGATATCAAGGACTATCTGGGCGCGTGCAAGGCACGGCACATCTTGTTGGTGTCGGACTCGTGCTTTGCCGGCGATTTCTTCCGCGGCGGACGCGAGAAGCTGCCTGAGATAACGGACGATTACGTGAAAAAGGCGTATGATTTGGCGGCGCGACAGGCGATCACCTCGGGCGGGCTGGAGCCGGTGTCGGACGCGGGCAGGGAAGGGCACAGCGTATTTTCGTATTTTTTGCTGGATGCGCTCAGAAACAACCGCAGGTCGTTTTTGATTCCGTCGGATATTTTCGGCAAAGTGGCGGCCGGAGTGGCGCACAATGCCAAACAAAACCCACAGATCGGCCATCTGACGGACACCGGCGGCCAGGGCGGCGAGTACGTGTTCTTCTGGACGCCGGGCAGCAAGGAAGAGTTTGCGGCGCGCGAAGAGGAGTTGAAGCGGCAGGCCGAGGACGTGAAGAAGCGGGAAAAAGAGCAACAGGCCGAGCAGGACAAACTCTTGGTGCAGGAAAAAGAGGCCAAGGCACGCATCGAAAAGCTGGAGCAACAGATCGCCGAAGCCAAGAAGAAGCTGGGTTTGAGCACGCGCAAAGACCAGAAGAAGCTCGACGAGATGCTGGCGATGGTGAAGCAGAAGCAAGAGACCAAGAAGCAACTGTTGGCCTTGGAAGAAGAGCGCAAGCGCAAAGAGCAGGAGCGAATTGCCGAGCTGGCGCGGCTCAAGGCCGAGCGCCTTGCCAATGCCAAAGCGATGTTGCAGACGGCGGTAGGCAAGTACCAGGAGATCGTCAACAGTGAAGAAGGAGCCGAGCTGAAAGAACAGGCGTGGCAGGCGCTCGTCGGCGAAGCGCCGGACTGGTGGCAGGCGGGCAAGGTGACGCCGTACGACATAGAGAGTCTCATGCTGCCGGAAGAAGAGCGGACGAACTTTCAGATCTCGCTTGCGACCATGGACGCCGAGCAAAGGAAGCGCAGCGATTTCTGGACGGGCGAGAAAATGACGGTGCAGGTGTCGTGGAAAGTGATACAGGTATTGCCCAAGGCGTCGGGCAAGATCGAGGTGTACAACGGTAAGACGCGGCTGTGCGAAAAGAGCGTGGCAGCGCCGATCCAGGCAGGCATCGAGCGATTCCCGTTCGCGTTGGACCTACCCGCCGGCAACCACACCCTGACGGCGCAGGTGAGCATCGGCACGCTGGTAAGGCAGAAAGAACAGGCCGTGCAGGTGAGGAAGACACCAGGTCTGACGTTGCAAGGTCCGGGGAGTACGGCCGAAAAAGGTGACCGTGTAACCTATCGCCTGACCGTGAAAAATGAAGCGAGTGAAAGCCTGAGTGAACTGGCGGTGCAAGTGGTACTGCCTGAACAGGTGAAGTACAAAGGGCAGGAGATGGGCGGCAAGAAACTGACCTGGAAACTGCCGCCACTCAAGGCCGGAGCGACAAGCGAAGTGATCTGGTACGAAATCGAGTACATGGAAAACGGCAGCAGCACCACCACCGCGCAACTGTTGATCGCCGGGAATCTGGTGGTAACGAAGACTGCGAGCGTAACGGTGAACGAAGAGCGGCGACTGGCCAGGGAGGCCGAGGAACGACGACTGGCCGAAATCAGACGCAAGCAGGAGGAAGAGGCGGAGGCGGCCAAGTGGGCCGAGGTGTCGTCCGACGGTCGCTATAAAAAATCGCGTGCGGGCGTCATCCTTGACACGAAGACCAATCTCGAATGGTTTGTCGGCCCAGACCAAGATACGACGTGGGACGCGGCGAAATCGTGGACCGATGGCCTCACTGTGGATGGCGGCGGCTGGCGCATGCCGACCATTGAGGAATTGCGTGGCCTCTACCAAAGTGGCAAAGGCTCGCGCAACATGGAACCTTTGTTTGTCACAAATAGCTGGTATATATGGAGTTGCGACGATGTAACAAGTTCTTCTGCGCGTGGCGTCAACTTCGGCAGCGGCTACGATGGCTCGTACGACCGCTACGACTCCGACGGCACCCGGGGCTTTTGTGTGCGGGCTAGACGAAATGGATAATTAGGTCCTTTGATCCTTTGATTATTAAAAGAAAGCCGAGGCGCCAAAAGAAGTCAAAAGTCATATCCCCCGCTTGTCGGGGGACGACGATAAAAATTTTGGGGGAATTTTTTGGCCCAGTACGAACATTTGCCGATCTACAAGGCGGCCTTCGATTTGTTGCTCTATTTTGAAAAAATTGTCAGCAATTTTAGTCGCTACCACAAATTTACGCATGGTTCTTGCTTGCGTAACCTGGCGCGTGAGGTTATAATGTTGATCGTCCGCGCCAACAACAGCACCGACAAATTGCCGGCGCTGGAGGAGGT
>JAGVGO010000065.1 GCA_020057085.1 Planctomycetota bacterium | reverse complement strand
CAGAAGCACGAGGACGAGAACCCCTTCGGGGCGGTCGCTTCTAGCCCTTGGCCAAAATCTCGGCGCAACTTGTAAAGGTTATTTATTTACAGCTCCTTACTTCTTCACGGCCAGAGATACCACGGTTTTGTCGTTGCCGCCCATCGAGATCATCAGCCCATGCTCTTTGCTCAACTTGAGCTGCGCTTTGTCGCTTTTGCCGGTCAACTGTTTCCACAAGTCAACAGCCTGACGCACGCCGGAAGCACCGGTCGGATGTCCATAGCCGATGAGGCCGCCGCTCGTGTTGGTCGGGTAGGTGCCACTCAGGCGCGTATTGCCTGCGCTCACGAAGTCTGCCGCCGTGCCTTTGTCGGCCAGGCCGATGGCTTCCAGGCTGAGAAGCCCGGTGATGGTGAAGCAATCATGAACTTCAAGCACGCCGAGGTTGTTCTTGTCGATGCCGGCCATGCACAACGCCTTGTCCACCGCTTTTTTGCTGGTGGTGAGTTCGGTGAGGTCAGGCGGCGGTGTCATAATGTTGTCCTCGGCCTGGCCCAGGCCGACCACTTCGCACACGTCACTACGGCTGAGGCCGAGTTTTTTGTACCCTGCCTCTGAGCAGACGATGATGGCGGCCCCGCCGTCCGATACTTTGGAGCAGTCGTAGAGATTGAGGTATTCGGTGAAGGTCTGTGCATTCGGTGCCGTCATGCCAAGCGCCATGAGGTCGCTCGTGGTGTTTTGGTTCTCCTGCGACAAGGGATTGAGACGCGCGTGTTCGACGGCGATAGTGTACCAGGTGGCCATCGCCTGCCGCGTCTTGTCTTTGCCGTACCTGGCGAAGTAAGCGCCGGCGCGGTCGGAAAATTTGGCCGGGAAAAAATAGGCATGCCCGGCCTTGCGTTCGCCCGCGTAGTAACCGGCGCCCGCCAGAATATCGGCTCCGTAGATGGCCTTCACGGTGTTTTGCACCTCGACGCCCACGACCAGCACGGCGTCGGCCAGATCGGTAAGCACGTTCTTGATGCCGGTGGCCATGGCCAGACCGCCCGAACAACAAGCGCCTTCCACACGCACCATCGGCTTGTATTGCAAAGATGGATGAATACTCGGCAGAAAAGCCGCCAGATGTCCTTGTTTGTTGAAGCGCGCGGCCATAAAATTGCCGACGACGCCTTCGTCAATGTTTTCGGGCTGCTTGGTCTGGCTGATCGCCATTTTGCCGGCCTCTTGCATGTAGTACTCGACGCCGGGTCTCGCTTTCTTCGGATCGAACTCTTTTCTGCCGCTGCCCAGGCTGACCGTGTAAGCGCCAGCCGCCAGATACACAGGTTTTCTCAATTTTTGCATTGCTTTACTCCAGATAGTTGTTGATGGGGCCGTACAGATGGAAAAAGCCGAGCGTGAGGACCTTGTTCACTTCGTCAGCCGACGCAGCCACTTTCATGTCAACGAGCAGCTTGCCTGTTTCCTTGCTGGCCAGGAAGTGACGTTTGGCAATGTCTAGCCCCAGGCCAGTTTTGCTCTTCCACGAGGCAAAGTATTTCTTCAGCTTGTTCTCTTTGTCGCTGTCTTTGCTGAGATCTTTCCAGGCAAGCCTGGCATCGGGATGTTCGCCCAATTTGGCATCCGTTTCCTTGAGCGGAGAGTCCTGCAAGGCGACATATTGGTACTTGTCAGGGTCGTAGACGCCAACCGGTTTGCCCTTGTCATATTTGAGGAAGCCGTCTTTCTGTGCGCCCGATGATGTCTGCCCGCCCTTGACGCCAAGTTTCATGTATCTGTCAATGACATCGCTCTGTAGTTCGGCTTTGGGAATGTAGCGATTCATCACGGCGAGGATCATCTGGAACACGTCAATACCGACATAGTCAAGCAACTGGAAAATGCCCATGGGGCGCAAAAGGTAATCGCGCGACACTTTGTCAACCATGTAGATCGCTGGTACGAAACCGAATTTGGCGGCGAGATTCTGCACTTCGCGCAGGGCATAGAGTCCGTCGCGTATGAAATGTCCGTTGCCGATGAAACCAGCGATGTCGTTGGCCGGCACTATCTTTTTGTCGAGCCGCTTGGCCAGGTCCAGCGACAAACTCTTGAGTTCGGGCGAGACGTTGTCGGGCACGATAAGTTCCACCAGCTTTTGCACGGCGGGCGGATTGTAAAAATGATAGCCGATGAGGCGCGTGGAGATGTTGCCTTGTTCGGCCAGGATATGGATGGGGATGGAAGATGTGTTGGTGAAGAAGAAAGCCTCTTTGGGCACGAGGGTGGCGAGTTCCTGGTAGATCTCTCGCTTGAGTTCCTCTTTCTCGAAGGCGGCCTCGAAGATCATGAGCGAATCTTTGGCCAGTTCGAGAGTCTTGCCGGTTCTCACGTGTAGCATGACTTCGTGTACGTATTCACTGACCATCTCGCCGTTTTCGACCAGGTCGCTATGGTCTTTGTAGAGTGTTCGCAATCTGTTGATCTGTCGTTCGGCCGTAGCGGTAGCCTGTTCGCGGATATATTTCATGAGGCCGAGCAGCGAGTTGTCGTTGATGTCAATGAGGTTGAGGATAAAATTTTTGTCCTTGTTTTCGCTGGCCATGAAGCCCAACTCTTGTGCCAAGAGTAGCGCGATACCGCTGCCCATCTTGCCGGCGGCACCGATGACAGTCACGTTTTGCAGCCTGGTGTTTAAATCCATAGCCGTTCCTTTCTACTTGCTACCTGTTTTCGAACTTTGCTTCGCGTTTCTCGATAAAAGCTTTGCACCCTTCGCGCTGGTCGTAAGTGGCATAAAGCTGGGCAAACACTTCCGTTTCATAGGCCAGAGCGTGAGAGAGATCGCACTCGGCGCCATAGTTGATCGCCTCTTTGGCATAAGCTACGGCGATCGGCGCTTTGCTGGCGATGAGTTTAGCGATCTCGAAGCACCGCTCCAGGAGTTTTTCGGGCGCTACGACCTCATCCACGAGCCGTAATGTCAGAGCCTTGTCAGCCTTGATGATTTCGCCTGTCAACACCAGATATTTGGCCTGTGACATGCCGACAATGCGGGAGAGCCGCTGGGTGCCGCCAAAGCCGGGGATGACACCGAGGTTCACTTCGGGCTGTCCCAGCTTGGCCTTGTCGCTGGCGATGCGCATGTCGCAAGCCAACGCCAGCTCGCAGCCGCCGCCCAGCGCAAAGCCGTTGATGGCGGCAATGACCGGTCCGCGGAAATTTTCGATGGCAGCGGCAATGCGTGAGCCGAGGAGCGAAAACTCTCTTGCCTGTTGTGGCGTATATTCGGCAAACTCCTTGATGTCGGCGCCGGCGACAAAAGCCTTGCCCGCGCCGGTGAGGATCACCGCCCGCACCTCTTTGCCGAGCGAGGCAAAAGCCTTGTCGAGAGAAGACAGCACCTCGCAGTTGAGGGCATTCATGCTTTCCTGGCGGTCAATGGTGATGAGCGCCACGCGCTCTTTGATTTCTACTTTGACAAATGGGTAGTCCATGGTTTTTCCCTTCTTGCAAGTTTGCAGTTCATTGGTGTTGAATTTACTGACCACTCGAGTGATTTGTTGGGCTGCCATAGCCTACTTGGCCTTCAAAAAGCAAAATTTGTTTGGCGACTTCCTGACTCTTTTGAGGAAGATCACACGGGATTCGCTCCATTCTTGGATCATTGGAATCGAAGCCTTCAAATGGTTTCTTTAGGCGTTTCTGGGCAAGTTCAACGTAAGCAGGATTAAGTTCGATACCTATACATCGCCTGTTCAGAATTTGACAAACTCGCAATGTCGTCCCGCTGCCGAAGAATGGGTCAAAGACAAGATCACCTTCATCAGACGAAGCCAAGACCATCCTTGCAACTAGTGCCTCCGGCTTCTGAGTCGGGTGCTCCTCACGCTCTGGGTTGGAATAGTGGACATGTGAGAACGACCATACATCGCCAGGATTGGCACCAGCCATGTTGTTTCTCTTGCGGTAATACTTCTGAGGTATCCTGACGGCATCAAGCTTGAACTTGAAATTTTCTGATTTTGTAAACATGAGAATATCATCATGGCGAGGGGAGAAACCTTTAGTTTTTCCCATCCCTTGAGTGTAGTGCCACGTAATCCAGCTATTGAAATACATTCCCAGTTTTTGATCAAGGATGTCGTACAAATAGGAAATGAATCTAAACCCCATAAAAACATATATCGTACCATGTGGCGAAAGAATGCGGCAAGATTCTTTGAGCCATGATTCCGAGAACTGAAGGTATTCCCGAAATCCTTTAATATCATGATTATTGCCATAGTTTTTGCCAAGATTGTACGGAGGATCTGCGATAATAAGGTCGATTGTACCAGACTGTATCACTTTGAGCAGATCCAAGGCGTCACCAGTCCGTATTTCAATGTTATTCATCGGTTTTGATCCATAGATTTTCTTTTGCTAATTCTAGCCAACCAGCAAATCCTTTTTTTGAGCCAATGAACTTGCGATCTATAAGTTGACAAAACTCCCATGTCGTTCGCTTGGTTAAGGTCACATAGTGAATATCCCTTACCTGTAATTGTCCACTGCCCAGAGCAGGGTTATAGCTGATATCAGCACTCGACAAGTATTTCAGATCGTATGCATTATAGCCAACGATTTCCATGATCCCGTCCATCAAGCCTGTTGTCCGGTTTTTTGTCGAGTATACCTTGTGCCTTAAAGAGAGTATAACAAAGATGTAATCAGGATCCTCAATGTATGCAATTCTTATCCTTTTAAAAGATGTAATATTGGGCGATTTTCCACTCGATTCAATATCCTCGGCTGTAGCCTTGACATCCACCTCTGCCGTGATACCGCTTTCCAATTTTCGGTCTTTCCTGAACTGCAGGATCACGTCCGCCATGTAAAGGCGTTCCTTTGCTTCTACATTGACAAGGGAATAGCGATTGCTTGTATCCTCTAAGACATCTTGAAACATTTCGATAGCCCATGCTTCAACAAATGGCCCGGCGATTTTGTTAATGTTTTCCATCGGTAAACCGAGCTTGAGGTTAGTATTGATGATGATCTTATTTTTTCCGGCATCAACAGCTTCTTTTATGATACTCGCGATAGCAGTTGTGACGAATTCGGAGCATTCATCGTAATCTTCACATTGTACTGGAATTTTGAACGTAATATCTTCATATTGCATCATGCGATTATTATTTCCCGAAAAAGCAGCGTGGCCCTTTGTAGCCACGCTTTGGCCAAACCTACAAGTTTCCCATCAGCAGTTTGGCAATGGTCACGAGCTGCATGTTGGAGGTGCCTTCGTAGATTTGCCCGATCTTGGCGTCGCGGAAATATTTTTCGGCCGGATAGTCTTTGGTGAAACCATAGCCACCATAGACTTCGAGCGCCTTGCTCGCTATTTTCTCCGCCGTGATCGAAGCGAAATATTTGGTCATGGCCGCCTCTTTGATGAAAGGCATGCCGGCGTCTTTGAGCCGCGCGGCGTTGTACACCATGAGCCTTGCCGCTTCGAGTTCGGTCGCCAGGTCGGCGAGCAGGAACTGCACCCCTTGGAATTCAGAGATGCGTTTGCCGAATTGCTCCCTCTCCTGTGCATAGCGGAGCGCGCCGTCGAGAGCGCCACGTGCCAGGCCGATCATCTGCGCGCCAATGCCGATTCTGCCTTCGTTCAAAGTCTCGATCGCCACCTTGTAGCCTTTGCCGGGTTCGCCGAGCAGGTTTTCCTTGGGCACCCGGCAGTTGTCCAAAATGACTTCGCAAGTGCTGCTGGCACGGATGCCCAGCTTGTCCTCTTTCTTGCCCACCGTGAAACCCGGAAAATCTTTTTCCACGATAAAAGCGGTGACGCCTTTGTGTCCCTTGCTCTTATCCAGTGTCGTCAGGACGATGAAAATATCGGCATCGGCGCCGTTCGTTACCCACATCTTGCGACCATTCAAGAGATAGTGTTTGCCGTCGTCCCTGGCGGTAGTCGAGAGGGCAAAGGCATCGCTGCCCGACCCCGACTCCGACAGCGAGTAGGCGCCGACTTTTTTAGTGGCGAGCTGCGTCAGGTACTTTTTCTTTTGTTCCTCATTGCCCCAGCGCAGGATGGCATTGTTGACCAGCGTGTTTTGCACATCCACCAGGACGGCAACCGCCGGGTCTACTGCCGCCAGCTCTTCGATGACGATGATGGAACTCATGAAATTGGAGGCCGCACCGCTGTAGGCTTCGGGCACTTCCACGCCCATGAAGCCAAGCTCGAACATCTCGGAGATGAGCCCACGATCAATTTTACCGTGATCTTCCATCTCTTTGACCAATGGTTTCACTTTGGTTTGCGCGAACTTAGCGATAGAATCCCTGGTCATCTTTTCGTCCTGAGTCAAAGCCTGAAGTGGAGCACCTGGGATAATTTCTTTGCTCATAGCTAAACCTTTCAGTAGTTATATTTCCACGACTATTTTGCCAAACTGTTGCTTCTCTTCCATCCTTTTTTGTGCCGCCTTGACCTCGGCCAGAGGATAGACCGAGTCTATGGTCGGCAGCACCGTTTTTTTCGCCACCAGGCGATGGATTTCGAAAAAATCCTGGTGACTTCCCATAGTCGAGCCTAAAATCGTGATCTGGTTCCAGAACACGCGGCGGAAATCTATCTGCGGTTTGGCACCGGCAGTGACACCGCAGGTGACAAGTCGCCCGCCTTTGGCAAGGCACTGGATATGCTTGTCGAGCGTGTCTCCCGCCACCGAATCGCAGACGACGTCCACCCCGCGCTTGCCGGTCCACGAGTACACCACGGCCGCCACATCTTCCCTGGTGTAGTCAATGCCGAGGTCGGCTCCCATGCTTTTAGCTTTGCCGAGTTTTTCCTGGCTGCTGGAAGTGACGACGACCGTGCAACCGATGGTCTTGGCAATGGTGAGTGCCGCAGTCGCCACGCCGCCGCCAATGCCGGGGATAAGTAGTGTTTCGCCCGGCTTGAGCCGCGCGCGGGAGATGAGCATACGCCAGGCGGTGAGGAATACCAGAGGAAAGGCCGCGGCCTGTTGCCAGGTGATATCGGGAGGCTTAGGCAAAAGATTTTCTTCGGGTACTTTGACGAATTCGGCAAACGTACCCGGCAAATGTTCACCCAACACATGAAACGAATTGCATACGCTTTGTTCACCGCGCAGGCAATGGTCGCACCTGCCACAAGAGATGCCGGGGTTGATGACGACCAGGTCGCCTTTTTTCCATTTTTTGACCTCGGCTCCCACCTCCGCCACTTCGCCGGCGCCATCAGAACCGAGAATGTGCGGTTGCGACAGATCAAGGCCGGGAATCGCACCTACGCGCACCCAGATGTCCAGATGATTGAGCGCCGCCGTGCGCAGCTTGACCAGTACCTCACGCGGCCCGATGGCAGGGACGGCCATATCTCGCAGCTCCAGCACATCCACATTTCCGTATTTGCCAATAGTTACAGCTTTCACGCCTGTCCTGCCTTGTCCACAATACCGAAAATAAAGCCATCCCGCTTTGCGGCAAAAAAACGTTGAACATCAAATTTTTTAGACTTTTAGACTTTTACAGTTTGCAGCACAGAAGATCAGGACGGATTATAACGTAGCTGAACGCGAAATGCAATGAAAAAAACCGCGCTCAAATGGGTATGTCGGGCAGTAGAGTATCCGTATGGGCAGTTTCAGTGTCTTTTTTTTATAGCCATGATAGCAATGTATGAGCATGAAAACTTCTGGTAACTTGATGATTTTCATGATCGCCCCGCAATGTGGGCAAAGCATTGGGTCTGCTTCGTAAATTTTATTGATTGAGAAAATAAGGCTTATAAGGAGTGGCCACAGAATAAAGGGTACGGCGTCCTTGTTTATCTTTATTGACATAGCCATGTTCATAAAGTTCTTCCAAAAGCAAACGCAACGCTTCGCGCTTGAGGCGAACCGAGTTCTGGAATACTTGGTCTGAAGGAGAGGAAGGACCCAATCGCGCCAAACTTTTTAAAATGCGCATTTGGGAATCGCTAACCGAAATCTGAATCTGGTCTTTGCCCATACCGATAGCTTCCATGACGTGAGCTTCTCCGACTACGTTATCTCCATGCGCAGCGGCTATATCCAGGCTATTTTCAGCAAGGCGGATAAATTGCTTGCGAATCCCTTTAGTGCTTTCATAAATCGCTTCCATCGCTTGAGCCGCAAAAATATTGCCGACTGCCAATACAGCATTATGTGAGCGGATACGACAGTTGAGAATTTCTTCAAATTCATTACGGGTAGCTGGCTCTACAAAAATCGTTTTGTCGAAGATGATGCCGATGGACTCAATATATTTCGCGATTTCTGGGGAACCTGCCACCAAGAAGGTGAACCCTGTAGAAAAAAGGACCTCACGCGCTTTGGTCAACATGCGGAGAAAAGCATCTATTTTGCTCAGATGGTCCGCTTCATCTATGAAAATGACAATATCACGATAGCCGATTTGCTTTACTATGCATAGCATGTCTTCCAAATAACCGCCTACACATCGCATGGGAAGCACATCCACATAAGATTGAATACTGCGCCGTGTTTCAATCTCATGCTCAACGTTCAAGCCGATTCCTACTCCCATGGGAGAGACTTGCAGCGATTTTTTCTTAGCGGTCTTCGCTACTTGCAGCGATTCTTCTGTATAGCGTCCGATCAACTTGGCCATGGAAGTCAGCAAAGTATCTCCAAACTTTCTTTCGATGAGCCATTTTTTTATCGCCATAATCGGTCGTCCGACCGAACGGTACGATATTTCGTCAATGATGTCTAAACAAAGTGACAGCAGCATTTCATTGATAGCTCTCTCTACATTATCTTCAGTCAAGATCACACGTACACAAAAACGGTTATGAAAATTACAGGCAAGATAGAGAATGAGATCTATCAACGTAGTTTTACCGACTCCATAGCCGCCGTATATCAGGCATCTTCTGTCTTTGAGATGGCAAAGATTGTTGAGGTGAAGGCGGAGATTCTCTGGTGCCACAAACAACGGTTCCTGCTCGCTGCACAATTGTTTGTTGCGAAAATCGCGGAACAACGGCTCTATTTTGAAGGGATTTTCAGAAAGTCGGAAAAGTGAATATTGTGACTGCGTCTGTTTTAATTCTTTCGCTACACCCATATTTTCTCCAATCGCTACACCCATATTTTCTCCAATCGCTACACCCATATTTTCTCCAATGCTGCCATATTGCCATAGCAGGTATATGGCAATAGATAGCAGATAATTTTATGAAATATAACATGTTTTTTTACAATATACTACAAATAAATTATCTGCCATACATAATAACTTTTTGCTAGCCACATTGCAAGAAAATTTTCCAGCCAGAATCTCAGAAAAACACAGAGTGTTTTTGTCGCACATCAGCCCACACACACAAAAAAAGCCCTATCCTTGCGGACAGGGCTTCATGTTTTAGGAAGAGACAGCGGGTAGCCCCGCTGGAATAAAGTAAAATAAGCCAAAGAAAAAGATAGCAAAACGAGAAAATATTGTATTGATGCGTGTGTAAAAATCTCCGCCGCGAATGCGGCAGGGAAAAATTCGACTTTTTACACAGGCATCAATTGCCATGTCCAAGTGGAATCACACGACGTATGATCTCGCTTAACCCCGTATCTATTGTTTCGTAACGCTGGGACAATTATTTTTTTCCAAAAGCCTTAAGTACTCTTTCAGTTTTTGTCAACAAAAAGTTTAGCTGTTCTCAACCCTTTGATCATGATGAGCAGCATTTTGAAAGGTTCTGGAGCATGTAACGCATGGGGTACATTGGCCGGCATCAGTACCATTTGCCCAGCTTTTGCTTCCACTGTTTTCCCGTCGATAGTAAGCTCGGCTCTGCCTTCCAGAATTTGTACCAGCGCGTCAAATGGCGCAGAATGCTCGCTGAGTCCTTGTTCTTTATCAAACGAAAAAAGTGTAACATTGCCAGCTTTATTTTTGGCCAATGTCCGGCTCACGACTGAGCCTGCCTCGTAATTTACCATTTCGCTCAACACTACCGGCTGGGCCGGTGTAAGTTGGCTTTCCTGTTTTTCGGTTTTTGCTTCGTTTTTGACTTTAGCCATAACGGCCTCCTAGCGGGCATCAAGCCTCATTACTGTTTGCGGATTACCTGGAGTACCATGGTCGCGGCCTCGCGAATGCGCGGGTTGGCGTCTTCGCTTGCCTCCTCAAGCGCCTGTAATGACTGTGGTGTCTGTGGCGTCACCGCCTGCAGGCTGTTGATGGCAACGACCGCACTCAACTTGCCGTAGCGTTGCTGGATGGCCTGCGCCAGATAGTTGGCAGTATAGGTGGCGTCAATTTTTTGCAACACCTCGATAATCAGCTTCTGGTTGTCGTGCGACTCTTCGAGCAGGCGTGTCACTTCCGGCAGTGCCTTGCTCTGGAAGCCCAATTGCGCGATGGCAAACCAGGCGAACACGCGCGTCTTTTCGCTGCTGCCAGCGTTTTGTGCTACCTGCTGGAGCGGTTTTAGCGCCACCTGGCGATCTTTCAGTGTCACCACTTTGGCTACCACTTCGAGGATCGCTTCGCCTAGTTCAGGGTTGGCCGTGGCCAGCCTGGCGAACAGTTTGTCGAGGAACTGCCTGGCTTCTACTACTTCCATCAGCCCGATAGCCTGGACGGCGGAAATCCTCACCTCCGGTTTGCTGTTTTCCGTGAGCTTCAGCAGCCCTGGCAAGGCGACAGCACCCATCTGTGCCAGCAATTGGCCAGCCTGCTGACGCACATCCACAGCCTCGTCTTCGACGCACGCCAACACGGCAGTAATCGCTATCTGCGTATCTTTGCCACGCGCCATAAGCACTGGCAAGGTGGCCGGACGCAGATCGCTTTCGCCAAGCAACTGACTCAGGCTCTTCAGGTCATAATCGGCAGGAGAAAGTTGCAGCAAGAACTTGTGCACGGCCTTACGAATCTCAGGCTCGTCCGATTTTTGCAGTTTTTTCAAGGCAGCCAGCGCTGGCTTGCAATTTTCCTTGATTTTTTCCATCTCTTCGAGAGCGCTCTCCACCACTTCCTTTTCCTGGCTGGCCAGGAAGCGGGTAAAGAGTGACACCGCCTTGCTGTCGTCTTCGCCAAGGAGGGCGCGCACCGGCAGAATCACATCCACAACTGTCTTCTGTAACTCTGGCTGTTTTTCACACAACTGGTAGAGTGCATCGAGGCCGTCAAAGACACCCAGGGTCAGCAGCACTGCTTCCTTGAGTTCGGCAAGGCTGCTGTCGCCTTCGCCTTTTTCGCCGCTTTCCCCTTCCTCTTTGTCCTTGCCCTCTTCGTTCTCTTTGGGCTTGGCTTCTGCCTTGCGTTCCAGGAGAGCCAACAGCTTTGGCCGCAGCTCGTCCTTGTGGTCGCTGTAGCGGCAGAGTGCTTTGACTGCCGCAGCGCACAGCGCATGGTCATCGCTGTCGAGGAATTTGTTCAGTTCAGGATAGAACTTGGCATCGCTCACCTTGAGTTGATAAATCGCCTGGAGTACCATCTTTTGTATCTCGGTCGCACTGCCAAGCGCCTTGAGCAACACGTCGTTTTCCGCTTCGCTCGGCTGGTAAGCGACCTCTTCCTGCTGCAAAGCCTGCGACACGGCGGCACGCACCGTTTCGCTGTCGCTCATCAGGAACGGCAGGAGTACAGGCACGGCCACTTTGGCATCGTTGGCGACACACTGTTTGAAAAACTCGGGAGCGCTCTCTTTCACCGCCTCGTTTTGCGCCGAGAGCTCGCGCACGATAGCCGCCACCACCGGCTGCGCCCAACGTGTGAAGGAGTCGCTTTGCATGAGGCCGCGCAAACCTTGCCAGCCGGCCTCACGCACGCGCTCAGTGGCGTGAGTCGTCGCTTTGGCCAGGAGTTCTACCACCGCATCATTGAGATTCTCTGGATGAAGCAGGGCGGCGACGATCTTCTGCGCTTCACCGGCAGTCGCCTTGTCCCACGCTTCAAAAAACACGGCAAAGGCGGGGGCGGCGTCTTCTTGCCACCGTTCGCGGCATTGCAGGAACAGGAGCGCTGCCCGCAGGCGACGCTGTGCATCGCTGTCGCCAAGACTTTCGCGCATGCGTGCGAGAAGTTTGGGCAACACATCGCTCTTGGGCAGATGCTGGTCACTGGCATGGAGCATGACCAAACGCGCCGCGGCAAAGCGACTGCTCTGCGCATCGTCGCTCGTCAGCAAAATTTTCACGAGCAGCGGCACGATGGCGCCCTTTGCCTGTTCCACCAGTTGCGGGTAACTGGCTTCGAGTTCCTTGAGTACCAGAAGCCGCAGCTCGGCATCGCTGGTGTCTTTGTCGAGGAAGCGGGCCAACACCGCGCCTCCTTCCGGTTTGATCTCTTTCACCGCGGCCAGAGCGGCGTCGCGTACCATAATTTCCTTGTCGAGCAGGGCGGCTTCCAGAGTGGCGAGCGTCGGCCTGGCAGCCGCGCCGAGTTGAGCCAGCGCATAGGCTGCGTCACGGCGCACATAACGGTCGCTGTCGTGCAATGCCTTTTCAAGAGCGTCCGCTGCCTCGGCACCAAATCGGCTCATGACTTTGACTGCGGCACGCCGCACTTTTTCATCCTCGTTTTGCAGCGTGGCGATCACTGCGTTTTTGAGAGTTTTCGCCGTTAACCCGATCTTGAAAAGTCCTTCCAGTGCCGCCAGCTTCACTTCGTTGTCGCTGTCCGTCAGGCCCTTTTGCAGAAGCGGCAGATACCGCTCGCCGGAAAGCGCCTCGCGTTGGTTGATAGCGGCCAGGGCGCGAGACTTTTCCTGGCTATATTCGGTGCCGAGGATAAAAGCCAGCGCTTCGCCCGTTTCCTGTTGCGTGTAGATGGTGCCCAGCTCGTCTTTTACGGCCTGAGCCAGCATTTGCAGATAGGCTGGATCGAGGAACAGTTCGCTCTGGTATGACTTGCCTTCGGTGGCGATTTGCAATGTTTCGAGTTCGAGCCGCGCCTGGTAATATTCAGGTAAACTTGTTTGGCCGAGAGACACACACTGGCGCAGTGCTTCCACTGCCCGGCTGATGTTGTTTTCGCCGAGCGAGCGCAGGCCGATGTAGAAGGAAACGATGCATTTCTGCCGCTCGGCCGTGGCCATGTTCCAGCTCTGCGCACCGGCAAGGAGCGTTTCGGCATCACCCTGACCTTGCAGAAATTCCACCACCGCCTTGCGCAAGCTGTCGCGCATGGTGTGTACAGCAAGGCATTCCTGCACATGAATGAGCGCCTCTTCTTTTTTATTGGCCGCCCACAGAGCGGAAGCCAGTTGCAGACGGGCGCGCAGTTTCATGAGTGGCGACAGCGACGCATCCGCCAACACCGGTTGCAGGCTTTCCTGCATTTTGCCGCTGTCCGGCTGCAAACGGTAGAGATAAGAGAGAGCGAGCAATACTTCGCCGCTTGCTTGTTCCTGCAAACTCTGGCGCAGGTATTTTTCGGCTGCCGCGAACTGTTCCTTGCCCTGGCGTGTCAGCGTTTCTCCCAGGCACAAGGCAAAAAGGCTACGCAGCCGCTTGGCCGGCAGTTTATCGTTGCCCACGGCCAATTCGAGTTCACGCAGGAAAGCGGCCATATCCTGTCGTCCGGCCGCATCGAGAGCGCGTAAGAGCGAGAGCATGGCCGTTTTGTCGGGCTTGGGCGTGCCAAGTGAGCGTTCGGCGGTGGCGAGAGTCTTGGCCGTGTCGGGCGTGTAGAGCGCCTGGGCCGCCTGATAAGCGCGCAGGGTAAAGAGTTGATCGGGATAAGCCTCGGTGCGGATTTTCTGTAGTTCGCTGGCAGCCCGTTCCCAATCTTTTTGCATGAAGAACACTTTGCTGCGCACGATATATGACTGTGCTGCCAGCGCAAGCAGTTCGGGCTGTCCTTTGCCGACGATAGCTTCGAGTTTCATCATCTGTTGGAAGCTCTTGTCAATGTCAATGAGAGTCTGATCGAAGTCGAACAGCTTGGCGTGCAGGTCGGCCACTTCCAGGTAGGTCTTGGCCGAAGCCATGAGCGCCTCGCGGTGTTTGCTGTCTTTCCTGATGACCTTGAGGTAGATGTTCTGTCTGAGCAGCGGATTTTGCTGCAATTCCGGCTTTTGTGCCAGTGCCATCAGCTCGCGGATTTCGCGCTGCGTGACATCTTTGATGAAGATATCAATGCCCCAGGTGAAAGCGCACACCCAGAGCGTTACAAAAAAGAGGGCGGCAAAGCGCGTACGCCAGCGTAATTTTCCGGGTGCTGTCGCTTCTGCCTCTTCCGTCGAGCCTGCCGCCAACTGCTTGACGACACGACTGCAATGTTCGGCCGCCTGTTTGCTTGCCGCATCGCCGGCGACACGCGCCACGCTCGCCACATACGGACCGGTTTTGGCAAGGACGCCCACCACGTGGTCAACCAGTTTTTGCATCTTGCCGATGTCGTGCGGGCTGCCGAGTACGGCGACATTTTCCATCTCTAAGAGCGATTCACTGGCGGTGACTTGCTCGCTCTTCTGCCCGGTGAACTTGAACACCCAGGCACGGCGGTAACATTTTATGGTAATAGCGACGAGCATGGAGATGAGGGCGACGTCGAGAAGCAACCGTGTCACGAAGATCGCCGAGTACGACAGGAAGCTGGTCGCCTGGATGTCGCCGATGTGCATCCCGTAGACTTCGAACACGTCGAAAAAGAGCTGAGTGCGCACCAGGTTTTCCAGTCCCATGAGCATAAAGTCGGATTCGTCGGGCAACAGGTTGAGGGAGGCGCTGGAAAATACCCAGGTCCAGCGGAAGAGTTCCACCATGCTCACATAGTAGAGCGGGATGAGCAGGAACACGATGCTCTTCTGGTAAGAGCGTTCCTTGTCGGAGCTGGCGAAAATCATGTAGCAGATGTAAAGCATGACCAGCACCGAAAACACGAGCCCTGCCACTTTGTTCTGCCCCAGGAGATAAACCAAAAAAGGCACGGAACCGAAGAACAAAAAGATGTAAAAGAGCAGCTTCGGCAGCAGCCAGAGAGCGCGTGGCCGCTTATCGCGTGCCCACACCATCTGCAAGGTAAGCGCCTGGTACATGGGAACGAGAATCTGCTCAAACAGGAAAATATCGAAGAAATAAACAAGAGCGCGCCATATGCCGACGCGGTTCTTGAGCAGATAGCCGTTTTCGCAGTAAGGGCAAACCAGCCTGAACCAGGCCTTGAGGTGGCGCAGAACGCCATATTCATAGTGTGCCAGATAGCCCAATACAAAGAGGGCGCCGCCTGCTATCGCCGCCTCCAGCATGCAAAAATCGTGTATGCTGAGGGCTTTGTTGGCCAATTTCGCGGCCAGTATCTGCACGCCCGCATGCACGAGAAAAGCGGCCGGTGCCAGCACCAGAAGCACAAATAATGTTGTCAAGAATTTGCGGGAAAATGGATATTTCTTCAGCTTCCCATCCTGGCAACGAGAACATTTTTGATAAATATCTGACATAAATGGTCCTTTGCATCAAAGTTTAGGAAATGAGTATGCATTGTAACACAAAAAAGAAGATGTAACAAGGCGGTTTTAGAAAAAACGACATAGTGAAATAAGACAAAATGTGTCGTATTTTCCTCTTGCGTCTTGCCTGGCTATTGAGTAGAATTACAGCAAATAAACCACGAAGATTTTTATTACTGGAGAAAAGAATGTTCAAGAACTATGACCCACGGGAAGGGAAGATGCTCTCCCTTCTCAATGCGGACGGCATACTGAAGCCAAACGGCGGCCCAGTGTTGAGCGACGAAGGTCTGCTCGAAGCCTATCGCGGCATGCTGCGGGCGCGTGTGTGCGACGACATGGCTGTCTCCTACCAACGGCAAGGCCGCATGCTCACCTACCCGCCACTCAAGGGACAGGAAGCCAACCAGATCGGCATGATCATGGCTATCAACAAAAATGACTGGTTGGTACCCGGCTACCGTGAGATGGGGGCATGGTTGCAAAAGGGTGTGCCGCTCTACTATATTTTCCTCGCCTGGTATGGCAACGAGCTTGGCAACAGCGCCGGCAAAGAGTACCGTATTCTGCCTATCGCGGTACCTATCGCTTCGCAGACGTTGCATGCGGTAGGCATCGGCTATGCCATGAAATACAAGAAAGAAGATGCCGTGGTGGTCGCTTGCACCGGTGATGGCGGCACTTCCCAGGGCGACTTTAGCGAAGCCATGAATTTTGCCGGGGTGTGGAAGGTACCGGTCATCTTCTATATACAGAACAACCAGTATGCGATCTCTTGCCCGCGCAGCAAACAGACGGCAGTGAATACGCTGGCCGAGCGCGCGTTCGGTTTTGGCTTCGAAGGGGTACAGATAGACGGCAACGACATCCAGGCAGTGTACCAGGCGGTGAAGCTCGCGGCCGACAAGGCACGCAACGGTGGCGGCCCGACCCTCATCGAAGGCTACACCTACCGCCTTGCCGCCCACACCACCTCCGATGATCCGACCCGTTATCGCAAGAACGAAGAAGTGGCCGCATGGGAGCAAAAAGATCCGTTGCTGCGGCTCAAGAAATATCTGCTCAACAAGAAAATGATCACGGCAGAAGAGACACAACAATGGAGCGAAGTTGTGCGTAAAGAAGTGGACGAGGCGTTCCGCAAGGTGGAAGCCTCGCCCGATCCAACGCTTGAAGATATTTTCAAATACCACTACAAGGAAATGCCTGCCGAATTGCGTCGGCAACTGGAACAGCACAAGGCATATCTGGAAAGGAAGGCACAGCAGTGAAAGCGTTAACTTTACTTCAGGCGGTCAACGACGCGCTGCGCCTGGAAATGGCAAGAGATAAAAATATCATCGTTTACGGCGAAGATGTCGGTGTCGAGGGCGGCGTCTTTCGTGCCACTGAAAATTTGCAGAAACTGTACGGCGAAGACAGGTGCTTCGATTCGCCGCTGGCCGAAAGCGGCATCGTCGGCACCGCCATCGGTATGGCATTGGCCGGTCTCAAGCCGGTTGTCGAAATCCAGTTCGACGGTTTCGTCTATCCGGGCTTCAACCAGATCGTTTCCCACGTCGCGCGTATTCGCAACCGCTCGCGCGGTGCCTGGACCTTGCCTATGGTGATCCGTTTTCCATATGGCGGCGGCATTCGCGCGCTCGAACACCATTCGGAAAGCATGGAAGCCTACTATGCGCACACGCCTGGCCTCAAGGTGGTGATTCCGTCGTCTCCCTACGATGCCAAGGGGCTTCTCATCAGCGCCATACGCGACAGCGACCCGGTGATCTTCTGTGAACCGAAACGCATGTATCGCTCGGTGAAGCAAGAAATCCCTGAAGACGCCTACACCATTCCCATCGGCAAGGCGAGCGTCGTGAGGCAAGGAGATGCCATCACCGTGGTGAGCTATGGCGCGCAGCTCAAAGAGGTGATGGAGGCAGCCGCACAACTGGCGCAGGACGGCATCAACATCGAGGTCATAGACCTTCGCACCATCTATCCCTTCGACCGCCACACCATCATCGAGTCGGTGAAGAAAACCTGCCGCTTTCTGGTCGTGCATGAAGGGCCGCTCAATTTCGGTGTCGGTGCCGAAATGATGGCGGTGGTGACGGAAGATGCTTTCCTCTCGCTCGAAGCCCCACCCACCAGGCTCGGCGGCTTCAATCTGACCATTCCGTTGGCGCGTGGCGAACATCACTACATGATCTCGACCGATAAGATCATCGTCACAATCAAAGAGTTGCTCTCATTCTGAGGAGTTTGGCCATGAATTTTCTTTTTAAATTTCCCGACATAGGTGAAGGCGTCCATGAAGGCAAGGTCATCCAGTGGAAAACCAAGGTAGGTGACAGCGTCAGGGTCGGCGATATATTGGCTATCGTCGAAACCGACAAAGTGGTAGCCGAGATGCCTTCGCCAAAAGAAGGCAAACTGTTCAAGCAGATGGTTGCCGAAGGCCAGATTATCCGTGTGGGCGAAGTGCTGGCAGAGATTGAAACCGCCGGTGAGCCACAGGCCGAAGTGGTGGAGGAGGCGTCTACGGTAATGGGCAAGCTCGAAACGGCCAAGGGGATTGTCTTGCCGCCATCGGGCGAAGGGATTTTGGACAAAAGCGCAGAAACCATTTCGCTCGTCGAGCGCAAAGAAGTTGCGCTGGCTACACCGGTAGCGCGCAAGATGGCGAAGGACCTTGGCATTGACCTCGCCAAGATAAAAGGATCGGGCCCAGGCGGACGGGTGATGAAGGAAGACATTCTCAAGTCGGCGCAAAGAGCAAGCGAAGCGACATTGGCACTACCCGCCGCGCCAAAAACCGCTCAACCTCCGCTGGTCGTGCCCACGCCGCTTGCGCCAACACGGGCAGCAACGACAGTGGAGCTGGATGTCAAGGTTTCTCCGCTTTCCACCTTGCGTGGCACGATCGCCAACAACATGGAAGTAAGCCAGCACATCCCGACCGCTACGGTCTCCGATTACGGCGAAATTGACGAGATGGTGGCGATGCGCGAACGACTCAAGGCCAAAGGTGAGCATCTCACCTTCACGCCGATTCTCGTGAAAATACTGGCCGCCGCGCTCAAAAAATATCCGTTGCTCAATTCTCACTATGATGCGACGCGGAAAGAAATTCGTAGTTTTACTGCGCTCAACATCGGCTTCGCCGTTGACACCGATGCAGGGCTCATGGTGCCGACCATACGCAACGTAGAAAAGAAGTCTATCGCCGAGCTGCAAGAAGAAATCAAGAGCTTGAGCGAAAAAGCGGCGAAACGCACCATTCCGCTCGACGACCTGCGGCATGGCACCATCTCCATCACCAACTATGGGCCGTTCGGCGGAGTGTTCGGTTCGCCCATGATCGTCCCGCCGCAGGTAGCGATTCTTGGCATCGGTCGCATCCACAAGTCGCCGTTTGTCAAGCAAGATCAGGTAGTGGCAGCCCACATTTTACCGGTATCGCTGGTGTTCGATCACCGCGTGGTGGACGGTGCCTATGCCGGTAGCTTTGTCAGCTATTTCCTCCAGCTTGCCGGCTCACCCGACAAAATTTTGATTTCGATGTAAGGAGTGGCCATGAACCATAAGTTTGCAATCGTGATTCTCGGCGCCGGCGTGGGTGGTTACATTGCCGCTCTCAAGGCGGCCCAGATGGGCAATAGCGTGGCCATCGTCGAGAAAGACAAGATCGGCGGAATGTGCCTCAACTGGGGCTGCATTCCTTCCAAATCGCTCTTGAAATCTGCCAAGGCCTACAACGAGATGAAGCAAGCGGCACAACTCGGTATTGACGGCATCGAGAGCGACAAGTTGCGTCTCAATTGGGCACGCACGAAGGAACGTGCATTCACTACGGTGGGGAGCCTCACCGGCGGTGTACGCTTTCTTTTGGAAAAAAACGGCGTCTGGATTTTCCAGGGCAGAGGCCGGGTGACCGGCCTCAATACGCTGGAGGTAAACGGTGAAATCCTGGAGTTCGAGCATCTCATCATCGCCACCGGCTCCGTCTACACTACCCCGTTTGTCGGCGAGGGGCAGGACAAAATCTACACGCCGAAAAACATCTACGACATCGAGCGTCTGCCGCAAACGATCGCCATTGTCGGCGGCGGGCTTATCGGTATCGAGTTCGCCTATCTCTTCTCGTCGCTGGGGGTAGAAGTCTCGCTGTTCGAGCAGAAAAATCACCTCATTCCGTTCATGGATGACGACGTGATCCAGTTTACCGAAGAGATGATGGCTAAACGTCACATCCGGCTTTTCCTCAACAGCAAGGTGAAAGAGTTCAGCGATGGCTGCGTGACATACGAAGTCGGCGGCACGGTGCAGCGAGAAAAGAGCGACATCCTGCTGTCGGCCATAACACGCAAAGCCAACCTGGAAGGACTCGACTTCCTTTTACTGAGCGGTCTGCAGCTGCACAACGGCTACATCAAAAGCGACTTGCGCTGCCGTACCAGCTTGCCGCAAATCTACGCGGTAGGAGATGTCAACGGCAGGTGGATGCTTGCCCATGTCGCTTCAGCCGAAGGTAGTACCGCAGTGGAAACCATCAACGGCAAAGGTGAAGAGCTGATCTACGACATGATGCCGGTGTGCATCTACAGTTTTCCGGAAATCAGCGCCGTGGGCTTTACCGAGCGCGGTGCTGTGGAACGCGGTTTCCTCGTTGAGGTGGTCAAATTCCCTGTGAGCATGAATGGCAAAGCTCTGGCCACAGGAAGTGGCGAAGGTTTTGTCAAGGTAGTCGCCGACAAGAAATTCGGTGAAATTCTTGGCGTACACATTGTCGCCGAAGATGCCACCGACCTCATCAGCGAGTCGCTGCTGGCGATGCAGTCGCACGCCTCACTCTACGAGATGGGCAGCATCGTACATACCCACCCTACTTTCTCCGGAGTATTCCTGGAAGCAACACTGCAAGGACTGCGCAAATGAGGAGCCGATTGCGATTTTTCCCTTGTTTTTACTACTACAAAAAGAGTATGGTACAATAAAAAGTAATAAAATATAAAAAATTGTAATAGTTCAGGTGATGAGTGACAGTTAAACGTCGAGCATATTCATTCGGAGAAAGCCCTTTGAGTTCACGCCCCCGCCGCGAATGCGGCGTAGTTG
>JAGVGO010000269.1 GCA_020057085.1 Planctomycetota bacterium | reverse complement strand
ACCCGCATGAGCGGGCTTGAAACACCAAGTTTTTAAGTGGATAGCATTCATCCCCGCCCACAAGGGGCTGGGTTTTCTGCTATGTTTTCTATAAAAATCTACTTCTCAGCATGGTCAATGCTGTATTGGAAGAGAGCAAACAGCCCAAGGTGGTGGAACTGCAAATTCTGAATCCGTACAACCCCAAAGAATTCCTGGGCGGCAAGCTATCCATCGTTGACATCAAAGCGAAAAACGAAACCGGTGAATGGTTCTTGATCGAAGTGCAGATTCAGATGTACAGTTACTTCCCGCAGAGGTTACTCTACTACTGGGCCAAGAATTACCAGACGCAGCTCAAAGAAGGCGAGCAGTACCATCTGCTGCAAAAAGTGAACATCATTTGTGTGTGCCAGGAGTCGTTGCCGATAGCGACCGAGCATTACTACAACCTGTTCCGCGTGCAGGATGTAGAGAAGCATGTGACATTGAGCGACCACCTCAGTATCTACACGCTAGAACTGCCGAAATTTGTGGCCAAAAAGGAGGCGCTGATGAAACAACTGGAACAATGGGCTTACTTTTTGAAGCACGGCGAAAGCCTGGACGATGAGAAGTTGCCAAAGTCTCTGGATACACCAGAGATTCGGCAGGCGGTGAGCGAACTCAAAAAATTTACCCTTGACGAGGTCGAGCGTGGCCTCTATGAAGCGCGGCTCAAGGCAGTCATGGATGAGAAGTCGAAACTCTATGATAATTACCTGAGTGGAATGCGCGAAGGCAAACAGGCCGGCTTGCAAGAAGGTGAGCAAATCGGCATCCAGAAAGGCAAACAGGAAGGCCGCATTGAAGCTGCCAAAAACATGCTGCGTTCTGAACCGCGATGAGAGGGGGGATGACAGGATTATGGGATAGGCTATCCTGGCAATCCTGTCATCCTTCCACTTATCCAGGTTCGGGATTCCTTGCCATTGCCCGGCCACTTGTGGTATAATCCAGGGAAAAAGGAGGAACCAGCGATGACCAAAGCGATCAAAGAACTGAAGCTGTTTTCGCTCGACGACCACCGGCGTGAAGCTGTGGAGACGATTCACAAAATTACGGGCGTAGCCAAAGAAGGAATCCGCAAACTGCAAAAACAGGGCAAAGAACTGTAACGGGTCTAGCGTTCATAGAAGGCCTCCATCCGGCGGGGCCCATTTTTTTCAATCAGGAGAAAAGTATGGAACAAATGTTGGAACAAATCAAGGAAGCGGCGCAGTATATCCAGGGACAGTATGCAGAGCGTCCGCAGGTAGGAGTCGTGCTTGGTTCAGGGTTGGGACCATTCAGCGAGCAAATCGAAAAACCGACGGTGATTTCTTACCAGGACATCCCTCACTTCCCTGTTTCCACGGTAGAGGGACACGCCGGCAAACTGTTCCTGGGCAAACTGCACAAAAAAAATCTGGCGGTGATGTCGGGCCGTTTCCACTACTATGAAGGATACAACTTCCAGCAAGTGGTATTTCCCATCCGCGTCATGGCACGCCTGGGTATCCATACGCTCATCGTCACCAATGCCGCCGGCGGCATCAACAAATCTTTTACGCCTGGCGACTTGATGATCATGGAGGATCACATCAATCTCACCGGCAGTAACCCTCTGATCGGACCCAATCTGAGCGAACTTGGCCTGCGTTTCCCCGACATGAGCACCGCCTACACCCCGGAACTGCGGGAACTGGCGGAAAAGGCGGCCAAGGCGCGCAAGATTCCGGTGCAGAAGGGTGTCTACATCGGCATCACCGGCCCCAGCTTTGAAACACCGGCAGAAATTCGCATGATGCGCGTGCTGGGAGCGGACGCCGTAGGTATGTCAACCGTGGCCGAAGTGATTGCCGCCCGGCATGTAGGGCTTAAGATACTGGGCATTTCCTGCATCACCAACATGGCCGCAGGGATGCTCAACCAGCCGTTGACACACGAAGAAACAAAGGAAACTGCGGCCAAGGCACAGCATAAATTCATCAAGTTGTTGCAAGGCATCATCGCGGCACTGTAACTTTCATAGTATTGGCAACTTTGTGCACACAACCGAAAAAACAGCACCTTTACCGACCTATATTTATCGGACACGATTCGTAGGAGCCTTGTTGCTCGTGGCAACTCACTTTCTCTTCGGCACCACCTTTGCCTGCAACAAATTCGTCTTCAACCAACAGGTGAATCCTGTATTACATAGTTTTAACCGTGTGGCCATCGCCGCCTTGTTGCTGTGGCCATTCTATCTGCGCCTGCAACACACGGCACGCTGGACGCCCGGTGAATGGCGCTGGGCAGCGATCGTCGCTTTCCTCATCCAGCCGCTTGCCATGATACTGGAATACACGGGAGCAAAATACACTTCCGCGGCCAACGCCTCGCTCATCATTTCGCTCGATACGATTGGCGCCGCTGTGCTGGCTGTAGTGCTGCTGCGTGAAAAAATAGCGCGCAGCACGTTCTACGGCGGCGCCGTCGCCTTCGCCGGTGTGCTGCTCATTCTCAGCGAAGATTTGCATGGTTTTCAACTGCGCCCCGGCTCGGCGCTGTTCGGCGACCTCTTGGTGTTGTCTGCCGTGTTCTGCTGGAGCGGTTTTACCGTGGCCAGCAAAAAAATCTTGAGCAGCGTGCATGCGCTTTATGCTTTTTTCTGGATCAATCTTGGCACACTCTTTTCGCTCGGGCTTGTCAATCTGATGTGCGGCAATTTTTCACAACTCGGCCGCATCACCCAGACGACATGGCTGGTGACGATCTATCTGGGGCTTTGCTGCAACGGGCTGGGCACCTTGCTATATTACAAGGCGCTGCAACTTCTGCCAACTTCTCTTGTGGCAGCCAGCCTTACCCTGACGCCGGTGTTCGGCGTAGCACTTGCCGTTGTCATGCTGGACGAATCACTAGTGTGGACGCAGCTTGCCGGCTCGCTCATGATCGTCGCCGCTCTCACATATGCCATGTGGCCACGCGAGGAATGATATTTTTCGAGAGGATTATCTTTATGCCCAATTTGCCCAAACTGAAACCCGAGGCTTGCGCCTGCATCGCCATAGACTGCCTCAACACCTTTATGAAGGCCAACGGACTGCTGTCCATCTCTGCTTACCAGAAAGCCGCCAAAGGGCTCAACCAGGATGCGGTGCAGCAAGAAATTGATGTGGTGGCCAAACGCGCCGGCGAATTGCGCCGCACACTCTTTGCGCGCAAAGTGCCGCAAATACAATTTCAGGACGCCCATGTCGTCGAGAGCATACATGGCAAACGTTTTCATTCGCTCGAAATCGTCCGCGCCGGTGAGCAGCCCGATTTCGTGCGCACTTTTCCGCCGCATGCGCTGCTCGATCAAAACCGGCGTTTCGGCACCGCCGATCAACAGGCGACAGACGAGATTCTGGTGCCGCAGAGCCAAAAAATACTCATTCGCTGGTTTGACCCGCAGTTGCCGGCCGAGGCTGTACTCGAACCAAAGCGCGAGCTGATCTTCCTCAAGGACGATTTCTGCATGTCGCCGGGCACACCGTATGTCCACCAACTGTTCTGGGAACTGCGGCGTCAGGGTCGTTTTTATCTCATCGTCTTCGGTGTGTGCGACGAAATCTGCAATCTGCGCAACGTCATGCTGATGCTGGCCGCCATCTTCAACGTCATCTATGTCGAGGATTGTACCTACCCGCTCTCGCCCGACAAGAGACCCGTGGCCATCAGCTACATGTATAATTTCAACCCCCTGGGCCAGGCGGCAACCGGCCAGTTCATCCCAGCCAAGGCACAGGAAGTCATGGAAGCCGTGTTGTAAGATAAGGATAAGGAAAAAATATGGCACATCTACGCGAGCGTTTTTGTCTTGTTCCGTTCTATGAAATGAGCGACTGTCCGGGGGCCGTCCACCATGCCATCGGTTCACCCTACTTCGACCCTCTCGGACGGCCGCAATTCAGCGACCCTGTCGTCATGGCGGTACGTGCCGACATCATCGCCAAGAATCTGCCGCGCTGCTCGGTGCTCGCCGTTTCTTGTAATACCAGACCCTACCAATCTTACGGGCCGGTGATGCGCAGAATATTCGACGCGGCAGAGCCCTACAATTTCCCTGAGGTAAGACGCGGGCTGGAGGGCGTCATGGAGGTGAGCGATGTGCGCGAGATTCCGCCAGGCGGCCTTATCGAACAGGCGGAAAAAATCTGGCTTGCCTGCGTCTCACCCATGACCGGCAACGCCAATGAGCAAATCGTGGATGCGGTGTTGAAGAACCTGGCCAAACAATTTTTACAACTGCCGCCAGGCTCCACCCTGCGTATGCCGATCATTGGCACAGGTACGGCACGCAAAGGAGAAGCGTCGGCCAACGAAGTATTCCGCAAAGTGGTTGACCTTACCCTCGACAATTTTTATCCGACTTTGCTCACAGCGAGTGCGCGTATAGCCTGCCGGCGACTTTTGCTGATCAATCCGATCGAAGACGAAGCCTACCTTCTTTCCACCGTTCTCGCGGAAAAAGCTGTATTCGCCACCCTGCTCGACAAGATGGGCATCTTCACCATTGACCGTCGCCTGGTATTTGGGCTAGGACACGGCAACACACCGGAAACTTCGTTTGTGGACGCCTCCAGCTTTAAAGATGCGCTCGATTATTTCGACAAGGCGCTCGACAGTCTGCTCGCCGGCAAACGCAAACAGGCGCTCAAAGAAGCGGCCAAGGCGGCGGAGATCGAGCCTGGCCTCAACGGCATGTACATGTACATTTCCTCGTTTGCCAACAAGAAGAGAGGACTCATCAGCGTCATCACGCACGAGGCGCTCTCGCTGGCCAGCGCCGGACGCGTGCGCGACGCTTTTTGTGTCGCCCACAGTCTCACCACACTTGGCGGCCAGAAAAAAGAACAGGAACTGGTCAACAACCTGCGCGATAGTTATATTGCCTACTGCGTCGCGGCGCTCGAAGCAAAGCTCCTGTACGAAAAATACATGGAGGCGGAGGAGGCACTGCCGCTCGTCTACCAGGGCATCGCCGCACCGGAGAAATCGCTCGTCGTTGATCCTGAAGTGCCCGCATACCCTGCCCCCAAGGAATTGCTGCAAAATATCGAGCCTTTGCGTAAGGTCGAGCAGAAAATTCCGGCGCGTATCAGCGAAAACACTTTCCACATCGTCATCCGCAAGTTCATGGCCGATCAGATGGAAACGCTCGGCGCGCGGCGGGCGCTCGACAATCTGCTCGATCTGCACAAGCGAGAGAAGATCAAACTTACGCCCGAACAGGAAAAAGTGTGCGGTGACATGTACCAGATCGCCGATTTCATCGATCAAAACAAGGAGATCGTTCCTTACGCCGCTCTGCAAAAGACAGTGATGGAGAAACTCTCCGCGCTGCTGCCTACGCACGGCACGTTCTCACTGGAGGCGGCTCGTTTTTACCTCAGAGGTACGGTGAAAAGCGGTGACAAGAGTCGCACCCTTACGCACGACGACATGCGAGAGGCTTGGGCACATCTGGAGGCAGGCAACAAGGAACATCCCAGAGATTACGGCATTCTTTCCTACATCGGCTTTATGATCATGCTGCAGGGCAACAAATTCCTGCCCCAGGCCGAAGAATTTTTCCTGCTGTTCGGCAAACTACTCGAAGACGAGTTGTCGCATGGCAGATTCGGTATGCGCGTACTCAAATCGCCCGACGATGAAACGATTGCTATGCCATTCAGCGACCCTCTCACGCAGGCGGCTTACGGCTATTATCGCAAATACCGTGACCACGCCAGCGATTTCGTAAAACTGGTGAAGGCGCTCAACAATGCCGAGGGTACTACGGCACTCAATTTCTACCGGCAGGCTACGCATACGCTAAACGAAGTGGGACGCTACGATCTGGCCAAACTTTACGAAGAACGGCTGGGTGAAACGTGGGTAGTGCTGCTGTCGCGTAACGGTTCTCTCGGCAGCATCCCCATCCCGTTTGTCGGTGAGCTGTCGCTCGATCTAGTGTTCAAGCTGTACCGCAAGATGCGTTACTGGTGGAAATATCGCAATCTGCGGACTCCAGAGCTGCGCACGGCGATCATCGCCTTGTTGCAGAGGGTGCGCAAACAGTTGTAATTTTCCGTTGTCAGTGGTGGTTAAGCCAGCTCTTTGGCCGCCTTGAGTTCGCGGGTGCGTTTCTTTTCCGCCTGGGTCAAAAAACCTACGGCGGCCAGGATAAACACGAGCGAAATCCAGTCCGCTTTTTTCGGAAATTCAAAGCCAAACACGAAATATAAAAACAGCGTCGCGCTGGTGCCTGCCACCAGTGAAGTCAGGCGGTTGACGATGCCGGCAAAGGTCGCGGTGCGCCCTTTGAACATGAACAGGAATACCGAGAAAAAGGCCACCATGCCGTAGGCAAACCCGCTGGCGATCTCCCACGGCCAGTAATTGGATGGTTGGGAGAAAGATTGTTGGTACTGATACATAAGCGAGTTGCCTGCACCGCGCAAGAAGCATAACAGAAACAAGCCGCACAACAGCATGGTAACGAACGCAGCAATTTGTTCCACGGCGAAGAATGCCTTATTGTCTTGCGGCACGCCCTGTCCGCGTGTGTTTTTGTAGTAGTTCATGATGTACAGGCGGATGAAGTAAGCCACCAGATAGCTGCCCAGTGTAAAGAGCGCGGCCGGCGAATGCAGTAAATCAAAGCCGCCGGTTTCTTCCACGAGAAATAATTGCACGCTTACGGCAAGAATTGCGAACACGACGCCAAACTCCTCAGCCCAATACACTTTTTTCTTGAGAATACCCTGGCGAATCTGGATGGCATCAATGATACGGCTCATAACAATAATGCTGCCACGCATGACTACCATTGCTACCATTACTGAGCGCAGCAACAGGTACATCAGTGTCGTGGTGGGAATGATCACCGCGGTGCACACACCGGAAGGGATTATATACAAATATTCCACAGGAAACTTGATTCCTGCGCACTGTATATGGTTCTGGGATTTCAGATGGTACCAGCGCAAAGCTAGCACTATAACGAGGCATAGCAATGTTCCGCCGATCGTGTTGTAGACCAGATATTCCATCTGGCCGACATGAGGTAGTCCCAATTTTGCCGGCCCAGTGAAATATTTCAGGGAGACGCCGGTAATCGTGTAAAAGAAAAAATAGGCCAGGCACAACTGCAACAGTCTGCCCGTGCTACCTTCGGCTGTTTTCCACATATGTACATCCTTTCCCACAAGCCTAAATCACATCGGCAAATGTTTTCTCTGTTTTGCGGAAATACCAGATACCAGTGACAAAGAAAAACAGTACGAGCGTGAGCGACAGCAAAAGCCCCGGCCAATAAATTTTGGCATCGCCGCCGAGGATGGCCCAACGGAAGCCATCAATGACGCCGACCATGGGGTTGAGTGAATAGAGAAACCGCCATTTTTCAGGGACAATAGTACTGCTGAACCCCACAGGCGAAATGTAGAGTCCGAACTGTACCAGAAACGGCACGACGTACCGGAAATCCCTGTATTTGACGGTAAATGCGGTAAGCAATAAACCAACGCCAAGCGAAGCCATAAAGGCAATGACAATGAATATGGGCAACAAGACGATGCGCCACGACGGCCAGAAGCCATACCACATCATCATGAGCGCCATAATGCTGCCGGAAATAAAGAAGTCTACGAGACTGGTGATGACCGACGTAGCCGGGATGATAAGGCGTGGAAAATAAACCTTGGAGATGAGATTGGCATTGCCCACGAGGCTCATACTCGACTCGGAGAGCGAGGCTGCAAAAAACTGCCAGGGTAGCACGCCGGCAAATACCAGAATTGCGTAAGGTGTGGTCCCTTCGCTCGGCAGTTTAGCCAGCATGCCAAATACCACGGTGAATACCACCATGGTCAGGAATGGGCGTATCACCGCCCAGGCAATGCCGATCACGGTCTGTTTATAGCGTACCAGAATATCACGCCATGCCAGAAAATAAAAAAGCTCGCGATAACGCCACAAGTCTTTCCAGTATTGCCGGTCGCTGCGTCCGGCTTCGATGATCATGGTAAATTCTTCGGCAGGCATCTTATTACCCTCTACAAAATACCCAAAAAAAAAGCGGCTAGGAAGCCGCTTGTGGTGGGCGATACTGGACTCGAACCAGTGACCTCCACGATGTCAACGTGGCGCTCTAACCAAACTGAGCTAAACGCCCGGACGCGAATTGCAAATCATTATACCTGAAATACGATCACAGGTCAAGCAAATTTTTTCCCACGGGCTAACATGCCCCACCGTTATCCCAAAACAGCACGTGTACGGTGCTGGCCAGAATATAGATGTCAAACCACAGTGACCAGTTGCGCACGTAGTAAATATCGAGATCCAGGCGTTGATCGAAGGTCAGACGATTGCGTCCCGATACCTGCCACAGGCCGGTAAGGCCGGGCTGCACGCGCAGGATCACTTTTTCGGCGTTGCGCATTTTTGGCAGTTCCTTGGGCATATAGGCGCGTGGCCCCACCAGACTCATTTCGCCCTTGAGTATGTTCCACAATTGTGGCAGCTCGTCGAGACTCGTTTTGCGCAAAAATCTGCCGATGCGGGTTACGCGCGGGTCCTGACGCAATTTGTGGTACACCTCGTATTCCTGGCGCAAGAGCGGGTTGGCCTGCAATAGTTCTTGCAGTTTTTCTTCGGCATCGCTGTACATAGTGCGGAACTTGAGCGCCATGAAACGGCGGCCATCTTTGCCTAGCCGTTCCTGGACGAAAAATGCAGGGCCGCGCGAATCGAGCTTGCACAAGAGTGCTATCAACAATATCAATGGCAGCATGAAGACGGAGCTCAACACCACACTGACGATATCGAGACATTTTTTGACTCGCTGTGCCCATGGGTCAAAAAGATTCTGACAAACCTCAAGACCAAGAATGCCGCCAAGGTCTTTGGCGTTGACCCACAGACTGGAAAAACCAAACAGGTCAGGGATGATAAAGAGGTGGGGAAAAGTCTGGCCATATTGCTCCAGGAGTTCAAGTAGACGCTCGCGCTGGACGCCTGGCATGGCGAAGATGGCATAGTCAATGCCGAATTTTTTGGCGAAGAGCGGCGCGTACTCCAGCCCACCGATTACCGGTACATCATGTATCTGTGACTGCTTGGCCGGATCGTCGTCGAGCACCGCCAGTACCTTAAACCCAAGAGAAGGCCACTGGCGTAGGTTGCGAACCACCATACTGCCTGTCTTGCCGGCGCCCATTACCACTACCGAATATCCCCACCAGGCACAGGGAGCGAAGAACCCCCGTACGATCGCTCTGCTTGCCGGTATGAATACGAGAGATAGTACCCAGCCGGACAAAAAGACGGCACGCGAATAGACTTCGGCGCCGCGCATCAAGAAAGTCAAAGCACCGATGCCAAGATACAGGAGGCTCGTAGTCCAGGTGGTACGGCGTAGTTCTTCGGTAGAGCTCAAGAAAATAGCAGGATACAAATCTACCGCAGCATATACCAACAAGAAAAGTCCAAGCACCGGCCACAACTTGACGTACAACATCCAGGAAATTTCTCCGTCAAAGCATGTTCTGCCCCATACGCTGAACAACCATGCCAGGGTCAAAGCCAGTGCATCAGCCAATACCAGCATGGCTACCGTCCACCATGGGTGAGTGGCGACACGTAACTGCTCGATAGCGGGATTGGTTACAAGTTCGAGATTTTTGCTGGGCATGTTTTTTCTCCGAAAGAGTTTGCTTCTTGAAAACTGGCCCATTCTTTGCCGACAAAGGCGGAAAATTCTTTACGGAAACGCGCCGGAGCGAATTTTTGTGCGTGGCTGCGCAATGTTTCCGGGGTAAATTGATGAACACCGGAAGCGAAAGTTTCTACCGCCTGGCACAGACTGGCCACACTTTGCTCTCCAAACCAGAGGCCTGTTTCGCCGTGCCGCACCGTCTCCGTGGAGCCGCCTTTGCCGTAGGCAATCACCGGCGTGCCGCAAGCCTGGGCTTCGAGTGTGACGATGCCAAAATCTTCTTCGGCAGCAAAGATAAAAGCGCGGGCGCGCTGCATATGGTCGCGCAGCACATCGGACGATTGATAACCGAGCAACTGCACGTTGGACGTGGCTTTGGCCTTGATCTTGCGAAATTCGGGGCCGTCACCGATTACCACGAGTTCCTTGTCTGGCATGGCTGCAAATGCTTCCACAATCAAGTCAACTTTTTTATAAGGGACCAGGCGCGAGGCGGTGAAATAAAATTTTTCTTTGTCCGTGCGCAGAGGAAATGCGTCTACGGCGACAGGCGGGTAAATGACCGTTGCCTCACGGCGATAGACTTTGCGGATGCGCCGGGCAATATAGTGGGAGATGGCAATAAAGCTGTCAACCCCATCGGCGGTGCGTACGTCCCACATGCGGATGTAGTGCAGAATAGCTCGTGCCAGCGGCCCCAAGAGGCAGCCTTTGAGGCCGCGATCTAGCCCTGTTTCCGCCAGATACTGGTGCTGCAAATCCCAGGCATAGCGCACCGGCGAATAGCACATGCAAATGTGCAACTGGTCTGGCCCGGTAATGACACCTTTGGCCACGGCATGACTACTCGAAATCACTATATCGTAGGCCGACAGGTCCAACTGTTCGATAGCCAGCGGCAACAGCGGCAGATATTGGCGGTATTTGCTCCTGGCAAACGGCAGACGCTGTATGAACGAAGTCGTCGCTCGTCGTCCGCCAAGAAAGCCGCGTCTGTCTTCCGGCACAAAGTCAATGAGACTGAACAAGTGAGCCTCTGGCAACACCGCCAGCATGTTTTCCAGGACGCGCTCGGCGCCGCCGTAGACGGTAAGCCAATCATGGACTATCGCAATGTTCATAATTCCTCAAAACTGCAATGTTCCCTTGGCGGCGCGCTCCAGGTCTTTCTTCATCATCATCTCCACCAGGCCGGCGAAAGTGATTTTCGGTGCCCAACCTAGTTTTTGTCTTGCTTTGCCAGCATTGCCGATCAAAAGATCTACTTCCGCAGGCCGATACAGTTCGGGGTTGACACGACAGATCAATTTGCCGCTGCGCCGGTCTATGCCGTGTACATCGGCCCCTTCGCCGCTCCATACAAGCGGAATACCTGCCACCTGTGCCGCTTTGTCTACGAATTCGCGTACCGAATGGATTTCGCCTGTGGCAAGCACGTAGTCTTCCGCAGCAGGCTCTTGCAGCATCATCCACATGCCACACACGTAATCTTCGGCATAGCCCCAGTCACGCTTGGCTTCGACGTTGCCCAGTTCCAGCACTTCCTCTTTGCCACAGCAGATACGCGCAAGGCTGGCCGTAATCTTGCGCGTCACGAAATCGAGCCCACGCAGCGGCGACTCGTGGTTGAACAGAATGCCTGTGGAAGCATGAATGTTGTAAGATTCCCGGTAGTTGACGGTGATCCAGTGGCCATACACTTTGGCAGCGCCGTAGGGACTGCGCGGATAGAAAGGGGTCTGCTCGGTTTGTGGAATTTCCCGCACTTTGCCGAACATTTCCGACGTGGAAGCCTGGTAAAAATGGATTTTCGGGTTCACCGTGCGGATGGCTTCGAGGATCCGTGTCACCCCCAGCCCATCCACATCGCTCGTGTAAATAGGCTGTTCGAAGGAAAAAGCGACGAAGCTTTGTGCGGCAAGATTGTACACCTCGTCCGGTTTCACCTTGTCCATGACGCGCAGGATATTGGTGAATTCCAGCAATTCCATAGCAATCATTTTGACTTTATCCAGCACATCCAGTTCGCACAAACGCCAGGTGTTGACTGAGGCACTGCGCCGGTAAGCGCCGTACACTTCATATCCTTTGCCTAACAACAATTTAGCCAGGTAAGCCCCATCCTGGCCGGTGATACCGGTAATCAAAGCTCTTTTTGTCATAGAAAACTCCACAGATTTTTGTTCAACAGATTGACATTTTCACATAGCTTCTTCGAGTACTCTCCAAGTCAGTTCTGCCGTGCGTTCCCAGGAAAAATTCGCCGCTCTCGCCAGAGCTGCCGGCAGTGGTTTTTCATTATCCCTGTCATGGATGACTTGACAGATACCTTGTGCGATAGCGACGACATCAAGAGGGTCAACGAGGATAGCGAAGCTGCCACACACTTCGCGTAGCGGCGGAATGCAGGATGCGACCACAGGGACACCACACGCCATAGCTTCCAGTGGAGGCAAGCCAAAACCTTCATAAAGTGAAACATAGATGAAAGCGGTAGCGCCGCTATATAACGCCGGCAGATAAGAATCGGCGACATGGCTGGTCCAGTGTACGCGTGGCGGCAGCGTGCCCCACTTGTCATCTTGAAATACCAGTGATTTGCCTTTGCCGCCGGCCAGCACCAGCCATACATCTTCCGGCAGACGACATTGTAGTTTGCCCCATGCCTGCAATAAACGGCGCAAATTTTTACGCGGCTCAACCGCGCTCACACTCAGGCAATAGCGCCCATGCGGAATGCCCAATATCTCTCGCACATGGGCGATTTCCTCCGGTGTTCGCGGGTAAAAACGTCGGTCTACGCCGAGAGGAATGACCGCCACTTTCTCGGCAGCGATATGGGTGATTGCCAGAATGCGCTCACGCGTAAATTCGGAATCGGTAATCACTCTGGCAACTCGACGCACCAGGCGCGGCAGTAACCAGCCATACCAGGCGGCAAATTTTCTGCTCATCCATGCCGGATGGTCCAAAGTTACCATATCATGAATGGTAACTACTTGTTTGGCAATGGCAAGAGGGCCTGTGTTACTGGGACTCCACAGCAGTTTTTTACCTAAATGGCCAGGCAAGGCAAACTGCTCCCACATATGCCCACGTAGGCCTTCGCATTTGCCTGCCGGGGAAATTCTTATTACCCTGTCGCTAAAACGTGAGACAAGTTCCAGGGTGTATCGCTGTACTCCAGTGATGGGATTGGCAAGATTCCTGGTGTTGACGACGACATCCGACATAGCTACATTCCCATCTCCGTAAGTATAGTCTTGATGCGGGCCGACCAATCTTCCTTGGCCGCATATGCCACATATCGCTCTCGATCTGCCGGTGATACCGCCAAACGGGTCAACGCCGCAACAAAATCATCATGGCTGCGACACAGTTCGGCAGGTGTCTGCAGATTTTTCAATTCATCCCATTCCACTGCCACCACCGGTAGCCCGCAAGCCATGTATTCGTACAGCTTGAGAGGATGCACACTGTGTACCAATTCCGGATAGTTGGCTACATCAAAAGGGATGATGCCGACATCGGCATGATGGAGATATGGTGGCAACACGGAGTAGGGACGCGGCCCGAGCAAATGCAGGTTGGGCAAACTTTTGAGTCGTGCACGCGCCATACTGTCGGGGCCGATCAAGACAAAGGACATCTGGGGCAGTGCCTGCGCGGCATAGGCGACGAGGTCATAGTCAAACCATGCCTGGAGCGAACCGACATAAACGGCAATCGGCCGCGGTAGTACCTTATATTCGGCCGGTAGAATGCACGAGTGGCCGGCGAAGTGGGTAAACTGGACGCCATTTGGCAGGTACGCCATTTTCTTCGGTTGCATCTGAGCAACGTGCACCGCCAGGCTGTGGGCGCTATAAACCACCGCATCTACTCTTTGTACCACTTGTTTTTCCTGGGTGCAGGCGGCGGGCGTAAATTTGCTGAAACCGGAATTTTTATCCGCCACACGGTATACCGCTTTGCGGTAATGTAAACAGTCGAGCAAAAAAGCATGGCAGACGCTGTCCAAATACACGATGTCTACGTCGCTAAAGCCGTGGTGACAGAGCTGCCGCACAATATCTGGGAAAGTCAGCCGATACCAGTGGCGATATAGCAAGCGGTTGCGCAAAAACGGTTTGTTGTACGGCGTTAAAAGAGCAGCCGGCACGTAATACCACAATTTTCCATCCATATCGTATTTTCCGCCTGCTCGATAAATAGCCTTACGCTCTTGCAAGGCGGCATTATTTCGCCACAAGTGCAACGGAGAAATCGGGTCAGAGATAAAAGCCACGTCAAAGCCGGCGGCGACGAAACCGCGTGCCAGGTGGTGGCTGCCGACATGCAACGGAGAGGTCCAGTAGTTGGCACATCCCATGACGATTTTTTTACCGCTCATACTCGCTCGCCCATTTCGATTTCCAGTCTTGAATTGCTATGCCCGCATTGTCCGACAATTTTTTTGCTACCCTCTATTTTACCATAACCGGCAGAAAATAAATAGGGTTCTATGGCAATATTGGAAAAAGTTGTCTTGATCGTGAGACGCTGGCCGCGACAGGTCAGTATCACTTTCTCCTGTTGCTGTTGTATCCGGACTTGCGGATGGCAGTGCAAAGAGAATGTGGCGCTCCGGGCGATAGTTTTCGGCAGATAGTCGCAGATGTGTACCGAAATGGGTGTCAGCACGAACTCGCGGCGGATTTCTTCGCCGAAGCCGCAATGGGAAGCGACGAAACGACAGGGAGTGACTTCGCGTACCCGTGCTTGTGGATTGCCGTACAACTTGAAGAGACCACGTACACCGTGGCCAAGCTCAGATTGCTCACGGCCAGGGACAGAGATCGTGTTGTGACTGGCGGTGGCGCGGAACTGGTTGCGGCGCTCTGGCAGTGCCGAGTAGAGGTATGTGCCGGGATCGACAACGAACGGGACATCGCCCACCGCCAGTTCGAACGACAACTGGTCATTGTGGCAATGTCCGCGGTTACCATGTATTTTACCGCCGCAGCGGATGCACAGGTAATAACGTGTGCACTGGTAGACGAACAGCCCAAACTCAGGGTAGGCATGCAACTCGGGTGTGGGCGATGTGGGCAAAGCGATCTGTGTGGTCTGCGGGGAAACAAAGGTGAAGCGTCCGCTGTCGTTGTCGCCGATCTGTACCGCAAGGCCATCGGGACGCGTCGTGTGTCGGATAAAATCTGCCATGCGCGCGAGTTTTTCCCAATACCACGCCGGAAACGGCGACTCGCGTCCGTTCCCCATACGATACAGAGGTAGGGGAGGTGCTTGCAATGTCGGACGTATCCTGTAGCGAGTGTGGTCATATACGCGCAAAGCATCCATTTTATCCGCCGGCAGCCCCAATACCAAAGCCGTGGCGTAACTCACCATTTCCGTCGTGAGCCGGTGGTAGCTGGTAGAGCCTTCGAAATTGCTGCCCTCCGCATAGAACTGCCGCTCGCTTTCGCAGATCAATTCCTGCACGGCAAACGCAAGCCAGACATCTGTTTCGGCGGTGCGAGCGAGGTAAGCGGCGACAAACAAAAGGCCGCCAATATCAGATAAATAGTGGTTGCCGGCTTCTGTGTCGCTATATTCGAGATTTCCCACGATGTGCCGGCCGTGTGCATACACGCTTTGCGCAAAAAAATCGACAAAGTGTGCAGTAAACTCTGCGCCGCTATTTTTCAGTATATCGTAGGCAATGAGCCAGTTGGCTACGCGGATGGCGACATCCATGGTAGAGGCCCATTGCACGCCAAAGCCGGGCGGGTTCATGGCGACAAAATCAATAATCTCATGGCAAAATTCGTGCACAATCCGCTCACCTTGCGGCGTATTTGCTCGATACCACACCGCCAGTTGTGGCAGATGTTGCATACGGCCCAATTCCCACGGCACTTTGATGTCGGCCCCAGAGGCCAGGCCATAGCGGATGTTTTTGTACCAGGCACGGCTATCCCAGCGAAAACCGCTTTTAATGTCCTTCTGCCAGTCGAGCAGACTGTAATCGGGCGGTAGAGTGGCCAAGAGTTTCTGGCTATAGGCGATGTACGCCTGTGGCAGAGTGAGCGCCAGCCAGTCGGCCAACGCCATTGTTTCAGGTGTCGGCAAATTGTGCCGGTAACTGTGCCCCTCGACGCCGCTGGCCTCCCCGGCGTATCCCCATTCTCGCCAGCCGCTGCCGAGCAGATCGAATTGATGACCAAAGTAAAATTCGCACAACCTTTTGTTTTCTTGAGATTCAACTGACTGTGGCGGCAACTGCAGGCATTCCAAATAGGTGAACGCAAGCGCCGGCCACTTCGCACACTTACGGTTATCACGGCGTAATGCCTTGTGTGCACGATAGCGACTATGCAATTCGCTGTTAATAAGATGCGCGATTTTGCGGACGATTATACGTAACGGCGTTGTTTTAATTTTTCGCCAATATTCTTGCCAGGAATTTGCCATAAATTAAAAAACAAGAACGTCAGGCTCGTGGAAACAAATAAGTGAGGGACACCCGCACTCGGCGCGCCCCCACGTCTAAGAAAGAGCTATTTGGCCGGTTCGAAGATGGGGTCAGGAATGATACTTCTTATCCTTGCCTTCACTTCGTTCTTCAGCAGCAATTCACAGATAAGCCTTGCAATTTCCATTTGATCGTCGCTCAGGGTCATTTCATTCTCGAAAGGAAAAAATGGTATAATCTTACCTCCGTAACAATTACAGAGAAATGTAAATTTCTCACAAAGGTGTAATAGTTCAGGTGATGAGTGACAGTTAAACGTCGAGCATATTCATTCGGAGAAAGCCCTTTGAGTTCACGCCCCCGCCGCGGATGCGGCGTAGTT
>JAGVGO010000083.1 GCA_020057085.1 Planctomycetota bacterium | reverse complement strand
CTACGCCGCATCCGCGGCGGGGGCGTGAACTCAAAGGGCTTTCTCCGAATGAATATGCTCGACGTTTAACTGTCACTCATCACCTGAACTATTACAGATACGCCCCTTCTGACCTCGCCCGTTGCCATGAAATTGCCCAAAAAATTCTTGACAATCCATAGTACTGTCTCATACAATGAGAATACCATTTAAGATTTTTTTGTCTGTTTTCAGAATGTTTCCCTGTTTTGTGGAGACGGTCCATTCACTAGTTTAGGAAGGAAACCCGACCACTAGTTTAGGAAGGAAACCCGATGTTTGTGTATGCGGCGAATGTGCCAATCTCAACTACACTACACTTGTGGCTAGTGAAATACTGCACGCCTTTGGTGATTCTCGCCCTGCTGTTCCATCTTCCCTTTGTCTTTGTGGTGATGGGGGGGGCGACTTTGTCCATAGTATTCAATCTGTTGGACAAAAAAGAAACAAACCCACGCTTTCGTCAGCTTGCCCAGGACTTATTGGGTAAGGCCTTACATCCCTCGTGGTTGCTTTTTCTAGGCGTCATACCCATTGTCTGCATCAGCGCCTTGCAGTTGCAGATATATGGCAGTGCGCCAGACAAATTGATGCAATGGGGTGTCATGCTGGCACTCATTGTGCTCGGCTTTGTGCTGCTTCTTCTTTACCAGTACACGTTTGCACGTCGGGATGTCGCATTTCTTCTGCACATAGGCTGCGGCATAGCCGGCCTGTTCAGTCTCGTGCACGGTTACTTGTTGTTCATCTACAACAAAGGCATTTTGCTCTACCCTGCGATGTGGGAAGCGATGCCAAACCCGCTCGATTTCACATCGTTTTTGAGCTTCTTCCCAACTTTTCTGCCGATGTTCGTGTTGTTTGCCCTGATAGGACTCGCTATCGGCGGCGGGTTTATGGTGGGCAAGTTCGGCAGCAAGAAAATGGTGGCGGCAAAAGGTGCCGAGTACACCGGTTTTGCCTGCAAGGTCGGTCTCTATGTAGCGCTTGTGTTCACGGCACTCCAGCCGGCGGTGGTATTCTGGCACTTTACCTTCCTGCCGCGCGCAGCCGTGTCCTGGCCTGTGCTCGTAGTCGGACTCAGTATCATGGTCCTGGGTATGCTGGTTTGCCTGTGCATTTACGGCGCCCTGCTGCGCCCTGGTTCGTTTTTCGAGAAACTGGTGGTCGCTCTGCTTTTTCTCAATGTCGGGGCCTTTGTCGCCGACGATTATGTCACGCGCGATGCGGCCTTGTATGAGCAGTGTCAATATGTCGAGTCCAAGGCGGTCAAGGCGATGCCCAGGCCGGCCGGCTACAACCCTGTGGTGCAAGGGCAGGAAATCTATGAAATGAAGTGCATGGCGTGCCACACCATGGACGGCAGCCCCAAGGTCGGTCCTTCGTTCAAAGGCATTTTCGACAGAACAGAAACCGTGCTACGCGAAGGCAAAGAGGTTGAAGTCATCATAGACGAAGCATACGTGCGCAGGGCGATCCTCAGCCCCGCTGCCGACTTGGTCAAGGGCTACCAGAACCTGATGACACAGCAAAACCTGAGCGAAGATGAATTGCAGGAAATTATTGCTTATTTACAGACAGCGAAATAACGAAAGGTTGTCGCCTATGCAGAAGCTAATCATCATCGCCGCAATTGTCGGCTTTTTCGGTTTTTTCCTGGCGCTGGGCGCAGGTTATGCCTATACCTGGTACGATTACGAGACTATGCGTGAGCAACCGATCGCTTTCGACCATAAAATACACGCCGGCCAACTGGGTGTACCCTGTAGTGACTGCCACAATGCTGCGGCCATTTCACGTCAGGCCACGATGCCGGCGGTGCAGAAATGCGCTAGTTGCCACAAGGCCATTCAGGTGCGGCTGGAAGAACTGATCGAATTCGAGATAGAAAAAATCGAGGCGGAGAAGGAAAAGATCGCGAGTGACTTCGCAGACGGCAAAATCACCGCGGCGGAACGAGACAACAAACTGGTCAAGAAAGACCGCGAACTGGCCAGGAAAGATCGCGAACTCGACCCTGTCAGGAGAAAAAATTTGCAAAAAATCAAAGAGCATGTTGACAAACAAGAGCCCATCGCCTGGGTGCGCGTACATGCTCTGCCGTCTCACGTCTATTTTTCGCACAAACCGCACATCAAACAGAATATCGAATGCACCACTTGTCACGGGCGCGTGGAATGGATGGGTATTGCCCGCCAGGTCGCCCCGCTCACCATGGGTTGGTGCGTGTCGTGCCACAAGAGTCGCAATGCACCACACGACTGCACGACGTGTCATCAATAAAGGAGAGGTTTATGAATCGTAGGGAATTTTTGAAAGTGTTGGGGCTGACGACGACTGCCACCGTAGGTACTTCTTGCCTCGAAGAGTACCACTGGCTGGGCAATAAACCAAAAAAGATCGTGTCGCCCGCCCTCAGCCCTGAAGAAAGTGTCATCCCAGGTAAAGCCGTACACTACACCAGCACGTGCAGCGAGTGCCCGGCCCACTGCGGGCTCCTGGTCAAAGTGATGGACGGCAATCCTGTCAAATTGGAAGGCAACCCCGACCATCCTGTCAACCACGGCAAATTGTGCCTACGCGGGCAGGCAGCCCTCACCCGTCTGTATCATCCAAAGAGAGTCAGAGCGCCGCAGGCACAGAGCGGCGGTAAGTGGCAGGAAATCACCTGGGACGAGGTATGCAAACGCATCGCCGAGGCGCTTGCAGCCAGCCAGCAACAAGCGGGTGTGACCAATGTCTATCTGGCCAGCCGCACTACCGGACACGTGGCAGAGGCCATCGGCATGTTCTGCGACAAACTCAAGGTGACGCGCTGGCCGGAATATGAGCCTTTTGCCCATGCCGCTTTGCGCGAAGCCTACCGCAAACTGTTTGGCCGTGCCGATATACCGGCCTACAAAATCGCCAAGTCAGATTTTCTCCTGACCATCGGCGCCGATATTCTGGAAACGTTCGTCAGCCCTGTTTTTTATGCCCAGCAATTTGCCTCGGCCAAGCAAGATACAAAGTGGCAATGGACTCACGTCGAGCCACATCTGTCGCTCACCGGACTCAAGGCGACGCAGCGGCTCGTGGCCCAAGCCGGCAGCGAAGTGCATCTCTTGTCGTTCCTCATCCGCCAACTGGCCAAGTCGTTCAAGAAAAACTTGCCGGAAGAGGTGTGGCAACTCGTGCCGGAGCAGCCGCTCGAAAAAGTGGCCGCACTCACCGGCATTGCCAGGGAAAAACTGGCGTCCCTCGCAACCAAGTTGCAAACGGCTGGCCATCCGCTTATTATTGTCGGCGGCATTGCCCTGGCGCATGGCAGCGGACGTGAGGCGGCACTGTTAGGAGCCCTGTTGCAATATGGCCTTGGCATGTTGGGCGACACCGTGGATTTTGCCGCAGCCGAAGACTACTCGCACGTCGGCAGCATGCTCGATATGCAAAAACTGAACGCCATGCTGCGTGAAAAAAAGGTCGGAGTGATCTTTCTGTCACGTACCGACCCACTCGCAACGCTGCCCGATAGCTCTCAGTTTGGCGAGAATTTGCGTCACGCCACTTTGCGCGTCGGGTTGGGCGATTTCCTCGATGCCACCATGCAGGCGTGCGATCTGGTACTGCCGCTGTCGCACAGTCTCGAATCGTTTGGCTATGTAGCGTCGGGCAAACACCTCAAGAGCGTGGTGCAAAGCACCTTGCCAACACTCTATCAGACGCGGCAAGAGGACGACATCCTGTTGCAACTGGTGCAAAAGGCCGGCGAGGCGGCCGCCAGCCAGCAGATTGTCGCCTCCAGAGACAAGGCCAAAGAGTTTCTGAAGCAAGGCTACGTCGTGGAAGAGAGCGTCTCCGTGCCGGTGGAACTCAATGCCGAAGCGTTGGTCGCGGCCCGTCAGGACTGGCAAGTCAAAGATACGCTGCCGACTCCTTGCACCCTGGTCGCGGTGCCGTCGCTGCGCTCTTTCGATGGCCGCAGCCACATGCTACAGTTGCTCGAGGAAATCCCGGATCCGCTCTCCACCATCTCCTACGGCCAGTGGCTTTCCGTGTCGCGCGAGGACGCGGCTAAACTGAAACTGGCCGATGGCGACGTGGTGGAATTGAGTGGCCACAGCATGGCCTCCAGTCTGTCGGTTTTTACCGTCAAACTGCCGGTGAAACTGCAACCTTTGTTGCCGCAAGGTTCTTTGTCGCTGCACATCAACGCCTCTATCTTCAGCAAGATGGCATTCGATCCGCGCTGCGGCGAACTGGTTGCCGTGTGGGAAAAAGCGGAGATGCGCAAGACCGGAGAGCGTGTGGCGTTGCCGATTCTCGGTGCCAGCCCTTACCAGGAAGGGCGCGGCATTCTCGCCGGCAGCAAAAAATCACACCACACGCAAGAAGACAAGCACGGACACGACCATGTGCACCGAGATGAAAAAGATGCCAAGAGTCTCTACCCGAAACATGCCAACAAAGATTATCGCTGGGCCATGGCCATTGACCTCGATCTGTGCAGCGGCTGCTCGGCATGTGTCGCCGCCTGTTACATCGAGAACAACGTGCCTCTGACCGGTGCCGAACAGCACCTGTACGGCCGCGAGATGTCATGGATCCGCCTTGAACCTTATGTGTCGGAAGGCGGCGAAGAAACGGTGCAAACCCAGCCGATGTTGTGCCAGCACTGCGAGAGTGCGCCGTGCGAACCGGTCTGCCCTGTGTTTGCAGCCTATCACAACGAGGAAGGTCTCAACGTGCAGGTTTACAATCGCTGCGTCGGCACCCGTTTCTGTGCCAACAATTGCCCTTACAAGGTGCGGCGCTTCAACTGGTTCGGCCATAATCTGCCGTCGCCGACGGACAAAATGGTCAACCCCGACGTGACGGTGCGCGGGCGCGGCATCATGGAAAAATGCACCTTCTGCGTGCAACGCATCCGCGAAGCCAAAGAGATAGCCAAAGACGAAAACCGCTTGGTGCGGGACGGCGAGATGGTGCCTGCCTGTATGCAGACCTGCCCCAACAATGCCATCGTGTTTGGCAATATTCTCGACACCAATTCGCGCATTTACCAGATCATTCATGCCGAGAAGGTACACCGCGTGCTGGAAGAGTTCGGTACCGAACCTGCTGTGTACTATCTCGCCAAGAAGAGGGAGAAGAAAGATGCATAACTCTGCGCATGTTCTCGAACTGAACAATCAACTCGACAACGACATTCTGGCAGCGATGCGCAAGCCATCCACGCTCTACTGGTTTGCTTTGGCTGTCTGTCTCTTTGTGGTCATGATAGGCGGGGCTCTCTGGGGTTACCAGATTGTCACCGGCATGGGTGTGGCCGGCAAGAACAATCCGGTAGGCTGGGCCATGTACATCACCACCTTCGTGTTCTGGGTCGGTATCGCCCACTCCGGCACCCTCATCTCCGCCGTGCTGCTCTTGTTCCGCGCCAAATTTCGCAGCCGTTTCAACCGTTCGGCCGAAGCGATGACCATTTTCGCCATTATGACCGCAGGCCTATTTCCGTTGATACACATGGGACGGGTGTGGTTCTTTTACTTCGTCATGCCCTATCCCAACCAGCGCCAGCTATGGTCCAACTTCCGTTCACCGCTCGTGTGGGACGTGTTTGCCATCAGCACCTATCTCACCATCAGCCTGGTGTTCTTCTACGTCGGCATGATCCCTGATTTCGCCATTGTCCGGCAGCGTGCGAGCGGCATCCGCAAATGGATCTACGGTGTATTGTCGGTCGGCTGGCGCGGCACGGAAACGCAATGGCGTCACTACAACCAGTTGTGCATCTTGTTGGCCGCATTTGCCACGCCGCTGGTCGTCTCGGTACACTCCGTCGTCTCGTGGGATTTTGCCATGGCCATCTTGCCCGGCTGGCACACCACCATCTTTGCCCACTACTTCGTAGCCGGCGCCATTTTCTCCGGCACGGCGATGGTGTTTACGCTGGTGATTCCGATGCGCAAAATTTTCCATCTCGAACGCTACATCACCCTGGAACACTTCGAGAGCCTCACCAAACTATTGCTCATCACCAGCTTGATTGTCAGCTATGCCTACATCGTCGAATTTCTGCTTGCCTTCTACAGCGGCAACCCATTTGAAAAAAGCATCTTCGTTTACCGCGCTACCGGTGACTATGCCGGGCTGTTCTGGATCATGGTGTTTTGCAACTGCGTCGCCCCTCTCATCTTGTTCGTCAAGAAGATACGACGTAACCTGGTAGTGCTTTTCATCGTCTCGATTTTAATCAATATCGGCATGTGGTTCGAGCGTTTCGTCATCATCGTCAGCACGCTGTCGCACGATTTTCTGCCCTATGCGTGGGGATTGTACAAACCGACGCTGGTGGATACGGGCATCGTCATCGCCAGCTTTGCCTGGTTCTTCCTGTTCTTCCTGTTGTTTGCCAAGACCTTGCCGATTCTGGCCATTACCGAAGTGAAGGAAGTGAGCGCCAAAGGAGAACATCATGCGTGAAGAATTTTTGTTCAACAGTGAAGAGGAATTTTGCGCCAAGCTGCGCGAAGTCAGCCAAAGCGGTGTGGATCGTCGCAAAATCAGGACGATCACGCCTTATTTCGTGTACGAGCTAGATGAGATCATCCAGGCACCGGCGAGCAATCTCAAATTTTTCACCCTGTTCGGCGCCGTACTCGGTTTCATCACCGGCATGAGCCTCACTATCTACACGGTGTTGAGCTGGCCGCTCATCACCGGCGGCAAGCCTTTTATCTCGCTACCGCCGTTCCTGATCATCGGTTTTGAGATGACCATCCTGTTGGGCGGCGTCACCTCGTTCCTTGGTTTTTTGTTGATCGCGCGTCTGCCTCGTATCAAGGACATGGCTCCCGACAAGGAATATGGTAACCAGTTTGTGATTGTGGTGGAGAAGGAATAAAGCATGCACACAACGATTCTTTTTGTAGTGATGGGAGCGGCGATTCTGGGCGTCAATGCCGTATTCGCAACCACGGCCAACGCTTCCCTGCTGCTCACGCTGGCCTTCTGGCTGGCGGTATTTCAGGGTTCTATCACGCTGGTTGCCGCTGCCGAACTGGCGCAGGGCAAATGGATAATACCGCTCAAGAAGCCGCTCCTCGCCATGCGGCCGATGATTCTGTTGTGCGGGTTATTGTTCGTCGGCATGGCCGCGCACTGGGAAATTTACCCGCCGGCGATCCGCGAATCGCCGTGGTTCGACAAGCATTTCTTTGTCGCACGCAACGTCGTGTTTGTGGTCATTGCCTACTTTTTTGCCTGCCTCTACGCGCGTGCCTCGCTTAAAGAGAGCCAGTGGAAAGGCCACTTTGCCGTCGCCTATATCCTGGTGTTTGTCACCATGCAGTCGCTCGTGGCATTCAACTGGCTGATGCCGCTGCAATTTCCGTGGGTGAGTACGATACTTGGCCCCTACTGCTTTGTCGAGGCGGTCTACCTCGGTATCGCCTTTGCCGGCATCGTTTGCTTTGTGTTGCACAGGAAGGCAGGGGAACAGAAGCCAAAGGAACTGGCCAAGACACAGTACGATACCGGCCTTATGCTGTACGGCTTTTGCATCTTGTGGACCTCGCTCTTTTTCACCCAGCTCATCATCATCTGGTATGGCAACATCCCTGAAGAGCAGGCACCCTACATCGTCTTCTATCACCACTACCATCCGATGCCATGGATCATTTTCGGGCTCTTGTCGGTGCTGCCGTTTACCATTCTGCTATTCCGCCGGTGCAAGGCCAATACCAACCTCGTAGCAGCTTTGTCTCTGGTGGTGCTGTGCGGCGTTATGCTCGAACGCTGGCTGTTTTGCGTACCGGTTGCCGCCATTTCATACCCGGCGCTGGCGCTTGAGGTCATACTCATGGCTGCCACTGCGGTGCTGTTGCTAAAACGACACTTTGCCGAAAATGGTTGAAAACATCCCCGTGCAACGCACGGGGCTATCTGGGTCTGTATAGAGTCCAAATATCTTTTTTCCTGCCTTTTACAGCTTTGAATTTCACATAGTTTTGTGCGTCCACTTTTTGCCAGTCGGTTTCGTCTGGCAGTATATCCTCGGTAAGCAGAAAGCCGCCGTTTTTTGCCAATTCCTGCCGCGCTATCTGTATATCGCAAAATGTCCGATACTCTTTTACCTGGCGATAGCATGCCAGGTAAAAAACCATGCTGGTGTTTTCCTGGCCGTCACTGGTAAATATGGCAATTTCTCGCTCGACAGGCACATGCCGCACAAGCGTGCGTATGAATTCCCGCTGGCCGCGTAACTGGTCCATCTGCGTGGTGATCACGCCGTACGCCAGAAACATAGCCACGTAGATAGTCGCTACAAAAACAGGCAGATGCCAGGGGGCCACATGGCGTCGTAGCGTTTGTATTGCCGCTATAGAGAGGCACATACCTGCCACGGCCATGACGACGGCGGTCAAGCGCACCGGCCAGGCCGTGAGCAAACCGGCGAGATGTAAGGCGCTGGTTTCTTCCAATTCGCCGTAAGTTTCCATCATGCCGGCAAGAAAACTCTGTGAAACGAACAGCACCACCGGCAACGCCAGCAGCCAGACGCCTCCAATCACCAGCCACAAGCAGGCAATGCTCTTTTGCCATTTTTTACTGAGATCGGGCAGCGCTGCCAGAAATACGCCAAACATGATCGAGACAAAGGGCAAGAGTGGGATGAGGTAATAATGGCGGCGCGACGAAGAGAGCGCAAAGAACAACAAGCAGCCGGCAGAGATGGCGAGAAGCTGCTTGACTTCACGTGCCACGGTGCGCCAGTTTTGTGCCAGATACCAGATGACCCACGGCAGCAGTATGCTCCATGGCAGGGAATTGAGCGGCAGCGATGGAATATAGTACGACAGCGGCTTCACATGATCGAACGGCTCCAGCAGTCGTAGCACGTTCTCGCGATACACCATATAGAGCGCATCCCACTTGCCCGTGGCTTGCCAGGCCAGCACAAACGGCGAGAAGTAAAGTAGCAGTGAAAAGAGTCCAGCCGCTGTGACATGGCCAATACTAAGCCACTTCCAATCTTTGAACGCCAGGCTGTACACCAGGATGGCAAACCCGGGGACGGCGTAACAAAGAGGCCCTTTGAGCCAGGAACCGACCGCCATGAAGGTAGCCATGACATAGAGCCAGCCGGGCGAGGCAGCTTCCTTGCAACGCAGAAAAATGTAGATGACCGCCATAATGCCGAGCAAATTCAGCATTTCTACCTGGCCGTGCCGTGCCCAATGCACAAAGCCAAGAGAAGTCATAAAGACGCCGGCACTGAGCCAGGCCACGCGCTTACCGAGCATACGGGCAGCCAGGAGATAAGTGAGCAGTACGGCAATGATTCCCGCCAGCGCCGAGGGAAAACGCACGCTGCCTTCGCTCACGCCGCCGGCTACGTACGAACAGAGAAGAATGAGCCAGTAACTCAGGAACGGCTTGTCATAGTAGTCTTGCTTGCCGATCTGCATGATGAAAATATTGCCCGATTCATACATGCCATGAGCCACTGCTGCCCATCGGTTTTCGGCGTTGTGCAAGGAGCATGTTCCCAGTTGCCATAGACAGATGATGGCGACCAATAGCAAAAGGAAGAACAAAGTTTTATGTTTGGACATCGAAAACCTTCTTCTATGAAACATGAATTTTTTGTGAGCGTGACCGTGACCGTAGTCGTAGCCGTAGCCGACAGTTATAGTCGATCACGATCACGGCGACGGCATTGGTGTTAAGCTAAGGCGTATCACTATACAGAATAAACAGTTATTCACCGTATCAGATTTAAGCCCCAAGCCAGTCGCCGTTCCTCGTTGCCCGTGTCCGGGCGTAAAACATCAGGAGCGAATCTTCCTGCTTGAGATTCTCCGCCAGCCACACAATCTTTTCCAGAATCGCCTTGCGCGTCGCCTCGGCGTCGTACAGTTCCAATGTGTGTTCCGGCTGGAAGTGGTATTTTTGCTGTAAGGCTTTTGGAAAAAAATAATTGTCCCAGGCATAGAAGCTCTAATTTTAGGAAGAGACAGCGGGTAGCCCCGCTGGAATAAAGCAAAATAAGCCAAAGAAAAAGATAGCAAAACGAGAAAATATTGTATTGATGCGTGTGTAAAAATTTCCGCCGCGGATGCGGCGCAGTTGTAAAGCCTGGCACTTTAGTGCCAGGAACAAGGCAATTCAAAGATTTGCGCCCAGTATGGGCGCGGGAAGCCTGCTTACCCCTGCCCTGAAGGGCAAAAGTCCTCTGAAACGCCCATTTCCTGGCACTAAAGTGCCAGGCTTTATAACTGTGCCGCATTCGCGGCAGGGAAAAATTCGACT
>JAGVGO010000102.1 GCA_020057085.1 Planctomycetota bacterium | reverse complement strand
GTGGGGCGACAGCGATCTCAACGAACTCAAGAAGATCGAGCAGTACGGCCTCAAGAACCTGCAGGAAGCGGAACGCGCGGCGCAGAACAACCAGAGCGACTCTACCGCGACCGCAAGAGCGAAGTGCTGGCCGGCGAGGCGCCAGAGGCATTCCTCAGCAGGCAGGCCAATGAGGCACGCAAGATGATCGCCCGCGAGGACGCCATGCGCAAGCAGGCCATCTCGTACTTCAACTACGACCTGGAGACACCGGCGATCGGCAAGCACTACATCGGCAGCAAACCAGGAGCCGCGTTCCTGGAAATCCGCTGCTAAATTCCTATTGGCTAAAATCAAAATTCCTATTGGTTTTTTGCCACTCCCTGCCACGGGCTAAAAAAAATTGTTACAAATTTGGGGAACTTTTTTGGTATTAAAAATCGTTATCTTTAGAAAGAGCCTGATGCAAAGCAGTGAACTACACAGATTTGATAAACGCACTGTAGCAGCCAATTTTATCTCGAAGCTGTCGAGTTCAGTTAGTACGCGTGTCAGTGTTGGCGCAACAAATTGGCAGAGGAGAGCAGATAGTGAACCAAGAGCGCGACATTTTGTTTGAAGAACTCGTCGGCCGTCATATTGACTTGGTGTTTTATGTGGCCAAGAGCTGGTGTCATTCTGCTAGCTGGGCAGAAGACCTTGCCCAGGAAAGTTTTTGAAAGCTTGTGCAAACTTTGACAAGTTTACACCAGGAACTAATTTTAAAGCCTGGATCCTTAAAATCTTGCGGAACGTATATCTAGATGCAAAAAAAAAGCAACCGCCGCAATCCCCAGAACACTCCTGGGACGATCTTGTTGAAGATAAAGAGAACTTAGATAGTGATTACCCCACCGAAATAATTGACATAGAGAATCAAAAAATTTTATACGATTTGTTCTCCGAAGAAATAGCTCATTCTTTGCAGAAATTACCCAAACGGCAGCAGATTTGTCTTTTGTTATGTGATGTCGAAGGTTTAACTTATCAAGAAATCGCAGACATCCTGGGCTGTCCGGTGGGCACAGTTCGCTCCAGCATCTACCGAGGTAGAATGTTGTTCTATAGCTATGTGCAAGATTATGCAAGGAAAATTGGTTTTAAGGAACCGAAGCAATGAACTGTGACAGATGCCTTGCTTTACTTAACGACTATCTGGATGGCGAGCTGGATGGAAATTTGCAGGAACAAGCCAAGACTCACTTGCAGGCCTGCCCTGTTTGCCACATGCAATTCGAGCAAGCCAATCTAGCCAAACAGTTCATCCATAGAAAATTTTGTTTGCCTCCTGCCCCATTGGGGCTGCAAAACCGTATATGTCGAGCTATAAGAAAATCCAGTGCTAAGAAATATATTCGAAAAATATTTATCTCCCATAGAATTTTGGTGGAGATGGCAGTCTGCACCGTATTCCTGGCAGTTATCACAGGCACTTATCCAGGATCATCACCATCTTCTTAGCCACGAAGCTCCTTTGCAAATTCAAACAACTGATCCTCTGGCGATAGAACAATGGTTCTCTGGTAAATTAGACTGGCCAGTTACTCTTCCTCGCTTTGCAGAGTCAGATATTGTTTTAGAAGGCGCGCGCTTATGTAAGATTTTAAATACGAGGATAGCCCTTGTCTTTTATCAGCGACAAAAGCGACGATGTTCGCTTTTTGTCTTCCCAGATACTTCTACCAGTTTCTCCGAGATACCAGAAACTTATTTATATTCTGCTAATGGCTATACGATCCATTATTGGAAAAAGAACCGGCTTCTTTATTCTTTGGTAGCTCCTCAGTAAGAGCCATGTTTTTCATTATTCAAGCAATGTCTTGAACAGAAAGGAAAGTTATGCAAAAAGAAAACATATTTTTTATCGGTTGTTTAATCGTCGTCATGGCCTGTTCCTGGATTGCCTGTGACCAGGAAACGGCCCGACAGAACGAAACTAAAACCATAGATACCACGACTAAAGCCCAAACCGTTGCTTCGTTGTGTGGTAAGTGTGGCGAGGTTAAAGGTAGCGATAAATGTTGCAAAGTAGAAGGCCGAGAGAAATGTAGCAAATGCGGCCTGCTCAAAGGAGCTCCTGGCTGTTGTAAAATCACCGGCGATGCCGCACTTTGCACCAAATGTGGCGAGATCAAAGGTAGCGATAAATGCTGTAAAGAGCAAGGTCGTGAAAAATGCAGTAAATGCGGCCTGCTCAAAGGATCTCCTGGCTGTTGTAAAATCCAGTAATACGCCCTAGCTAACTATTTGCTAACAAATGGAGAACGACTTTTTTCTTGCCAATCAGTGGCGGGAAAAAGTCGTTAATTTTTATGAATCAAAAAATAATGGCCGCGTTGTTGGGACGAAACGAAATAAGTCAAGTCTTTCGATATTGCTCTAACACCGAAAGGAAAACTATGACCAAAAGCAACATTTTTTTCATGGGTTGTTCAATCGCCATCTTGGCCTTTTCCTGGATTGGTTGTAATTCCCAAACCCCCCAAAATAATGAAGACAAGTCTACTGAGAAGGAGAAACCGAAGATGCAGCCAGTACACGACGCACAACCTTACAATCATCTACAGGCGGAGAAAAGCCCGTATCTATTGCAACATGCCCGCAACCCTGTGGACTGGTATCCCTGGGGCGAGGTGGCCTTTGCCAAGGCCCAGCGCGAGGATAAGCCGATCTTCCTCTCCATCGGTTATTCTACCTGCCACTGGTGCCATGTGATGGCTCACGAGTCGTTTGAAGATCAGGAAGTGGCGAAACTACTCAACGAGTCGTTTGTCGCCATCAAGGTGGATCGGGAGGAGCGGCCCGACGTGGATAATATCTACATGGCCGTTTGTCTTCGCCTGAGAGGTAACGGCGGTTGGCCACTCACCATTTTGATGACACCGGACAAGCAGCCATTCTTTGCCGGGACTTATTTCTCCAAGGCCGGCATGCTCGAACTCTTGCCGCTGGTCGGCCAACGCTGGAAGACGCAACGCGAACAGTTACTTGGCGATGCGGCTCAGATTACCGCTAGTCTTGAGGAAGCGTTTACGCCCACAGCCTCGCCGAGTAAGACGTTACCGGAAATCGCATTTCGTCAACTGGCACGCCAGTTTGATCGTAAATACGGTGGTTTTGGCCAGCGGCCGAAATTCCCATCGCCTCACAATCTGATGTTTTTGCTGCGGTACTGGCGGCGGACGCAGAATCAGGAATCGCTGACGATGGTGGTACAAACACTTACGGCCATGCGGCAAGGCGGCATTTACGATCATGTCGGCTTTGGCTTCCATCGGTACTCTACCGATGAGCGATGGTTCGTGCCGCATTTCGAGAAGATGATCTACGACCAGGCCATGCTGACCATGGCGTATGTCGAGGCGTATCAGGCTACCGGTAACCTGCTCTTCCGCCAGACTGCGGACGAAATTTTGGCCTATTGTCTGCGGGACATGCAAGCACCGACGGGCGGCTTTTATTCGGCGCAAGATGCCGACAGCGAAGGCGAGGAGGGTAAATTTTACCTGTGGTCAGAGACACACTTGCGCTCGCTCTTGTCCAGTGCCGATGCCGATTTGGTAGCACGAGCATTTCAGGTCGAGGCAGCCGGCAATTTCGACGACGAGGCTTCCGGCCGCAAGACCGGCCTCAACCTGTTGCATTTGGAAAAAAGCTGGGCGGCTATCGCCCGAGATATCAAGCTGTCAGAAGCGGAACTCAGCGACCGCTGGGCGAAAATTCGTGGTCAACTGTGGGAAGCCAGGGAGAAATGGGTTCATCCGCACCAAGACGACAAAATCTTGAGCGACTGGAATGGCCTCATGATCGCGGCACTGGCCAAAGCGGCTCAGGCATTTGGTGATGCCCGCTATATCAAGGCGGCGCAATGGGCGGCTGATTTGGTGTTAAACACTATGTGCAAAGACGGACGACTATTGCATCGCTATCGTGACGGCGAGGCAGCCATCGCCGCCTACATTGACGATTACGTCTTCATGGTGGCTGGACTCATCGAGCTTTATGAGGCTTGCTTCGAGCTCAAATACCTGCAAGCGGCCATTGATCTCAACGAGATGGCGATCAAACATTTCTGGGATGAACGCCAGGGCGGATTTTACTTCACCGCCGATGACCATGAGGCGTTATTAGTCCGACAGAAGGAAATCTACGATGGCGCGATTCCATCGGGTAACTCGGTGGCCATGTACAATCTACTCCGCCTGGCGCGGCTTACCGGCAAAACTGAACTGGAAAGCAAGGCCGCGTTGATTGCCAAATTGTTCGCGGCGACGGTAGCGCAAGTCCCGTCGGCCTACTGCCAGTTTTTGTGTGGTGTCGAATTTGGGTTGGGGCCGGCTTACGAGATCGTCATCGTCGGCAATCTGGAGCAGCAAGATATCCAGACACTGGTGCGTGAGCTTTATCGCTACTTTATTCCCCACAAAGCGGTATTGCTCAAGCCAAATGACCCGCAAGGTGACGTGCTGAGTCGGATCGTTCCGTTCATCGAGCATTATAGGTCAATGCAAGGTAAGGCGACCGTTTATGTCTGTCAGAACTACGCTTGTCAAAAGCCGACGACCGATACCGTGGAAATGCTGAAACAGTTAGGTGCCGAAGCAAAAAAATAGGCCTGCTCTCGCAGCGCGGGCCTAGACGCTACTTGAAACTGTCGGCACAAGCGATTTCGCTCGATCAAGCAGAATCGAGCAGGAAAGCCGCTGGGACGGATTTTACGGCATTTGCACCAACAATCCCGACATCCACTCTAAGAGCCATTCTCAATAAGTTTTCGCTTGATTTCCATGCAGAAAAAAGTAACATTGACACCATTGCACTATCTTCTTGCGAGCTATTATATTATAGGATAACGTTCTCAAGTTTGGTAATACTTATGAAACTGATCATCCAGATTCCTTGTTACAACGAAGCGGCAACTTTGGGAATTACATTGCGTGAGCTGCCGCGTCAGGTGGCCGGCTTTACTTGTGTGGAATGGCTTATTGTTGATGACGGTAGCAAGGACGAAACGACTGCCGTGGCTGCAACTCACGGGGTGGACCACATCTTGCGTCTGAAGCGACACGCTGGTCTGGCACGTGCGTTTTTATGGGGACTCGAAGCCTCACTGCACCACGGAGCCGATGTCATAGTCAACACCGATGCCGACAATCAGTATCAGGCAAAGGATATAGAAAAAATTGTGACGCCACTGTTGCAGGGCAAAGCGGACATTGTGATCGGCTCACGTCCGATTGACCAGATCCAACATTTTTCCGCCACCAAGAAATGGCTGCAGAAGTGGGGAAGCAAAGTGGTGCGGCTGGCCAGCCACACCGATGTCGCCGATGCCACAAGCGGTTTTCGTGCTATCAGCCGCGAGGCGGCTTTGCGTCTGCACGTCTTCGATGAGTACACTTACACGCTCGACACCATCATTCAGTCGGGCCATAAAAAATTGGCCGTACTCTCCGTTCCCATCGCTATCAATCCGGAATTACGCCCTTCCCGGTTAATCACAAGCATTCCGCGCTATATCTTTCATTCCGGTCGTACGATCCTGCGTCTGTGGATGATGTATCGGCCAGGCAGTTTTCTCGGCTGCCTGGCGCTCTTTTCTTCCTTTGCCGCCTGCCTGCCGCTCGGCTACGTCTGGTACTCTGGCTGGCAAACCGACTCTCGGCTTCTTGTCGCTTTGGCTGCCACGCTGATCACGTTGCTGTCTGCCGTATTGTGGAGCATTCCGCTCCTGGCAATTCTCCTGGCGGGCAACCGCAAGATTCTGGAAGACGTTCAGTATCGTTTGAAAAAGCTCGAGTGCGAAAAAGCTGAAAGTCACGAGTCGCGCTGAGGCTTATCAGACTTGTCAGACAAGTCCGATAAGTCTGATAAAATTCATGTTTCATAGAAACGAATGGTCATCAATCTTCCAGTAAAAATTTGGCCAACTGTTCCTTGAGCCGGTGGTACATGAAGGAAACCGACAAGAGAGCGATGCCGACGCCGATGAAAGTGACAATCTTTTCTTCGGTGGTAAACGAAAAAACATCGTACAGCACGATCTTGCACACGGCCAGGGCGAACAGGATGAGCGCACTCCAGCGGAAAGATTTTTCGCGGTAGGCCAGTCCGTACCAGCCGAACAGGAATGCTTCGATGCCCCAGGTGAATGAATAGTAAGGCTTGGCCGAAAGCATGGTGGCTACCAAAGTGACTACCACACAAAAAATGACGGCGTAGAGCTTGCGGGAATAATGCATGATTTGTAACTGTAGCCCAGTACCCGCAAGGGGCGACTCGCTGTTGTCGAGCAGTGACCGGAAAATTTTGCACACCAGATGTGCCGCCAATAGCGCCAAAGGCGAGAGAATCAGTGCCGGATGGGCACGCAAATATTCGCCGGAAGCGCCGCCTATCCTGCCTGCGATACCGCAGACGCTGAAACTGGCCATACCCAGAACGATGAGTGCCTGGAGTGCGTAACGGCTGTGTCGGATTAACATCGGCACAAGCAACAGAATGAGTCCATAGAGTGCCCAGCCAAAACCATCGTGGAACGCCCATGGTTCATAGTAAATGAGCGAAACGATGGCGGCAAAGTTGAGATAGGACAGCACGGATGGGAAATATTTTTCCTCGACGACCAGCGTTCTTTGTCCGCTGGCCAGGAGTTTTTGCCAACCGCTGATCGCATACACCCAGCACGCGAGAACTGGCACACTGCTCAACAGCCGTCTGCTAATGCCGCCGATATATCCCTGCGCGCCGATGTTGACGGTAAAGAGCCAAAACGCCGACAAACTCAAGGCAACGACCGAGTGGGTCTGCAAATAAGGCCGTTGCCAGCTTTGTCCGCACTCCAGGAAAATGACGCCGGCTATGGTGTAGGCGATCGCTATGGCAGTCGCCGGTAGCGTATACCACAGTACAGTAAAAAGCACGATATTGGCTACCGTGGCGATGAAGCATTCTTCGAGCACCAACTCTTCTGTCTTACGGCTCGCCTGGCGGAAGAAATTGAGGAGAAAGCCGTGCAGGTAGAAGAGTGCCACCACGAAAGCCAGCGAAATGACACTGCGGCTGGCCTGCCAGTTGCCGACGATGGTGACAGTCGTGTCCTCGGTACCGGGGAGAGCGACGCCCATGATTGGCAAGAGGCCGCGGCAAGCGGCGCCCACCAGTACGCCGTGCGACAGGTAGCGGATAAAATTCGCTTCACGGAAGATGCCGTAGTAGAAGAGAAAAGCGCCAAGCGCCAGCCAGGTGAGAGTCCCCTCGAAATAGTCGAAACGTACACCTGTGGCGATCATCATGAAAGCGGTGGCAAGAATGGTCATGATGCGTTCGATATCGCTTTCCTGTTGTTTGATCAGCCCCTTTTTGGCGAGGCGGTAGGTCAGGTAGCCGTTCCAGTAGAGTACGAGTGCACCGGCCCCCATGGTATGACCGATCTGGTTATTGTTGAGTTGCAGAATCGGGCCGCAGCACATGCTCCACAGGATGACCACGTGCGACAGCGCGTGCAGGTAAAATTCCTGGCGCGCCGAACCGTACTGGAATACCAATATGCCAAGGCCGAGCCAGGCGAACACCGCCTGATACGGCGTGAGAATCTTGTAGCAGGCCACCATCATGGCAAAAGTGGCGAGGATGGTGACTATGCTTTCCCGCCGCTTTTCGGCATCGTGCCAGCGTTGCCTGGCTTTGGCCAGGGTAAACGAAACAAAGCCCGTGAAGTAAAGCAATATCGCGCCCAGTCCGCCGACGAGGCCGGAGGCAAGAGGCGTAATCGCCGTGCGGCTTGGCAGGGAAGTCTGTCCCGGTGTCAGCCACAACTCGCCGGTAAAGAACTGGTACACAAACATGGCGAGTTGCTTGGGCGTTTCGCCGCCGAGTACCAGGAGTGTGCCGAGTGCCGCCACCACGTGGCCGAGATCGCGGAAGTAGCGATCGTCGCGGTAGAGGCTGTAGCCAAAGGCGATCATGCCAAGACAGAGCCACGACAGCATGCAGAAAGAATAATTGTCAAACCAGCACCAGCCCGCTACCATGAGTAGCGCCATGCCGAGTGTGGAATCGAGCCGATACAGGCGTTTGCGGTCAATGACGCGCAATATCTGTGCCATCGCGATCAGCACAAGACCCAACGTCAGCGAAGATTTGGGCGAACCCTGTGTCTGGAACATGACGTGCGAGATTTTGCGCACTATGGCCAGGCCGAACAGGTTCATCACATCGAGCATCGGCATCATGTAATTTTCGTAGGCGATGTGGCGCGGCTTCGAGAAATCGGGCGCTTTAAACGACAACCAGAGGCCGATGAGGAGTACGGTGGCGAGTACATATTCGCCCTGGTCTTGTGGCAGGCTCTTTTTGCCTTGCAGATAAAGCAAAATGCCGTAGCCTACATAGAGGAGTACAATGCCGCACAGTTGCATCCTGAACCAGCGGAATTTCCAGGTAAATACGGCAATCAACACGGCCAGCACGAAAGCGGCGATCTGGGTATAAAGTGTGACATCATGAAAGATGAACAAGGTGATATAGGCGAGCAACAAGGCCGTGCCGGTCAATGGTTCCGAAGCGTATTTGAGGGTGTGCGCCAGCATGGCGGCGGCAACGATAGCCAGCACCAGCGTGCCCGCCACCCGATCAGCGATGACCTTCATCTCGGGGATGCTGTGGGCGCCGAAGGCAGTGAAGTAGATGGTAGCCCAGCCGCCGGCCATAAGAATGCGTCCGAACAGGATAAAGTTGGGTTTCTTTTCCAAAAAGTTGCCCAGCATGAGCAGGGCGCCACCACATACCACACCCGTGGCTACGCGGCCGCCTGGTCCCATGCGGGTGAGAGAATAGACGAGCAAAAAGGCGAGACCGAGCACCAGGATGCCGATGCCGACATAGCTCAGGAGCTTTTCGCCGACAAAGGTTTCAAGCGACGCTGCGGATGGTTTGCTGCGTAGCGCCTGTTTTTTTGCGCCTACGACAATGACAGGGTGTGCCGCTTGGGACTTGACCGCGGCAGCGACCGGTCCCTTGGCGCTTTTGTCTGCACTGGCAGGGACGATCTCTTTGCCGGTTTCGGCAGGCAGCACATAGGACACGCCGGGTACAGGCCCGATGGAAATCTCGATCGGTTCCGCCATCTGTTCTTGCGGCTTGGCCGCTTCTTGACTCTTACCCGCCTCTTGCTGTGTCTCGACTCTTTTGGTGGGAGCCAGATTCTGATCAGACTGCGTGAGAACCTGCGCCAGTGCACTCTCTTCTCGCTGATTTACTTCCTTTAAGGTTTGCAGTAATGCCTGCGGCGTGACGGCGATGTCCTGTTGGGACAGGGAAACAGCAGCGGCCACGGGTGGCGTTGCCGCTTCGGCAGCCTCCTTGGCCGCAATGTCGAGGCCAGCGATTTCACCGGACGCCGCAACAGACTCCACTATCCCCACTTCGATGCCGCGTTTTTTCTCGATGGCTGACAGCCGCAAACGTATCTCCTGAATCGCCTGTTTCTGGCTTTCATTGTCCTTGTTTAACAGAGACACCGCTTTTTGCAGCCTGGCGATGTGTTCTTGCACGGAAACGGGTGTGGATATGGGCGAAGACAGCTTGGACGACAGCGAGCCAGAAGCAGCCTTTTGGGGCCGTTTCTGGGAAAGATAGAAACAGGTAAGCAAGATGGCACCCAGGAAAAATACGCCGATCGGCGTGGTCTCGCGGTAAGATTCATGCCCGTACGCTTCGAATGCGTATCCCAAGAGCGACCAGGCGAACCACATCACCCACCATAGAACGATGTGTATTTTGTGCAAAATTTCTTGCCTACGGGCTATTTCCAGGGCGGCCAGCAAAAATCCACCCCAGATCACCACAGCCAAAAAGGAGCGTTCGCTGACCAGTTCCAAAGGCACGCCGAAACCTACGAGAACCAGCCAGAAGACTAACCAACCGACAATTTTCATATACCTTTGTTCCTTTCTTGTTGAGCGAATTTTTACTTCGCGCCGATGTCTTTGTGCCTGGCGACAATCTTGTCGGCCAATTGATCCAAGAGCTGCCAATTGTTTTCTTTGGGATACCCCTTGACAATCACCGGTTCGATGATTTCCGCTTTGAGATTGGGAATGGTCGCGGCAAGCTGTTCCACCACTTTACCGGCCCAGCCGTAGGAGCAGATGATTGAGACGAACCTGGTTTTTGGCCGCAGCAAATTGGCCAGATAAGCGGCATACATGACAAGCGGGTGCGGCCCGACCAGGACGGTCGGCGTGGCAACCACCAGCGTGGCGGCATCCACGAGCGACATGGCCAGTTCCCCCACATCGGTCTTGCTGAGGTTGAAAGGCTTTACCGCCACATTGCGTATCATCAGGCTTTCGAGAAAATAGTTGACCATTTTTTCGGTGCTGCCGTGCATGGAAACGTAAGGAATCACCACTTCATTCTTGACGCCGTCTCCTACCCAATCTTCATAGGCATTCAAGATGAAACGCGGCTTATGGTAGACCGGGCCATGGCTGGGTGCAATCATCTCTACTCCCAGTTCTTTCACTTTCTGGATGTAGCCTTTGATCTTTTCGCGGAACGGCATCATGATTTCCGCGTAATAGCGTTTAGCTGCTTCATAACACCTGGCCTCATCCACTGCAAACGTGTCGCTCGTCGCCAGGTGGGAACCGAACAGATCGCAAGGAAACAATATTTTGTCCTCGCGCAGAAAGGTGAGCATGGTTTCCGGCCAGTGTACCCACGGCGCCAGGATGAATTCCAGCGTCCGGTTGCCAAGCGGCAGCGTCTCGCGGTCTTTGATGGTGACAAATTTTTCTTCCGGCACCATGAGCAAATCTTTGACGAATTCTTTGGCTTTCTGGTGCGTCACCACCCTGGCCATGGGGAAGGCTTCCAGCACATGAGGGATAGTGCCGGAATGGTCCTGTTCGGCATGGTTGGTGATGATATAATCAATGTGTTTCACCTGTAATGCGATGAGATGATCGAACAGTTCCTCTTTTTTGCTCGGATCCACCGTATCAATCAATGCTGTCTTGTCGCTGCCTTTTACCAGATAAGCGTTGTAACTGGTGCCTCCGGGCAGAGGAATCAGCTCGTCGAACAACCTTCTGTCCCAGTCTATACTTCCTATCGAATACACTTGTGACTTCAATTCTCTTACAGGCATAATCGTCTTTTCGCTCCTTTCTTCGACAGTGGACTTTTTTGTTTTCTTGCCTTTATTTTATGTTACCGAGTGTCTCTTGTCCACATCTATTTTTTGCTTGCGTACCTATCTATACCATGCTAAACTCAAGAAAAACAAAAGATTTATCCGACTCATAAGGAACTTGCATGCAAAAACTGACAGCCAAAGACATCATGACTACGGAGATTGTCACGATACCCGAAGATATGCTGGTTTCCAGACTGGCCACCTTGCTTACCAAGAAAATGATTTCCGGAGTGCCGGTCGTAGATAAGGAAGGCAATCTGATCGGCGTCGTGTCGTTAAGCGATATTGTACAAAGTTCGGTACAAATAAACGCCAAAGATAGCAAGAGCCCAAAAACCGATTTTTACTCTTACGCTTGGGGTAATGAATGGAACGAGGATGAGTGGGACGGGTTTCATTACGAAAACGAAGACGGTATGCAGGTGCAGGACATCATGACTCCTGTGGTAATAAGTGTCACCGAAGAAACTTCGATCGTACAGATGGCCGAAACGATGCTGGCCGGCCGTGTACACCGCCTGATCGTCACAAAAAACAAAAAGGTGGTCGGCATCGTCACCACGATGGATATGCTCAAAATCATCACCAAGATTTATCCGAAGCAACAGAGCGAAGATGAATGGCAGGTGCGCATCAACGAAAAATAAGGAGAAAATCATGTCACCAGAACAACCAGATAAACGCAAGGTTTTCGGCCCGCATTCCCCGGACGCCAAGCATGTGGGAGGTAAATCTTTTCCCGATGGTTCGCCGGTCTGCAAGCCAACGGCTGCGGGCAGACGGCCCAAAGGACTCAGTGGTCCGGTACACCCGGGTTTTCCCAAACCAAATTCGCCGTCCGCCCAGAAGAGCCCGCCCAAGTTCAACAAGACTCCGCAAGTAGGCGGCGGTGATATCAAGGTGGCCGACCAGAACAACGATTTGTACATACCACTACGTAAAACAGGTCACGCCAGCCAGGGAAGAAAGAAAAAGTAAAAGCAGAAAAATCGGTAGTGACATGCAACTAATTTCACAGAGTCCGGCCCAGACGTTCGAACTGGGCAAATGGATCGGCGAACATTGCCAGCAAGGCGATGTTTTATTGTTGACCGGCGAACTCGGCAGCGGCAAGACTTTGTTCACCAAAGGCCTGGCCGGCGGTTTAGGCATTGATGCAGAGCGGGTGTTGAGTCCCTCGTTCACCATTATCTTTGAGCATACCCAGGGCAGACTTCCCCTCTATCACATGGATTTCTATCGTCTGAATCGGATCGAAGAGCTGGAAGATTTGGGGCTCGAACGTTACTTCGCCGGCGACGGCGTGCTTGTCGTCGAATGGGCCGATCGGGTGGCCGGCGCTATGCCGGCCGCCGGTCTTGCCATTCATTTCGACTGGCAGGGAGAGCAAGAGCGCCGCATCGTTTTTTCCGCAAAAAACGATTACTGGCAAAATGTGTTAGCACAAAGACGCCAGCGAGGTGATGTACGTAAAACAGATCAAGGTGAACGGTAAAATTTACGAGTAAAAACTACAAGATCGGAGAAAAAAATGCCCAGGCACATGTTGTTGTTCGTGTACATCTTGTTGCTGCTGAACGTCAGTTGCGGCAGAGCACAGCTCACACCCGCCAAGGAAGCGTATGTAGACCTTGGCTCAGGCAATACAAAGCTCATCCTCGTCACATACCAAAAGGACAAACCGGCTCTGATCGAGAGTAAACGCACAGCCATCCTGTTCAAGAAGAACATGATGGCGGACAAAAAGTTTCCGTCGGACATCGAAAAACAAGGGCTTGCCACGCTGCTCCAGTATGCAACCGAAGCGCGTGCAGCGGGCGCGGTGCTGAAAGGCGGCGGCGCCACTTCGGCATTTCGCGATGCCGATGCCCAGTATGTGAATCAGTTGCTGGACGGCTGGTCCAAGGCAAGCGGCTGGAAACTCAAGGTACTCTCTGCCGATGAAGAAGCCGAGGCCGGCTACCATGCCATGACACTCCTCTTGCCTGAACTCAAGGACAGTGGCTTTATCGGTTTCGACATGGGCGGCGGCAGTTGCCAGTTGCTGCGCGAAAATGAGGGCAAGCTGGCGTTTTATCTTGCCAATTTCGGCGCTGTCAACTGCAGTCGTTTTGCGCAAAAAACATTTGCCGACAAGCGCCCGGAACTGGCTCAGTCCGTGGCGGCTTTCCAGCAGGAGTTCATGGCAGCATCCGAACTCAAGGCGTGGCAGAGCAAGGGCAACGTGCCACTCGTGGCCATCGGCGGCGTGGTGTTCGGCTTCAGCAAGCTGCTCGAACTCAAGGACAATATGCTTGCCGAAGAACGACTGCGCACTCTCGAAAGCGAACTGCGCACTCTGTCGGCGGTAGAGATCGAGACAAAGTATCCTTCCACCAAACCATACGGCGCTGAGATGTGGAGCAACACCGTGGCGCTCTTGGCCTGGATGGACACCCTCAACATCCGTGCCTGGAAAATCCTGCAAGTCGAGATGGGCGCAGGCCTGGGCAAACTGGAATTTTTCAAGTAGTTGTGGTTTATTTATTTTTCAAAGGAAATTTTATGAAACACAAAATTCAAAAAATCTCTGCCATGGAGATTCTCGATTCGCGTGGCACTCCTACCGTGCGTGTATTCGTCGAGCTGGAGAACGGCGTGGTCGGCAGCGCCTCGGTTCCTTCCGGTGCCTCCACCGGCGAGAACGAAGCTCTCGAACTGCGCGACGGCGATAAAGCCCGTCATATGGGCAAAGGCGTCACCAAGGCGGTCGCTAATGTCAACACCATCATTGCCCCGAAAATTGTCGGCATGGACCCGTGCGACCAGGTTGGCATTGACCGCACCATGCTCGAAATGGACGGCACGGCAATGAAGAGTACGCTCGGCGCCAACGCCATCCTCGGCGTTTCCATGGGCGCGGCGCGCGCTGCCGCAACCGCCCTCGGCATGCCGCTTTATTCTTACCTCGGCGGGGTCGGCGCCAATATCCTGCCAGTGCCCATGTTCAACGTGGTGAACGGCGGCAAACATGCCGACAGCAGCGTGGATTTCCAGGAATTCATGATCATGCCGGTGGGCGCCCCCACTTTCCGCGAATCGCTGCGCTATGCGGCAGAAACTTTCCACAACCTGAAGTCGCTTCTCAAAGAAAAAAAATACAGCACCGCGGTCGGCGACGAAGGCGGCTTTGCCCCCAATCTCAAGAGTAACGAGGAGGCGTGCGAGCTATTGGTGGCGGCGATCCAGAAGGCCGGCTACAAACCGGGCGAACAGATCGCCCTGGCTCTCGATACGGCCTCCAGCTCTTTTTTCGAGAAGGGCAGCTACAAACTGGAGCGTTCCAAAGGCGGCAACAAGACCACGGACGAGATGATCACCATCTTCAAAGACTGGGTCGCTAAATACCCGATCGTGTCCATTGAGGATGGACTCGACGAGAACGACTGGCAAGGCTTTGCCAAGATGACCGCGCTCATGGGCGACAAGGTACAGATCGTCGGCGATGACCTGTTCGTCACCAACACCAAGTTCGTGCACACAGGCATTCTCAATAAATCGGCCAACGCCGTGCTCATCAAACTCAACCAGATTGGCACCCTGACCGAAACCGTCGAAACCATCCAGATGTGTCGCCGCGCCGGCTGGCGGTTCATTATCTCGCATCGTTCCGGCGAAACCGAGGACACCTTCATCTCCGATTTCGTGGTGGCGATGGGCGGCGGCCAGATCAAGACCGGCTCGGTGTGCCGCAGCGAACGCATTGCTAAATACAACCGTCTGCTCGAAATCGAGTACGAATTGGGCAAGAGCGCGACATTCCGCAATCCGTTGCTGAGGTAAACGTACTGATTGGTGGTGGTCTGGCTTAATTCAAGCCCAAATTTTTGGGCTTGCAATGATAGTAGGTTTAGGGTAGAATCCGGGGAAAAGTGCTATGCAAGATCAACAATTTGCTCAACTCGCCACCTCCTTGGGTTTTCTGTCGCCGGCGCAGCTCGAAGAATGCGAACAAATACGACAGGAAAGCACCACCCAAGGCAGCGTGCTGACGATCCAGCAAATCGCTCTGCAAAAGAAGTATCTCACCTGTGAGCAGATTAAACAAGTGATAGAGTATAAGGCCAAAAAAACAGAGCAGCCATCGCTACGAAAAAACATTGGGCTACCAAAAACAATTGGTCGCTACCAGATCCAGAGTAAGCTGGGGCAGGGTGGCATGGGCATTGTCTACGAGGCTTACGATCCGGAATTGAAGCGCACACTGGCTATCAAGGTACTCCATCATAACATGGGCGACGAGGTGGGTCAAAAGCGGTTTGAGCGAGAGGCACGCCTCATGGCCAAGCTCGACCACCCGCACATCGTAAAAATTTTCGATTTCGGCGAGCATGCAGGAAACCCGTTCATCGTTATGGCATTTATCACCGGCAGCAGCCTTGACAAACTTTACAAACAAGGCCTGTCGGCCAAGCAGGGTGTAGAGATTCTGCAGCAGGTGGCGGAGGCGGTCTACTATGCACACGAACAGAAAGTGATCCACCGCGATTTGAAACCGAGCAACATCATGGTACAAACGGACGGCAGCGTCAAGGTGATGGATTTCGGCCTGGCTAAAGAGTCGGGTAAGGTGGGCAAGGAGTCTCTCAGGCTGTCGCAGACCGGTGAGTTGCTCGGTACCCTCGACTATATGTCGCCGGAACAGGCCGACGGCCGCTTGTCGGAAGTGGGCGCGTCGAGCGATGTGTATTCGCTCGGCGTTATCCTCTATGAAATGTTGACCGGCAAAATACCTTTCAGCGGCAAGACACGGGCCAATGTCGTCTACCAGATTATGTTCGAGGAGCCAATGCGTCCTTCGCGGGTAGACCCCGATGTGTCGCGTGAGCTGGAGGCCATATGCCTCAAGGCCATGGACAAGGAAAAACGCAATCGTTATCGAAATGCCCTGGCCTTTGCCAGGGATCTTTCCGCCTTCCAGCATGATCGTCCTATCGAAGCAAAGCCGATGACAGGCTTCACGATCGTATGGAAGTGGATACGTCGCCACAAAAAAGAGAGTTTCGTGAGCGGTGCGGCGATACTCTTGTTTTTTGCCTTTATCACTTTATTTGTCTTAACACAGAGACGCGAGGCCAGGGTGCAGGCGTCGCTGCGTCAAGAATCCGAGCGTGAAAAAGATAAGGCCGTAGCTGCCAAAATAGCGGAAGAAAATCAGCGTCGTGAAGCCGAAGTGCAGCGCGACGAGGCAAAACAGCAGCGGCAAAATGCGCTGTCGAGCCGGACAGACGCCAGTTGCAAAGCCGTCGAATCGCAGTTGAGCCTGAGCGAAGCGGAGCTGAGGCAGGCCAAGACTTATCTCGAACGCCGGAATTACTTCAAGGCACAAGAACACCGCACTAAGGCAACAGAAATTCTCGTGGCAGCCTGCGCTCTTCTCGATATCACACCGTTCTACACAACGGAGCAACGTACACTCACCGCGATGTTGGCCAAAGAGAATACATTCCTCGCCAAGGCGGCAACGAACATGTGGGATTACACTATCGCCCATCATGTACATAGAAGCGCCGGCGAAGTCACCACCTTCCCCGACCTTACCGCCCAGAACGCCTGCCAGCACTACCTGTGGAAGAGCACGGCGCAAAGCGTGATGCGGACGCCGGCGCAAGCTTCGTGGCGTTATGTAGCTATGTTGGGCGGCAACAACAGCACCGTGGTGTGGGACATCGCACGCAAGGAAGAGGCACGTGTTTTTCCGTTCAGCGTACAGGGCCACGCTATCAGTTTCAGTCCCAGCGGTAAATGGGTTGGACTGGGTGACATGAGCGGCAACATCTGGCTGTGGGAAGTAGGCAGCGACAACGTGATCACGGCGATCATGCCTCGACTGGCCGAGAAAGATGGGGAAAGTAAGGGCGGCAGCGACGAACTCTTCAACCTCCAATTTAGCCCCGACGACCGATGGCTGTGCGCTTTCAAGCAGCAGCAGGTCGTGCTGTGGCAAATGCCGCAGCTCAAACCGGTATGGACCTGGCAAGGCAGCAACAAAAGGGCCACCTGCGCCTTCAGCGGCGACGGCAAATGGTTGGCGTTGGCCATGGTGCGTGAGGCGGAGATACTGTTGCTCGAGTTGAACAAAATTGGCAGCGACAAGATGACACCACAGATGTTGTCGGGACGCGCTGCCTGCCTGTGTTTTGGGCCGCAGGATAAAAGTTTGCTGTTCGCAGATGTCAACGACATCACCATCTTGCCACTTGACAAGGCTGCACGCGAACAAGCGATCACTCTCATCGGCGCCCACAGTGGCGACGTCAAAGCTCTGGCTGTCAGCGCGGACGGCAAATTGTTTGCCTCCGCAGGCGAAGATGGGCGGCTGCTGCTGTGGAGTCTCCACAATTACCAGTGTTTGTGGGAAGCGCCAGTATCCGGCTCACTTAACGATATTTCTGCACTCTCGTTTCATGCGGAACATGAGTGGCTCGCAGCCCATACCAGAGGCGGCGTCAATCTATACGATTATCGTCTGCCGCTATGCCGCAGCCGCCTCAATGTACGGCGACACCGCGACCTTGGCAAAAACGGCAACGACTGGTTCCAGTTGCTGCAAAACACATCGTTCATACGCAACCAGGCGGGCAAGTATGTGGCAATGGCATTCCATCCGCAGCAGCACTCTCTGGTGTTCTACCTCATACCAAACCTCTACGCCTGGGACATGAAACAGAATACGCTGCAACACATTCTACAGTATACCGACAGTGCCTGCATGAACCTGGAATTTACACTAGACGGTAGCCGGTTGCTGCTATGCGGCAGATACAAGGCTTTTGTCTATGATGCGGATCAATGGCAACGCAAGTTGTCTTTGTCGCTTAAAGAACACAAAGAGTGGAACGCACTGATATGGCAGCCGGGCAGCCACTCTCTGTTGAGCCATTACAGTAAGGATAACAGCACTGCTTATCGTTTATGGCAGATAGAAGGAGACATTTTGCAGCCGATATCGGGCGAGGCCAAGACCGGTATTATCAGCTCATGCAGAGCCTTTGACGCCAGCGGTGAAAAGCTGGTGGCCCACGCTGTCGAGAACGACATCGCCGTGTGGCAGGTGAAGGGCGGCGAGATGCAGTCGCTCTCGGTGCAGAAATTGCCGATCCAGTCGTCGCCCCTCGCCGCGTGTTTCTCCGCGCCCGACCATCTGGCTATCGGCACGGAAAACGGCGATTTTTTCATTGTCAACTGGCAGGCCAAACAAATCCTGCATCGAGTGCCGTTCTACAGTAACATCCGGCACATCTGGTATGATGCGGGCAAGGAGATATACTGGATACACACCACTGGCGGTGTCTATGTCTACCCACACCCGCATGACACGGCAGAGGCTGTCCGCCTTGACCGGCTTTATCCGTTACCATTCTACGCCGGCTACCCTTTGCTGACCGCGACGATGCACCCCAAATACCAGGAGATGGCACTGGCGATCAGTTCCGGCGACATTTTCGTGGTTTCTCTCAATGCGGACAAATGAGAATTTTTGGCTCTTCGCCAAAAGTGGCGAAGAGCCGGGTCTTTCTGTCTTATGTTTTTTCTTCAGCAGGACCCTTGTCTGCCGTTTTTTCAGCTTGTGGTTGAACTGCACCAGGTGTTTCTTGGGCTTTAGCAGTGGTCTGGTTTTCGCTCTCTTCACCTGGACGGGCACGCACGAGCGAGAGGCCGATCTTTCTTTCTTTCTTGTCCACTTTGAGGATTTTCACTTCCACGGTATCGCCTACCGACACTACCTCGTCCGGGGACTTGATCTTGCGATCGGTCAGTTCGGAAATATGGAGTAGTCCTTCCAGGTTGGGTTCCAGTTCCACAAACACGCCGAACACCGTAAGTTTGGTCACTTTGCCGGTGACAATGTCGTCCACTTTGTAGCGATCAGGAATATCTCGCTCCCAAGGATCGTCAATGAGCTGCTTCATGCCGAGGGCAATGCGTTTGCGTTCGGCATCAATGTCGAGAACCTTGGCTTTGACACGATCGCCTTTTTTGAGCATTTCGCCCGGATGGTTGATCTTTTTGGTCCAGCTCATGTCGGAGATGTGGAGCAGCCCGTCAATGCCCTCTTCGATTTCAATGAATGCGCCGTAGTTGGTGAGATTGCGCACCTTGCCTTCGATGACGGTGCCGATCGGATACTTGTCTTTGACGAGATCCCACGGATTGGCCTTGATCTGCTTCATGCCGAGGGAAATTTCCTGCTTCTCCTTGTTGATGTCGAGTACGACCACTTCGACATCATCGCCGATATTGACCACTTCCGAAGGATGGTTGATGCGGCGGGTCCATGACATCTCGGAAATGTGCACGAGGCCTTCCACACCTTCTTCCAGCTTGACAAAGGCGCCGTAGTTCATGACGTTTACCACTTTACCTTTGATATGGGAGTTGATCGGGTATTTGAGTTCGATGTCTTTCCACGGGCTTTCGCTTTTCTGCTTGAGGCCGAGAGCGATGCGCTCTTTCTTCTTGTCAATCTTGAGAATCTTGACCTCGATGCGGTCGTCAATGTTGACCATTTCCTGCGGATGGCTGATGCGACCCCAGCTCATGTCGGTGATATGGAGGAGGCCATCTATGCCGCCCAAATCCACGAACACGCCGAAATCGGCGATATTTTTGACGATACCGTCGCGTACCTGACCTTCCTGCAGCTCCTCAAGCAGCTTCTCTTTCATGCGGCGGCGTTCCTCTTCGATCAGTCTGCGCCGTGACACGACGATGTTCATTCTGCTCTGGTCAATCTTGATGATCTGTGCCTTCATCTCCTGGTTGATGTAATCGGCAATGTCGCCCGTGCGCCGGATGTCAATTTGCGAGGCGGGCAAGAACACCGGCACGCCCACATCCAGCAAGAGACCGCCCTTGATTTTGCGGATGACTTTGCCTTCCACCACATCGCCTTCTTTTTTGGTGGAAATAAGACGTTCCCAGCCGCGAATCCTGTCCGCTTTCTTCTTGGAAAGCACCACGGCTCCTGATTCGTCCTCGACAGTTTCCAGTAGCACTTCGATATTTTCGCCTGCCTGCGGTTTCGGCTCAAACTCAGAAATAGGCACTTCGCCCTCTGATTTGTAGCCTACATCAATGATTACATTGTCGCCCACCACGTCCACGATGCGGCCTTTTACAATGTGTTCAGGCTCGAAATCTTTGATCGACTCTTCGTACACCTTGCCGATATTTTCGGGCGTGACCTCTCCCATTGTTTCGGCAACCAATCGCTCTAATTCATCCTCCGAGGGAGCGTATTTTTTAATGACCTCTTTTTGCTTTCCCAAATTCGCCATAATGTAAAAAACTCCTCACTTGAAACAGTTCGGTATCGGTATTCGTATGGTATAGGCACACGAAGTCGACCCGTATTTTCCATATTTTAGCATTAAATCACCGTTTGTGAAATAAAATTTTGTTTTTTTTTTGCGTGTTCGCGTTTACTTTATATCAAAAACGAGGATTTCCAGGTCGAGCGTCATAAAAGCGATGTGCCGGAAATCTGCCCCCGCTGTGGCTGCATAGCTATCTGAGATTCCGATATAAGACCAGGATATTGCAAATGCCAGCGTGTTGGGGTATAAAAGAAGAGAAAAAAATAAGCGAGGGTCAAAGCGGTGGTGCAAGATGCACATGCCCTGGCACAGGCTGGCGAGGATGTCCATGTACAGCTCAACGCTGTCGTTGTCAGAAAATAGAACAACCGCGACTATGGCCTTGGCGGTAAAACGGTGTTTCTGACCAATGAAGATGTCACCCGCCCACTGACTGTCTTTGATGACTATGATGGCCGTAGCTTGATTGAAAACTGTTGCATGAAAGCAACCAAACAACAGTGGTCGCTCAAACATCCTCCGCAGAAGACCGAAACAGCCGTCCACATCCATGTTTTGTTTACGCTCGTTATCTTTGCTCTCACGACTGCTTTTCGCCTGCTTTCTGAACAACTCGACCAATCCCACCAACCTCGCGGCTGGCAGCGTTGGCGGCGCTTGCTCGTTCAGCAAAACC
>JAGVGO010000279.1 GCA_020057085.1 Planctomycetota bacterium | reverse complement strand
TTTTTTTTGTGTGCTTGCTTTTGGTGTCATGAATATGGCAATGAAAGGAAGGTGTTATGAGAAAATTTTTTGTATTTTTCTGTTGGTTTGCTATTATCTCAGCCGATATTTTTTCTTGTGCTACACTTTCGCCAGAAGACAACGCGCCTGCTCCAGCAAATCTTCCAGAGATGGTAGGCAAAAATGGGGATATAGTAAGCTCGCATGGGCTTGCCATATCTGCGGAAGGTAAATTTCTGGTGTCTGTTTATGAGGAAACAGTCCAGCTCTACTATCTTCCAGAGGGAAAGATTGGGCCAGCCTATCCTAATTATGGCAGCACTGTTGTGGTTGCCTTCTCTCCCAAGGATGATATTTTTGCTGTAAATTACAGCAGTGGCCATGTGCGACTGTTTACTACCAGCGGAGGTGAAGCGATTCGCACTCTCCAAGGTATTTTTACGACGGATGTCGCGCGTTCCCTTGCATTTTCTCTTCGTGGTGATCTAATTGCTGCAGGAGAGCGTTATGGAGGACAAATCCACCTTTGGCAAGCCAGTAGTGGCATATCACAAAAAGTATGGAAGGCTCACAGAGAGGGTGTCATTGCTCTGGCTTTTTCTCCCGATGCAACGATGCTGGCTGCTGCGGGAAACGATGGTAAGGTTTCGCTCTGGAATATTTCTGACGCAAAGCAGATTTGGGCACAAGAAGCAAGTGGACATCTCTGTTCAACTGTCGTCTTCTCGCCTGACGGCTCAACCATTGCGGTTGGCAGTGATTCTGTAGAGATGTTTCGGTCAAGTAACGGTGCACTAATTACAAAAATAGATACCCAAGCCCCAATCTTCGGATTGGCATTTTCTCCTTCGGGAAAATTTCTCGCTGTTGCAGAAGGTGGCTTACGTGGCAGGGCGCACCTCATCTCGGTTCATAATAAGAAAGTATGTAAAACTTATGCTAATCATGGCGAATATGCAATGACGGCAGCAGCCTTTCACCCCAGCGGCAGCTACTTTGTTACCTCTGGTCTGGATAGGCTGTTGCGTTTCTTTCCCGTAAACGCCGCGAAATAGCTCCATATCCTTTTGGTCAGAATGGGAACCAGGCGGGTGGTTTGGCGCCGTCACTGAAAGTCGAACGGCCGCCGGTGGCGAGGCGGATGGCAAGTTCCTTGTCACAATCAAGACCGCGGTTTTTCAGTTTTTCCACGGTCTTTTGTACATCATATGCCGCCTGGCGGTATTCAAGGTAGTCGTTGTAGTCTACCGTGATATGCAATAGATAGCGGGCACAGGGGTTGTAATCACGTGGTTGGCCGACCGAACCGACGTTAGCGATCATGCTGGGAAAAGAACTCAGTTTGGCGCGATATTGGGTGCTGGCTTCCCCTGGTGCCAGTGCCTCCGGTTTGATGGGAGGCATTATGTAATGGCCTTCGTTGCCGAACAAATTGATCGGGTTCCAGTCCTTACCGGCGGTATATTTGGAATAGAGGGTAGGGATATGTGAATGGCCGACGAACACGATCTTGCGTTCGACAAAGTTTTGCGCGGCATTCTTGATTTTGAGGTATTCCCACTTTTCCGGCTCAGGGTTGAGTGTGCTGTGTACCAGGATGAAGCGGCCTACTTCCTGCACTGGCTTCTCATTCGCCAACTCCTGCAATATCACCCACTGTGGGGTATCCTGCAATGCCTTGATCGTCCATTCATTGGCTTGCCGTGCCACGGAATTGAAAATGGTGAGATTTTTTTTGACAATGCCGACATCATGGTTGCCCGGTACCATACGCACGATTTTTCCGGCGCTTTGCAGCATGCGAATTTTTTGCAGGCATGTTTGTGGATCGGGGCCGTAACCGACCAGATCGCCCAGGCAATAAATAGCACTTACCTTCTGTTTTTCAATGTCGGCCAAAACGGCTTCCAATGCTTCTATGTTGGCATGGATGTCGGAAATAAAGGCGATGGAATTATAATAAGGTTCAGGGGACATTATATTTTACCCAGTTAAATGGAAGGAAAATTGCCAGGATGAACACCAATTTCGGAGAGGGCGGGATTCGAACCCGCGGAAGGGGGGATACCCCTTCAACAGCTTAGCAAGCTGCCGCTATCGGCCACTCAGCCACCTCTCCCGATTGTCAATAATATAGCGAACTAAAGTTCGGAAGTGCAAAGTCACAAATCTGGCGGAGAGGGCGGGATTCGAACCCGCGGAAGGGGGGATACCCCTTCAACAGCTTAGCAAGCTGCCGCTATCGGCCGCTCAGCCACCTCTCCATGGACACGGGGGGAGTAGGATTCGAACCCACGGTCCTGTTTAGGGACAACGGTTTTCAAGACCGCCGCAATAGACCACTCTGCCATCCCCCCAGTCTATTAATTTTGCCTTATTTTAACTAATGACAGGCTATTTGTCAAACAAAAACTCTTAGTCGCTGTAAAAAAATAACCTTTACGGCTTGTGCCAGTTGGATTAGTAGATGAGAGATTATTTTTGTCTTGACAAAATAGCCAAAAAAACTATAATAATAAAAAATTGGCCGTTGTAGCTCAGCTGGTTTAGAGCGCCAGACTGTGGATCTGGATGTCATGGGTTCAAATCCCATCAACGGTACCACTTTCCCTCCGACAATTCCATATCTCACAAAACTTTTACAGAACAAGTCTGTTTACTTTCTTTTTTGATTGAATACCTATGGCAACAGAAGAAAAAAAACAAGAAACAGTGAAACCACGCCTGCTCAAAGGCTTCCGTGATATTTTCAGCGCCGAGTATTTGGCCCGGCGCTGGATGGTAGAGACGGTGCGCAAGGTGTACGAACGGTATGGTTTTGTACCCATTGAGACACCGGCTCTCGAATATGTGGATGTGATCGGTAAATATCTGCCCGATTGCGACAAAGCAGAGGAAGGTATCTTCGCTTTCCGCGACAGCGACCAGAGTTGGGTTGCCTTGCGCTATGATCTGACAGCCCCCCTGTCGCGTCTGGTAGCGCAGTATCCCAATCTGCCGCATCCGTTCCGCCGCTACCAGCTCGGTCTGGTGTGGCGCGACGAAAAACCGGGGCTTGGACGTTTCCGCGAGTTTTACCAGTTCGATATTGACACAGTGGGGAGCGCCAGCATGGCGGCCGACGCCGAGGTCTGCATGGTCATCTGCGACGCCTTGCAAGCACTCGGTTTCGCCAAAGGCGAGTATCTCGTGAAAATCAACAACCGCAAGGTACTGAACGGTGTGCTCGAACTCGCCGGCATACCACCGGTTGACGACAAAGGCGAATTCACCGCGCAGGCGCTCACCACATTGCGCGCGGTAGACAAGCTCGACCGTCTTGGTTTCAAAGGTGTGGCCGAACTGCTCGGCCCAGGACGACGCGACGAATCGGGCGATTTCACCAGAGGCGCGGGGCTTACGGCGGAAGCCATCGCTCTCATCGAAAAATACCTGGGCATAAGCGGCAAAGGCCGCGAAGAAGTATTGCGTAGTCTTGCCGAGTTGGTCGCTACTTCGCCCATGGGGCAAGAAGGCGTGGCCGAGCTGCGTGAGATGTGCGAGCTGTTGAGCGCAGTCGGTTACGACAGTACGCAGGTGACGGTTGATCCTACCGTCGTGCGCGGACTCAGCTATTACACCGGCCCTGTGTTCGAGACAGTACTCACGGTTCCTTGCCGTGACGAACACGGCGAGCCGCGCCAGTTCGGTTCGATCTTCGGTGGCGGCCGCTACGACAGCCTCGTCGAGAGATTTTTGGGCGAGAAGATGCCGGCCACTGGCGTCTCTTGCGGGCTTGACCGGCTACTCGAGGCGATGCGTCTCCTGGGACGCATCAAAACACCCAAGGCCACCTCGCAAGTGCTTATCACCACAATGGACAAGTCGCTCATGGCTCATTACCAGAAGATCACCCACGACCTGCGCCGCGCCGGCATTGCCTGCGAAATGTTCCTCGGCCAAGGCAACATCAAGAAACAGCTCAAGTATGCCGACCAGTGGGATATTCCGCTTGCCATCATCATCGGCAGCAACGAGATGGCACGCCAGGAAGTGACGATCAAGGATTTGCGCAAAGGACGCGAGCTGGCGAGCAAGATCGAAGACCGCGAGACCTGGAAAAAAGCCGAACAAATCCAGGTGACAGTGCCTCTCAGCGATATTTTCAGCAAAGTGCAGGAAATGCTGAAAATATAGCAAACAAACTACATAGGGGCGTATCCAAGTAATAAGGAGAATTTTTTTGAAGAGATGGCCAACGATAACCTGACAGCTTCGGCAAAAAATCGGAACCATTGAATTTATAGAGGTGCCGAAGCACTGCCCCTCTGGGAATATGCAGTAAAAATTTTTGTGACGATCGAGAGATCTATGGATTTATTCTTTTCTCTGTGCGTTAAAATTATCCCCTATTACCTCATCATTGCCTGCGGTTTTTTGGCCGCGCGCTACTACGAAGTGCGCAAAGAATCCATCGCCAACCTCACCATCTACATCATTGCCCCGGCCGTCATGCTGATCGGTACGCTAGAGGCTGGACTCAAGTTCAATATCCTGATCCTGCCGTTTTGTTTTCTCGCCATCGGTTCGTGTCTGTGCCTCGGCAGCTATTTTCTGAGCAGGTATGTGTGGCAGGACAACACCCGTATGATTCTGGCGTTTACCTGCGGCACTGCCAACGTTGGCTACTTCGGCATCCCCGTGTGCCTGGCCATCGCTGGCCCCGATGCGCTCCCCGTTGCGGTGATGTTCAGCCTTGGCTCCACGCTCTATGAAAACAGCCTTGGGTACTACGTGGCGGCGCAAGCCGAATACAGTGGCAAAGAGGCTTTGCGCAAGCTGCTTGTGCTGCCCGGTCTCTATGCCTTTGTCGTCGGTATTCTCCTCAATCTCTGCCAGGTGCAGTTGTACCAGCCGCTGCAAAACACCCTGCAAATTCTCAAAGGTGCTTACTCGCCGCTAGGCATGATGATCATCGGCATGGGGTTGGCACAGGTAAAATGGGAAGAGATAGATTATAAGTTCATGGCGTTTTCTTTTGTCAATAAATTTCTTGTCTGGCCGCTCTTTGGCCTCCTCTTTATCTACTGCGACCACTTTTTTTTCCACCTGTGGGAGCCGTTTGTGCAAAAAGTATTCCTCATCCAGATGCTGGTGCCGCTTGCGGCCAACACCGTGGCGTTTGCTTCGCGTTTCCACGCCTATCCGGAAAAAGCGGCGGTGGCTGTCACCGTGAGTACGCTGCTGGCACTCGCCATCGTGCCGCTGGTCATGTCTTATGTGCTGAATTTACTGCCGGCACCTCTGCCATTAAAATAACAAGGTTTACGTCTAATTTATTTGACTTTTGGCACGATTTAGATAAAAATTATATAGAACCGAACCGATGAGAATTCTTTTTGTTTCAGGAAAACGTTGTAGCAAAGGTACTCTTTATGAAATGGAGCGTCGCACTATGGGCCATACTGCTGTTCCTGGCCGCGGAACTGGCAGCCCAGGACAAAGAGGTGATTGCCATCAAGCCGCCTGAGGCCATGGTGCAACCACAAGCCAAGGTCGCCTTCATGGTGGCTCTGGTCAAGGATGGCAAGGTGGAGTCGGTGTTGCCATGGGACTTTACCTTTTCCGCCAGCCGGGGAACGTTTTCCGGTAATGTCTATACGGCACCCGAACAGCCCGGAACCTATCTCGTGTTCGTGCGTTATCAAAAGCTGGTAGGGCTGGCAGTCGTCAACGTAAAAGCGGCAGAAGAGCCTGCCCGTCTCACTATTTCGCCGGACAACGTGGCGGTGCAGCCTGGCGACAAATTTTCTTTCGAGGCTAAGGTATATGCCAAGGACGACAAGATTCTCAACTTCCGTCCGGCATGGGGCGCCAAAGGCGGCAAGATTGACCAGGAGGGCAATTTTGTGGCCGGCCAGGAAATCGGCAAATTCGAGATCATGGCCATCGCCGGCAAGCTCCAGGCCAAAGGCACTGTAGAGGTACGCAAGGCAGCAGCCGTGCTCGCCAAACTCGCCATCACACCCGCAAGCGTCAAGGTGCAGGCGGGTGGGTCGCAGCCTTTGCAGCTAGATTCTTACGATCAGTACGGCAAACCTATGGCGGCCGAAGTCAAGTGGCAGGTAGCGGGCGGTAGCCTGCGCGACGGGATGTTTGTCGCCGGCCGCGAGACCGGCAAATTTACGATTAGCGCCAGCGTCGGCGACATCGAAGCACGCGCCGAAATCGAAGTGGTGCAGGCCGCGTCCGTACTCAGTCGCCTTGCGCTTAAGGCCGAACGGAACAAGTTGCTCATCGGCGAAAAGTTGCCCTTGCTGCTGGAGGGGTACGACCAGTATGACAAACCTATGCCGGTCGAAGCCAAGTGGCAGGCCACTGGTGGCGTGGTAACGCCACCCGGCACTTTCATTGCCGGCCAGGAACCAGGGAAGTTTGCCATACTTGCCAGTTACGGAGAGCTGCAGGCCGGCCTGGAGGTGGAAATCGCCATGCCGCCGTCACGTTTGTCCAGACTCGACATCGTACCGGCCACGGCGCAGTTGCAAAAAGGCGAAAAAAACAATTTTCGTGCGCAAGCATATGACCAATATGGCAAGCCGATGGTGGTGGAAGTGAGCTGGCAGGCAAGCGGCGGCAACATCACCCAGGAGGGTGTGTTCATTGCCGGTCAGGAAGCCGGCAAATTTTCGCTGTCGGCCGCCGTACCTGACAGCGACATCAAGGCGAGCGCCGAAGTGACCATCGCTGCAACAAGCGGCTATCGTCTCAAAGTAGCACCGGCCCAGATTTTGGCATTTCCCGGCCAAAAGATCAAATATGAAGTGGCTGTCTACCGTGATGAAAAAGAGGTGTGGACCTGGCCATGGGAATTTACCTTTGTCACATCTGCCGGCACTTTCGATGACATGGTCTACACCGCCCCGGTGAAACCCGGTGTTTACCAGATTACGGTACGCCATCCGCAAGCGAGTGCCGTCGTCTCCGTGGAAGTCCAGGCGCGAGAGAACAGCACAAACGATAAACCAAAGCCGGACAGTACGGACGATGTGACGCCGAAGCCAAGTGAAGTCACTTCCACCAAAACGCCGGAAATCAAAGAAGTCGTGCCGGTGAAAGACACCGCGCGTAGCATCGCCGTTGACAAAAAACCTTTCGAATTGTTGTGTGGTGCTTCGCTGCGTCTTAAGGCCACGGCCCTCGATGCCAAAGGCAATTCTCTGACACGCAAACTGACATGGCAAGTAGAAGGTGGAAAATTGAGTGAGGACGGCACTTTCACTGCCGGCGACAAGCCGGGCACCTACACGCTCAAAGTAAGCGACAGCGAAGCGGGTATCAGTGAAGAAATTACCATCGTCATTCGCGCCCAGGCCAAGGCAAATGATGCGGTAATCCAAATTTTGGTCGAACCTTTGCGAGTGCAACTGACACCGATGCAAAAGATGCGCTTCAAGGTCACGGTGCTGAAAAACGGTTCGCCGCTGTGGCTTTGGCCGTGGGAAATGGAATGCACCACGACCGGCGGCATTTTCCGCGATTTCACCTATGTCGCTCCCGAACAGGAAGGGGAATACCAAATTACCTTCCGTTACAATGCAGTTTCGACAAATGCCTATGTGGCAGTAAAAAAGGCGGAAAATGAAATTACTGAACTACATATCGTGCCGCCCAAAATAACGCTGCAGACGGGACAACAGCAGTTGTTTCAGGCTTATGGCTATGACCGTAACGGCAAGGTGATTCCGTCCGTTGATGTGCAGTGGGCGGCGCTGGGCGGCGAAATCTCGGCAAGTGGCATTTACCGTGCAGGCAACCGGCCAGGCAGCTATCAGGTGACGGCTGCCACGGGTAACTTGCGGCAAAAAGCGGAAGTGGAAATCCGTTCGCCGGTCGTGCGGCTCGTCGTGGTACCAACGGTGGTGACCATGAAGCCGTATGAACAAAAGAGTTTCAAGGCCATCGCCTACTTGCAAAACGGCGATATGAAAGATGTTGCGGTAAAATGGTCGGCAAGTGGCGGCGAGGTATCCGGCAGCGGCAATTTCGTCGCCGGCACTATCGCCGGGCAAAACTATGCGGTGGAGGCTTACCACGAACTGAGTGGTATCAAGGCACAGGCACGGGTCACCATAGAAGCGGAGCAGCCTATTGTCACTTTGCAGGTTTCGCCGCAAAGCCTGACTTTGTCGCCGGGGCAGCAACAGCAATTTCTGCTGCAGGGGTTTGACATCTATGGTCGTTCTCTGCCGGTAACAGCTCGCTGGTTTGCCACCGGGGGGAACATCACTGAAAAAGGTTTCTATCAGGCAGGCACGGTGCCTGGCAATTACGAAATCACCGCTATCGAAACACGTACTGGTTTGGCCAGCCGGGCCAAGGTCAAGATCGTACCGTCGCCGGTAGCCAAAAATTCGCTCTACCAGCTGGGCGACAAATGGGGCAAATTTCTGCGCCAGGGTGAGATTTCGTTAGAGGAAATGCGCGAATATTTTGAGCAGGAATTGTTTTTAAAACCGCCGCAACAAATCCAGGAGTTTCAACAAGGTTTTACCAATGCCTATGGCAAAGGCGGCAGAACTCTCGTGCTGCAAGTGTGGCAACGGGCCATTCAAAATCTGGGAACACTTTATGGCGAACGCTTCCGCCAAGGCGAGATCGTCGAAAACGACCTGGTGCTGTTTCTGCAGAAGTATGTAGTACGGTTGTCTTATTTTGAGCAGGAAATGTTCCGCCGGGGATTTCTGCAGGGGTACAAAGAACAACAAGCCACTTTAATCTACGAACGACTGTGGAGCAAAGCCAACGAATAAGAAAGGCAAGTAATGGCCAAACATAAAAAACACAAGCCTGCCGCCCAGCCGGCGGCAGCAAGCAAAGCAGTGGTAGCTGAGGATAGTGTGCCGCGTTGCCCGGTATGTCGGGCAGCATTACCTGGCAGGAAAATATTCGTCTGCCCGACTTGTGGTATGGAAATTGACTATCTCCTGTATGCCGGTATCAAAGAACTTGCACCCGAGCAAATCAGCGATATGAAGAAGGGCAAACAAAACCTGTGGCCGACCTATGTGTTGGTAAGCACTGGTTTTTGCTTGCTATGGCTCGTTCTCTATCTCTTGGTTCTCAGAGATTGCCTTACCGGCTTTCCCGTGTAAGCGGGATCAATGGCAGTCTCTGGTCTCTGGATAAATAGTTTGCAAACACACGAATTTTATTGTATGCTGACAACGGTGATTTGCGCAAAATACAGGGAGTTTATCGCTTCAGGAAAACCAAACATGAGTAGAAATCATAGTCCCGAGGATATCCAAGATTTATCCGACTTTCTGCAGAAAATAGTCGCGGCGCCTGAATTTTATTTTGCGGAAGGTGATTTTTTGTCACGTCTGGAACATGCCTGCTACTACCAGCTTGGCAATTTCCAGTATCCGGCCAAATTGTTGCTCCACCATTTTTTTAAAATGTTGGCCGAAAAATTTGAAGTTGCTGTCGTCGTGCAAGACCTTCAACTCAAGGTGGTCAAGTCACCTGTGTATTGCATAGCCGCAGAAGCCGCGATCATGGCGCAAGACACCAACCATGTGATAGGACCGGTAGACGAATTGCTAGCTGGGATGGACGACACCCAGGATGTGGCACAAGAATACGAAAAAACATTACATATGCTGGAAAATTTTCAGCCGCATCACCAGGGTGAAATTCTTGTTTCTTCGCCGGCCTGGTGCAAAGCCCCTTATCTGGTGGAAGCGGTTATATACCAGTTCGAGACCAAACCGATTACCGACGAAAAGACCGTGCGGGCAGCGATGGCGGAAAGCCTGCGCCAATGTGAAAACAGGCAAAGCAAGACCATTGTCATGGATCCGTTGGGAAATGAATACAATGTTTTGCCGCCTTCTGTCTTCGTCCATATTTTGCACGACACGTTATTTCTCATGGCCGGCGAATTACACCATTTGAAAGAATTGGTGATAGCCGCTGCCAACCAACAACAGGCCGCTGCCCTGCGAAAAGCGATTGCCGGGGTTCTCAATATCAGCAGTTTTCATAACGGCAGCTCATTCGTATAAAGCATAAGGCCCAAGGTAAATGCATGGAGAGGCCGCGCAAACCCGATATTGTCATTCTCGACCGCGAATCACGCCGCAAGTGTTCCATCTATCCTTTGCGGCAGCGTAGCGATTTGCTTTTTTTCGAATCCCACCTGCACGCACAACAGGCGCAAGAGACTTTCAGCCCAGACTATCTCCTGCTGCATGTTGACGGTACTCCCCTGGGCACACAAGATGCCTGGTCGCCACTTGTCATCGTTGACAGTTCGTGGCGGCGAGCTTCGCTCTTGAGCAGTCTGCCCTTACTGCAACGACTCCCCAAACGTTCGCTCTCCGGTTTTGTCACCGCCTACCCACGTGTCAGCAAAGTTTATGAAATGCCGGAGATCGGCCTTGCCAGCATCGAAGCACTCTACCTTGCCCAGCTCATTCAGGGACGCGAAGACGACCAACTGCTTGCCTTTTACCATTGGCGGGAACAGTTTCTCGCTGCCAACGCAGCGGCTATTCTGCCCTGGCGACAGTTGTGGCAGAGCTACGGACAGTGACGATGAGGTGAGCGACGTGGTGCGGAGAGACATGGAAGGCGCTGGCAATCTTTTTGTAAGAAGAGCCGCCTTTGAGGTGCATGAGATAAATACCGAGTTCTCTGGCGCTCAAGCTGTGTTTGACCATTTTCCACTGCCGCCACATGTCGGCTTCCGTATGTGTTTTTTGAAAAAAACGGGCGATAAAACTGCCGCTCACGAGCGACAAGCTCTTGTATTTGCGGGTGATGGAACCCTCTTTGAAACTGGCGGGCAGTTGCCAGGTGAGCTTGAGCAACGGGTTTCCACTATCCTGCACGATGATGCTGTCACTCTCGATCAGCCTTTTGCTCCGATAGACGGGTAATGGCAGGTAGCGCCGGCCGCGATGGAGCACTACGCTGCACGGAAACGCAAGGTTTTCCACATAGATACCGGTCTGCCCATACCAGAAAGCTTGCAGATAGAAGTGCAACGCCTGCGAGGTGTGCGCCGGCAGACTGGCAAATCGTCCGTCGTCAGCAAACCCTAGCCACAAGCCCCCCCAACCTAGCTCTTCTGCCTGACGACGCTGGCGTGCCACGTCGAAAATTGCCAGTAGAACAAAATTATGCTGCTCCTGTTCATGGGCATAGATTCGTTGCTCCAGCGTGGCCATGTCTTTTAGCCATGCCTGACAGGCTGCGCACTGTTGCAGATGAAGTTCCAGTGGCGCGGTAGACGAAAGCTCACGGTCAAGAAAAAGTGATAGCAAAGTTCGATTACATTGCATAGTTATGTTTTTGGGGATGCGGTAATGAGTTGCCAGATGGCCATGGCCGCCTTGTCGGAAGCACCCGGTTGCTGGAGTGCCTCACGGATACCTGCAATATCCTGCAGGCAGGTCCGGCGTGCAGGCGTATCACGCCAGAGGGACAGCAGGTCCGGCATGATATGCGCGGCCTGTGGTCTCACCGCCAGATGTTCGGGCACCACTTGCCTGCCGCTTACAATATTGGGCAGCCCGAAAAATTGGCATTTGAGAAATGAGGTTAGTTCCACCAGAAATTTATGGTAACCTTTTATTCTATAAATAATTACCATTGGTCGCCCGAGTATCGCCGTTTCCAGCGTACTCGTGCCGGACGTGACAATGGCAAGGTGGGCATGGTGGATGGCATTGTAGGTATCCTGTACCACAACGCGTATTTCCGGCAGTTGCCAACACCGTCGCCCCTGCTCTACGATTTCCTCGACAAGCGACAGGTATTTGTCAGACCCCAGCGCCAGGCAGACGGCGGGTACGCTTTCTTGCTGGCATAATTCTTGGGTAAGCCACAGCATTACCGGCAGATTGCCACGGATGATCGCGCGCCGGCTGCCTGGGAGCAAAGTGAGCATGCGCCCGTTCAGATTTTGTCTCTTGGCAAAACTGGCATCCGGCTGAAACAGCGACATATGGTCCAAGAGCGGATGGCCGACATAGGCGACCGGTATGCCAGCCTTTTCGTAAAATGGCACCTCAAACGGAAAGATGACGAGCATCTTGCTCATGAGTCGCTTGATTTTTTTGATGCGCCAGGGTGCCCACGCCCAAATTTGCGGCGTTACGTAGTAAACGGTAGGAATATTGCGTTTCTTGGTGTAGGTGGCGAAATACAGATTGAAACCGGGGTAATCAATGAGTACCACTACATCCGGGCGATGCGCATCGATGTAATCAACGCAGATTTCGAGAAAACGCATCACCTTGGGAATGCCGAGGATGACCGGCAAAAGTCCCATCACCGCAAATTCACGTACCAGGTTGTAGAGAAAGGTTATACCGGTAGCGGCCATAAGATCGCCGCCGAGTCCTGCTACTTCAATACCAGGGTCAATGTTGCGCAGTGAACGGATGAGTTGGGCACCGTAGACATCGCCGGAGGCTTCGCCGGCGATGATGAAGACACGTTTGGGCATGATTTTCAATCTTGCAACAGCTTGCGGATCAAGGCTAACATGAACAGGAAAATCAACAATAACCCCAACAAGTTTTCGCACAACATCGTCAGTTTGGGGGCAAACTGCAGCAGGCTGACGATGGTATCTCGCCAGGTAAGAGGTTGCAGAATGTCAATGCCGGCAGAAACAAAATCGTCGTTGATGAAGAAAATACCTCCGGGGATGAAACATACAACACTGTGCCAGACGGCAGCGGGCCATTTGTTGATCGCATCCTGCGGCAGAGCCAGATCGCGTGCCCATAGTCCGCCATACAGTCCGGCACACAGGAGAATAATAGCAAGCGACAGCCAGATGATGTTGCCGGGTTTAGTGCCGTAGCCACAACCGAGGTCCCAGAAAAACCAGTTGGCCGCCTTCTGTAGCGAGCGTAGCGGGTGCAGTAGCGAAAACGGAATTTTTTGGCGTGCTGCCCGTTTGCTTCGGCTGTGTGCCCAATCGCGGTCTTCGTAATTCTTCTGCCGTTCAAAGATTTGCCTGAGGGTGTGGTACTCCTGCTCAATGATAGGGTAATCTTTCTGTTGTTCGGCCACCAGTTTATTCTCGATTTGCTTGCGCTCCAGTACAATGTAATCGCCGATGGCATTGGCAAACGACACGGCGCGGTTGAACTGGCAACCGCGGAAATCCAATTTTTGCAAGAATATTGCACGACAGAAAAAGGCTCTTTGGTTGAACACGCACTCCTGCAGCGAAGTGGTTTCGGTGAAAATCGCTTCCTGGAAATTGGCATCGGCATGGAAGGTCGTCTGTAAAAATTCGCTACGCGCCAGATTGGCGCCTGAAAAATCGGCGAGCGACGAGAAGGTGACTTTTTCCAAAATAAGAGAACCGCTGACGAGCAGGCGGTTGCAAGTGGTGTCACCCACAAACTCCGTGCGCCGGAAATAATTTTCGCTTTTGAGAGAGGCTTCGGCCAGGTTTGCTACACCGTTGAACACACAGCCTTCAAAGGAGATGCCTTTCTCACAGGCGATCTTGCCGAAATTACCGCCCTTCTCGAAAATGCAGCGGGCAAACTCCACTTTCTCCTTGAAGAAGCAATCAATGAAATGGGCGCGCTGAAAATTGGTACTCGACGCCAGGAACGGCCCGTAAAACGAAGTTTTATGCCAGGCGGCAATATTGTCCATGGTGGAACCGGAAATCAGGAACGCTCCACGTATCTGGCTTTTTTGGGCGGACAGACTGGCTACCTTGCTGTTGAGAATGGAAAACCCCTGATCGCAGACAATGCCAGGCATCTTCACCACAGTATCTATGATGCAATCACTGATGGTGACATCTTTACAGAAGAGACAGCGTTCCCAGTTGATACTGCCGCCGATTTCCACATTCTTGAGATGGAACACATCACGAAACAGACTGGGGCTTTCGCCGCACAAGGTGAACGAATCGAGTACCACGGAATTTTCGATGATCACCGCCGCTTTGAAATCACCACCGTCTGCCAAGAGTTTGCCAATCTGGCATTTGACGATGTGGATACGTTTGCTGAAAGTACGGTTGCTGAGATCCAGAATGTCGAGATAGGCATTTTCCAGCGTATTACCTTCCTCAAGAATCTGCAAGGCTTCGTCCATATTTTTTTTGGGAAAAAGCTTCTTCGCTGGCTTCATTTTTTTGCTGAAATTAGCGGCTACCGCTTCTGCCGCTCTGTTTTCGTCATCTGCCACCGTTTCTTCCTGCTTGTTGCGAATTTCCTCTTTGGGCGATTCTTCACGGTGGCCCGTGTCAGGCCTAGTGTCGCGCACAGGCTCTTCCGTACGTGTTGTACCTTTGAGAGGCTCTTCGGTTTTTTTCATCTCCTCGCGTTTGGGAGGCTCTTCGGTTTTTTTCATCTCCTCGCGTTTGGGAGGCTCTTCGGCTTTTTTCATCTCCTCACGTTTGAGAGGCTCTTCGGTTTGTGATTTTTTTGCCGAAACGAGAATATCTTCCTCTTCCTCGAAGGCGGGTGGTGTGCCCATCTCTGGCTTACTGCTTTTTATGGCCGTTGTGCCGGAAGAAGCAGCGATGGTTCCCTCCTGGCTGCCCTTATTTTCGCTACGGGGACGCAATTTGGGCAAATTGAATTTGATTTTGGTTTTGCCTTCCTCAAACGGTTTTTCGGCCGGCGGTTCCACTTCATTCCGGCGTACCGTTTCCTCAACGTTTTCTTCCGGCTTTTCCTCTTTTTTGCCCAAGCCGATACCCAATTTCTTTTTCGGCAAACGTTTGGAGGGTACTTTGAGCTGTTCTTCCACTTTGTTGCGGACTTCGTCGAGGAGGGCACTCAGTGTCTCTATCACCCCTTCTCCGCTCTCTGCCGATGCTTTGATGGCTGGTACGTTGCGTTCATTCAGCACGCTATTCCACTCGGCCACGCTTTTGACATCCTTGAGGTCCTGTTTGTTCCACTGGAACACCAAAGGAATTTCGTAGCTGTTGTAACCATTGATTTTCAGATGTTTTTCCAGTTGGTCAAGGGCGCGTGCATTGTCGCGCTCTTTGTCCGCACGCGAATCGGTGACAAAGACAATACCGTCAACACCCTGGAAATATTCCTGCAACGTGTTTTTATCGCTGACCTCGCAGGAAATCGTATAGATCTGGCATTTCACTCTCATGTTGGCGATCTGTAAAGATTCCGGCGCCGTATACTGGATTGAGCAGATTGTCTCTGACGCGCGCTCCTCTTTGATGTCACCACGTCGCATAGGTGGTGTCTTTTGCACGATTGCGCGCAGATTGCTGCGCTTGCCGGCATTGGGGAGACCGTAATAGAGGATTCTCAACACCACTTCCCGCTCAACGATATTGGTTTGCACCATTCTCCTCTCCTTCCACTAGGGTTACACATCCAGCCTACCGAAGCCACGCTAGGAGCGACTATGGCTGTTTTTTGTCCTTGCCGCTCTTGTCATCTTCATTTTTGGTTAAAGAAATTGTGTTGCCTTTTTCATCGGTGTACTCGATGGCGGCGATAAAATCTTTGAAAGGTTCTTCAACCCATTTGTACAGAATGTTTCCATCAGGGCCTTTTACAATCTCGCCATCTTTCAGTACCATCTTTTTCACGGGTCTGGGGCGCATGACTTCTTGGCGCGGATTGACACTGGTAACGGTCCAGCCTGGGTCCCAGTCAAACCTGCCGATTTCTTTATTGTGGCCGCTGGCTTTGATCTTGTCGCCTTTTTTGGCCTGGCAGGGGGCAAAACGCCAACTTCCTTTTTCCCATTTAGATAGTTTGAGCAGGGCAGTATCACCTGCAACACCGGACAATTCCAGCTTGTAGCTAGGTAAGATGGTACCTTTTTGTTCGGCGGTGCAACGGCTGACCACGAGGTCCCGCAGCCATTCCTGCGTCGTCACTTTACGGCCTTCCCAGCTTTCTTTTGTCTGCTCGCTTACAATGACCTCCTGGCCCATATAGTCCATCTTATCGCCGCCTTTGGCTTCTTTGTTTTCGGTGTAGGCGCACACTTTGTAGAAATATTCCACCTTGGATTCCGCTTTGGCATCTTCAAACGAGGTGTTCTCGCGCATGTCGAAAATTTTGCTTTCTTTCTTGCCGCGGTCACTCCATCGTCTGTACAGAAAATAGCCGCCGAAAGTAGCCATTTTCTTACCTTCAAGATCGGGCGGTGCATCCCATTTGACATTGATTTTTTCCATGCCCACTTCCACCGCCAGATTTTCCGGAGCATTGATCCACTGTTGTGCCGGCGGGACCGGATGATCGTACTTAAACTCGCCACGTGCATAAAAAGATTCCGCTCCAGACATTTTTTCGAGCTGCACATTCTGCTGCCAGTTGTTTTGCAGCATGCCGGTATAATCTTTCATTTTCTGCTCTTGCGGACTACTGTTTTGCAGAGCAGCTTGTAGCCTGGTCTTAAGCAGCTCTGTTTCTTTCAGCTTTTTTTTCGCCACTGTGGTACTGCCACCCAGCAACAGTGCAACGACCACAATTACCACCGAAACGCCTGTCGCTATGTATCCGCCGAATTGTGTAAGAGCTTGTTTGATATCTATCTGTTGCATAGTCTGCCTGCCTTTCCATGTCAAAATGAAAGAAAGTTTCTTTTTAATATACCAATCTTGGTCATGCACTGCAACAAAATTCAGGCGACTGAACAAAAAGAAAATACCTCTTTTTGTTCAGCTGCCATCATGCCTTGCCTTTTTGTTGGTATTCACCCAACTCTGCCACATGCTGGCGATAATTCTGCACATCGAGCACGGACAATGTCTGGATGGTACGGATGGCGACGAGTTCCTCTTTCCATGGACTCGGGTTGCGAATGATGTTTTGCACGATTTCTTCCACAACCTCGGCATCACCCTCAGTGTGAATGAAGGAAAACTCTTGGTAGAGGGTACGGCGTCTGGTCAGGTAGCCTTTCCAGCACCATGCGAGTTCATGTGCGCCGTATTGACGACTGTAGCCCATTGTCTGCCACAGTTTTTCCAACGTCTTTTTCTCCCAATTACGGCGCAGGAAGAACATGCTGGAAAATAGGCGTTTACAACGTGCCCAGAGTGGCTTGTACCAGGCATACCCTTGTACACGGCCATGGCGTGACACCGCTTCATCGAACATCTGGCGTACGATTTCCTGGCTTCTCACCAAAGAAGAGAGGCAACGATAGTCAATGGTGAAGGCAATGGCCAATGCACGCACGATCTCATTTTTGCGGATCACGAGTTCGTGCGAGATTTCTTCCAAATACTCGGCAAAACGATCGCCATCCCAGCAGCGGTGGTGCAGGAAATCGTGGAATATTTGCAATTGCTGATGGTGTTTATGGCGCAGGTCGTGGAAATATTCCCATTCATCATCGAGTGCCTGGATGAAATGGAGGTCGTGCTGATAAGGATAATCGTAATTGCCACATGCCGGCCTGCTTTGACTGCCGGGCAAAGCAAAACTGCCCAGGGCAAGTCCCGGTGTACCCGGTAGGTGCAAACCGAGGTACTCGAAATCGAACCGGGCGCGAATCTTCATACACTCGATGAACACAGGCTTGCGCATGCGGTTGATTTTGCGCACGATCACCTGGAAATCGTTACTCGGCTGCAAAGGCTGCCTGTTTTCCATGGGGTGCAGTATCTCGCCGATCTTCTGCCACACCCATTTCACTATAAATCTGCAGAGCTTCCAGCTCCAACCGATGAGGTGCAACGGCAACAGGAAGATGCGGCCTGCCGCCACGTATTCCTGATACACATAGAACAAGTTGAGCGTGCGCTGCGTGCGTGGCAGATCGTGCAACGGATAACTGCCGAAGATTTCGCGGATCATGTGCTTGCGATCCTGGACAAAGGCGCGGTAGAGTGGTTCTTCGAAGTTGAGGCAGATGGCTTCGTCCTGTGCTTTCTGCGCCGACAGGAAGTGCAACGCGGTAAACTGCGTGGTGCTGTAGAGCGGTACGGCATTTTTGCGCAGCTTACGCCCGACCTGCGGTGACGCTTCAGCCACAGTATCGGCTTTGTGGCTAAGCCTTTTGTCGAGCCACTGCCGATAGGCATCCACCAATTCTTTGGGCTGCAGCGGGATCATAACTTCCGGGATGGCGTGCTTGTTGTACTCGACGATCAGTTGCGCGGTGTTGTGGAGAACACTCTGGGTGATCAGGTTGAACCACAGGTACGGGCCGCCGAAGATCGCTCTGTTGCGGGAAAGATCGAGCTTTTCCAGCCGTCGCATATCCTTGCGAGTGTAGCCGAGTTTGTGGCGCAGGATGTTGCCTAGCATAAGGTTGCCTAGCAATTGCTTGGTGGTCTTGATGTCGCTTTTGTGTAATAGCGCGCCGTCCAGATAATCTTTGTAAAGGAGTGTTACCTGGCGCTGCAACTTCCAACTACGCGCATGCGCATGGGTGGTGACCTTGGGCTGGCTGGTTTCCTGGCCGCCCGCCCAGCCGGTGAGCGCCAGCTGCATCCAGCGCAGCATCAAGCTGCCGTCCATCGTCGCCGCTTCATCTTGTTGGCGTTGGAAAGAAGAAATTTCCACTTCTGGCCGCAACACGCGATTGTACAAGATTTGCATGTCCGTCTTAAAATTGAAGAGTTTGATTTCTTTGAGCAGAGTGATGAACTGTGCCTCGGCGGTGTTCTGGTAAAATTCGGTTGCCTCGCCGCCCAGATGTTGCAGCCATATGCCGAACAATAACGGCAACAGGCAAGAGACGCCAACAATAATCATAGGGAGACCGATATAGCGTTCAAGAATATCCATCACTTTATGCACCAGCGGCAGTACCTCTTCAGGCAGCGCCGTGATCATGAAATTGAGGATGAGAAATATCCCGCCCATGATGAGCAATTGCTGCGCCGGACGCTGGAACGAATTTTTCAGCGTGCTGCCAAGGCGATCTATCAGACGCGGGCCGGTGACGACTCCGTACATATCGGCGCCCCAATAGATAAGCGCCATGATTTTTTCGAGCAGCCGGCCGAGACAGCGGCCGAGCCAGGCACTGAACTGCGGCGGCGAATATTTGCGCTGCTTCTTTACCACGGTATTGATGCCAGGCAGGTGACGGATGAGCGGGATGTCGAAAAAGCCGAAATAACGGTGTAGCCGCACGGGGAAGTCGCTGCCCATGATCTCTTCGATTTTGGCGCCGTTCATGTTGATGAGACTCTCCACCACGTCCTCGGCCATGACATCCAGCTCCAGTTTGGGCGGTTCTCGCATGATGGTGCCGATGTGGCTCTGGCGGATCGAAACGTCGAGAGATTCGAGGTAGACCAACATGAGCGGACGCGCTTCACGACACGACAAGCGACGCAGCAAAGTGCGTCCGCGCATCAGTGATTTGCCGTACAGGTTCTGGAATTGTTGGTAGATGCCGGGTTCGCGGCACTTGGCCAGTTCCGTCGTGTTGCTGAAGAAAATGATGTTGCGGTTGCACCACTTGGCGTAGCGGCGTACCATGCGATCCATGCCGCGCAGCATGAACGAAACGATGCGAAAAATACGGATGAGCGGGCGCAGAATACGGATGTAACGCAAGAGACGCGACAAACGGAGCAGCCGGATCAAGCGTGCGGTGGGCGAATAGTCGAAGTGATGTATCGTCTCCAGTGCCTCTGCGTGATAGAGAAAAATGCCAAAAGGAAGGGATGGCAACAGGTCAATGAACCAGTGCCGCCACAGATAGAGCAGTTTGCCTTTGGCGAGCGATATCTTGATGAAAAATTCGAGCAAAAATATGCCGCAGATGGCGGTGTCGGCCAGGAGCAACGGTTTGTGCCAATGAGACGGGCTGTGGTGTTCGATCAAGAGCAGCAGCACCGCGACAAAAATGAGCATGAGGATAGTCGTCTCGAACCACGCGACAAAGCGGGTGCCGAAAATATTTTCCAGGCGTTCCTGTAGCATCTTCTCCTGCAGCTCGGCGCGCACATATTTGTCCGCCTTGCGCAGTTTGCGGCAGCGAGTGAGCAGCTTAGATGGAGTATCGCTGGCTTTGCTATACTGACCCATGAGCCGGTTGAGCCAGAGCGTATCTTCTCGCATGCTGGTGAGATTTTTGATGGCAGACGACAGCGAAGTCTCGGCAATCTGGCTCAACACCTCGTTGGCGCGGTCGCAGGTGTCCCACGCCAGTTTTTCGAGCAGCTCGTACCTGGCTTGCGGGGACAGTTTGGCAAGGTGATCGCTGACCACTTTGCGCAGCTCCTCCCTGTTTTGCTGGCAAAGCTTTTGCAATGGGCGGTGTGCTGCGTTGCGCCGGCTCATGTGTGGCTCGATGGCCGTCCCCCAACACAGAGTCTGCCAGATCTGCTCGATGTTTTTGGCTTCCGGTGCAGTTGCTCTTTGCACTTCGGCGGTGAAACTGTTCACTTCCTTGTCAAGAGCATCGGTGCGCAGTTGCGCCAGCTTTTGCGACAACAAGGGGTCGCTGAAAAGTTCTTTGGCCTCGGCCGCCTGCACCACCGTGGCGTGAATCTGGCTCAAGGTGTCGGGGAGGCTGCTCGGCGTAGTCTTGTGTTCGACAAAAGAGGCAAGCCTTTTCAGGAAAGCCAGGTCGCAACTGAATCCTTGCAGCTCTGCCACCACAAGCGGCAGCGGGCGCCCCACATCGGACGACAGCGCGCGGATTTTGTTGTCGTATTCCTTGGCGCGTTGTTCCAGCCACTCGCGTACCTCGTGCCGGCATGAGGCGGCGTACGCCAGAATCGCTTCTTGCAGCAAATGGTCCGCTTCCACCAAGAGCTGGGTGGCTTTCACGAGTTCTTCCTGCGGCACGTTTGCCACGTGTTCATACACCATTTCGCGCAGGAACAGACTTTCCTGGTACATGTCCCACAGCTCATCGCCCGACACGTCTTGTGTCTTGCCTGCTCTGGCGTGGAATCGTTCGAGGTCTTGTTGTAAGGTGATCCAGTCGCTCATATGTAAACCTTAGCTACTGCGGCTCTTTTTTCTGTCTGAAATTCAGGTTTGGCCGAGCTGGGGCTCGGCGTTCCCAGGAGTTTTCTACCCTCTGGCGTAATCGTCTGCCAGACGTTCGATGTCATCCTCGCCGAAATAGTCGCCGCGCTGGGCTTCGACAAAGACGAGCGGAATATCACCGCAATTCTGGATGCGATGGACGGCACCCACAGGGATGCTTGCCACATCGCCCGGATAGAGTTTCTTTTCCTCCGTGTCGAGGGTAAAAATGGCCTGTCCTTGCACGATCACCCAGTGTTCGGTGCGATGGCGGTGGCGTTGCAAAGAAAGCCGTTTGCCCGGCAGTACGGTGATACGTTTGACCTTGTGGTCTGTGGCATCCACCAGTACTTCATAGCTGCCCCAAGGCCGGCCGCCGATTTCATGCGTGGTGAAAATGGTATGCACATGCGACATCGCCTGATTGGCCAGCGCCACGGGTGAGGGCATCGCTACAGGCGGTTGCTCAAACGACAAAAAAGTGGAAGTTTGCGGCGTATAGGCAAGCGGTATCTTGTCATCAGGATGGGTTACGGTGATGCAGGTGTGGATGCCGCCACGGATTTTGAAGTCGCCTTTGACCGTCATGTGGCGCGGCGCACACGCTTTGACAAAATCTTCGAGAATTTTATTGGTTACCGCCTCGTGGAAAGTGCCCTGGGCACGGTATGACCAGAGGTACAGCTTGATCGCTTTGAGTTCCAGGCAAAGTTCATTGGGAATGTAGATGATGTAGATACAGCCGAAATCCGGCTGCCCGGTCACCGGACAAACACAGGTAAATTCAGGACATTCCATGGCTATTACATAATTTTTTTGTGGATAAGGGTTGGCGAATGTTACCAACTCTTGACTGGGTTGACTCGGCATAGTATAGTCCATTCCTTTATTCACTGATTCCAACAAACGTTTCGTGCCATTTTTCCAGAGTTTGCCTGGCCGCTTCTCCTTGCAACGTAAACATCTGACGTTGCGCCAACAGCATGAGTGCCTTGCTTTTCATGAGTGGCGATTTCACTCTTTCCAGTGCCCACGTGATCCATTGTTGAGCCCTTTCATCGGAGCCGGCACGAAAATGAAGATGGGCCAGCTTGAGTCCGAAGGCATATGGGTCTTTGGCCATCATTTTTTCGTAATTCCCCGCCAGGTTCTTTACCTCTGTGAGTTCAGGAAAAAGTTCATAGAGGCCGAATGCCAAATACATGGTGGAGCGATGATGTTGGTAACGGAAGACATAGGGCGCTATCGCGGCCAGTTTTTGTCCGCATTGTGCCATGAATGCCACCGCCGGTTCGGCATATTCGGGTTGCGCCAGATACCACATCACATCCTGATAAACGAGATCGCTCAAAGTTTGTGGTATTTTCCCCCAGATACGGCCAAAGAACTGTAGTCCGGACGTGGCAAGCAGCGACGGCTGCCGTTTGATTTGTTGCAGTATCCAGGTCAGAATGTCTGCGTGGTAAACCTGCTCGTCACTCACTAACATGGCGAGTGTTTGCAACAGTGGCGACAAAAGCCTGGCATCCTCCGGCTGCTGCAACAGCATCTCAAAACATGTGGCCTCTAGCTTGTGTCGGGTGGTATTGTCAACGAACGGCAGCAGATAGGCGAGCGATTCTGCTGCCCATACTGCCGCTCTGTTTTCGTGTTTAGCCAAGGTTTCGCAGATAAGTTGCAACAGCCGTCCTTGTTGCTCGGCGGTACAATATGGGGAAAGTCGGGCAAGGTCGCTCAACATCCGACAGCCATCAGAGTCGCCCAACTGGTTGCGCACCGTCGTCTCTCCCCACAGCAGCATCTTGCCCAGCAACAATGCTCTACTACCTGTTTCGATCTTGCTGAGCCATTGCCACAAATTGCGCAGTAATATCTCTCTTTCGTGCCAATCGCCGCTCGCTATTTTCAGGAGCCGCTGCGTTATGTCGGGGACGAAGCGATAAAACAAAGGTAGTCGTTCGCCGGCAGCCACTCTTTTTTCCGGCGACGCCGAGGCCAGCCATTGCTGATAGATATTCGCCGTTTTCTCTTTGTAAGGTGCCGACAACCAAGGAAAGATTGTGGCCAGAGCCTGGTCACAGTTGCGGCACAATGTTGCATTGCCATCTTGTTCGATTCCTTGCACGAGAAAATCGCAGGTCCGCTGGACCAGCTCCGCCTCTTTGCGAATGGCTATGGTGAGTGCTTCCGTATGAGCGGCTACCTGAGAGCAACACTCCTGGCTCACCATTTTCTGGTAATGACATAACAACAGCTCGCTAAGTTCTTTTTGCATTTCCGTGCTGCATAAAGGCTTGAGGCGGATCAACGCTTCCCAGCTAGCGGCGCGGATGGAGGTATCCATGTCATGTTGCAAGAGGCCATGAAAATAAGTGAGCAAATCTTCACTCTCGATCTGCCAGGTATAATCAGCGATACAGGCGATAAGAACACAGCGTATGGTGGGGTGAGCTTCCTGCTCCACAAAGTGTTCCCATGAGTTCAGAAATTCGCATTGTGTCGTTGCCTCGAGAAAAGGCATAATTTGACAGAGAGCGATCACCGCAGTTTGGCGCACGGACAAATCCTGCTCGCGCTGCAGGCACTCCGCGAGTAACAGGATAACCTCCTGGCAATCGGTGACTTTGTCTCCGTAATAAGCAATGGTCTGTATCGCCGCCTGTTTCACATAGCTCAATGACCCTTCGCGGGTGATGAGTTCTGTCAGATACGACAGAAAATATACATGAAAATCAGTGGAAACACGTGCGGGAATAAGGCTTTTGATCGCCAGTGCCAGATTATCGCTGCTTCGGATGTTTTCACATGCCATCAAGAGCGAGGCTTGCTCCAAGAGCCCTTGCCAATTTTTACTGACAGCGTCGTTCTCTGCGTGTTTATCGAGTTCAGCTTTCATTTCCCAGTATAGTTTTTGTGTTTTGCCGTCTCTGATCTTTTCTGCCAGACACGACAAAAAGAACCGGCTGGCCTGGTGCAGTTCCCCAACGTCATCGGAGAATTGATAACGCAACCAATGGATGTTGGCGAGACTCCAGTAATTTTTGTTTTGACTGGCATTTTGTATGCGCTCTGCATTCAGCAATTTGGTTTCGATTATGTTACGCAGATCGTAGCGGCCTTGCTGGTTTTGCCATGCCCCAAGACCATCTTTAATGGACGACACTGCCAGACCGATATCGTCGTTTACTTCGATACGTTTGAGTACCTGGGAACACAGCATATAGATATAGCGCATACTGGCTTTGAAAGCGGGCGACGTCGCTTCCAAAATAATTTGCGACGACAGTCGTTGCAACAAAGAGGATGATGGCAGCTTACCATGATCGAGCCAGGAGATGGCCTCCTCCAGCAACAAAGGTCCTGCTTGCTCCGATTCGGCCATCTGCTCGTTACTATTGCCTTTGCGTGTAGTAGAGGCTCGCTTTGGTATGCGCGATCTGGTTGGCATTTCAGTAGGCATCTCTTCCTTCGGTTCGTTACTATCTTCATCTCTGACTTGAATGTGTAAGACCTCTTTTAGAATATTTTTGACCAGGGGATGGATAATGTGAATCCTGTTGCCTTCCACGGTGATCAATTTGATCGCCTTGAGCTCGTCCAAAAAACTGTTCACCCCTTCCTGTTTCAATTTGGGATATGATTCCTTGAGTAGCCCAAGCAACATTTCCGTCGCCAGATATTCCGGCGCGCTCACAATCGTTTCCACTACTTTGCGTGGTACTTGCTGATGTACCAGCATGAGCAGTTTGAGATACAAGTCTTCCGGCGAATTGGGGGAGATGTTTTTATAAAAATCGGGCAAAATGGTAATGCGGGTTCTGCCGTCAGGGCCTCCTATCAGTTTGTTGCAGCCCCCATCCTCCTGAGAATATTTTTTGAGCAAACGGTTTTTGATCAAAGCGATTTCCTCAGGTGAAAGGCTTTCTTCCAGCATCAATAGCACATAATGTCCGAAATGATGCAGCAAAAGCGGATGGCCACCCGTACGCTGGCAGATATCGGCGGCTGTGTTGTCCGGAATCACTACTGCGCTACGCACACTGATTTCCTGAAGCAATTGCACGCTGTCTTCTTTTGCCAAAACCCGCAGCGGCCATATTTTTTTTTGATGTAAAATATTTGCCAAAGCGGTGTTGCGAGTGTCGGCCGGCATATCCGTTACTGCTGATACCCACACGGGCACCAAAGAAAGACGCGAAAACTGCGAAATAGAACGCGACAACGCCGAAAAAAACAACAGGAAACCGACCGGCCATGATTTGTTTGGTGAGGCGAGCGTTTCACCCAGCCGATTTTTCGCCGTCGCTTGTGCTGCCGTTTTGCCATAACCGGCGGCGTCGCGTAATTTTTCAAAATTTTTCCAGAAAACGACAATAAACACCTCAGGGCAATTGTTTTGCAAATATTGATCCACTGCGCTCATAAACTGGCAGAATTCTTCGATTACTTTCTCCTGGTTATTTTCTTTGGCAAATTGCGGCTCGCCAAGAGATGGCACGGTGAAATAATTGCCCGCTCCCCGTTGCGAACATTCGCCGGCGATCTTGTTCACCTGCTGTGCCAACAATTTGGCTGTTTCAATCAGATACACATTCAATTCGGCAGCAGTTTCGCAGTCGAACTGGATAGTGAAGAAACCGGCATTACACTTTTGTTGCAAAGTATTGAGTATCTGGTTGACGTTCAACGCGGAGGCCAGCGCCACGTTTGGCATCCTTTCACCGCACACCAGCAATTTATTGAGATGGATGGCACAAGCGGCAGCATCGGACTCGGCCTCAATTTTGAGCAGATGGTGGGCAGCGAATAGGGATGTCACATCTTTGAGCCTGCCGGCATGGGCGCTACTGACGAAAGGTGCTATGTAATCGTCGCGGGCGGCGATGATGACAAAAAAATGCCAATGTTTTTTGTCCAACTCGCCCAGGCAATGGGTCAGAATTTCCAGCAAACGAGTGCCGTTTTTTACACCTTCAAAATGATCTAGCAGACAGACGAAGAACAGTCCATTTTCCTGCAACAGCCAGTTCCAGAAGTACAGCAACTGTGGGAACGCTTCCGTCGTATTGAAATAATCACGCAAGGCGCCGAAGAAAGTGGTAAGCGAGGGAATCTTCTTGCCGGAGAAGCCAAGATTTTCGATGATCCCTATCAATTTGCCGTCAATCTGGGCACAAGCTCGTTGCCATTTGCGCTTGGCAAAAATCTGGACAATCGCATCACGTTGCTTGAGGGAAGTAATGGAGTTTTCGACCTCACGCAAAAAAACGGCACACAATGTTGCCGGATCGGCGGCAATATCGGATAGTGAGAGATATATAGGAATGCACTTCTCCAGCTCACTGGCAGTTTGAATTTGTTGTTTTAAACGGAGCAGCAACGTGGTCTTGCCAATACCGTGTTTGCCGGTTACAATGTGGATTTTGTCGCTGCTACCGGCATACCTGGCTTGCATCAAATCCGTGAGTGACAAGATGAAACCGGTAAGCTCTTCTTGCCTGCCTGCAAAAAAAGCGGGCAAAGGATTACCGGGAGAAAAACGGTTGTTGATTAAAGATTCGTTTCTCATTTTTGATCCTATTTCTTCCACACCCAAGTCCGCCAATTTTTCTGTAGAGCGGGCTGGTACTTGCATGCGCAGACGATAAATTTACTTTCCGCTACTATTTGACGCCGGCTAATGCCGTTCTCCCAGGCACACCGCAAATAATCCTTGGCATTCTTGATATCGTTTTCCAGCAAATAAAGATATGATTGACGATAGTAGTGCAGAGCAGACGCTGGGAGATGAAATTTTCGGCATATCTCGGTGAGTTTACTGAACATATCATGTGATTTGGCAAAATATTCCCTGGCGCTTGTCTTGTTGCCACAGGCCAGTTCTTCGCTCCCCCGGTACAAATAAAGCCGTGCCATGTTTTCTACCGCTTCTTTATGCATGGGATTGAGTTCGAGCGACCGCTGTAAATCTTTTTCTGCCAGAACATAAGCATGTTGTTCCAGCCACAGCTCGGCGCGCAAATTGTAAACACAGAACAGATTTTGGTTATAGCTCAGAGCCTTGGTGAAGTCGCTAATAGCCGCACTATGTAATTGCCGGCGTTGATCCGGTTCTTTCTGCGCTTCCAGTGTTTTCTTGATGCCATAGCCGGCATACCTGAATTCGTTCTCCTCATCCAGGCCGTTCACTGTATTCCACACGTGATCGAGATGTTGCTGTGCCTCCTGGAAATTGCCCATGCTTTTGTTGGTCAGATACAGAAAGTAGTGGGAAATGTAGTCGCCAGGGTTTATTTCCACAGCTTTCTGAAAATTGTGCATAGCCAGCTCATAGTAGAAATCTCGCTGCTCCGGATAGATACGGGCATAATCGTAGCTGAAATGTGCCCACATCTGATAAATGATAAAAGACGACGATAAGCGGCTTATCTTCTCAAACTCCCGTTCTACCGTTTCAAAAGATACCTCTCGTTTGTTCCAGCGCGTCATGTTGTGGAGCATAATGAGCGCATGGTTGTCGCCCGCTTCGCTATGCCAACGGTAAGCCATGTAAGCAAACGCTGTGATAATGCTCAACATCACCGTGGCTATTGCCACTGCCAGGCCGATATTTCTCTTCACCCATTTGCCCATTTGCGCCACGAGCGTAGGCGGTTTGGCGAGAATAGGACGGTTTTCGAGATAGCGGACAATGTCATCCACCAATTCCTGGGCTGTCTGGTAGCGTTTGGCGGGCAACTTCTCCAAACATTTGAGAATAATTGTTTGTAGATCGCTTTCCACATGCCAGTTGAGAGTTCTGGGGGCAATCGGGTCAATGTTTGCCACCTGTGACAAGATTTGCAGCACACTGTCACCCTGGAACATTTGCCGACCGGTAATCATCTCGTAACCGACCGCACCGATAGCGTAAATATCGCTGCGTGCATCCACCACCCCGCCGGCCGCCTGTTCGGGTGACATATAGGCGGGCGTACCGATGATGTCGCCACTGCGCGAAAGATTGCTATCCCCTTCCATAAATTTGGCCAGGCCGAAGTCCATGACTTTGGCATTACCGTTCTTGTCGAGCATGATGTTGCTCGGCTTCAAATCGCGATGGACGACTTTGGCCTGGTGCGCCACGGCGATAGCCTCTGCCACAGCTTTGAGTATTTCCGCCGCGCGTTTGCATTTGAGGATACCTTCCTGTATCCGCGTGTTCAGAGTCTGGCCTTCGATATATTCCATGGTGAAGTAGTGCCGTGGGCTATCTCCGAAATCGTAGATGGCGACGATATTCGGATGGCGCAGTTGGGCAGTGGCCTTCACTTCCTGCAGAAAGCGTTGGGCGTAAGTAGCGTGGCTTGCGAACTCGCCGTGTATCACTTTGAGGGCAACGATGCGATCCATGCCGGTATCGAGCGCCTGGTATACCACGCCCATGCCGCCTTTGCCGAGCTGTTTCAATATTTTGTAGCGCACGAAATAGCTGCCGACTTCTATTGTCTGCGGCGATTCTATGGCGGGACGTACCGTCGCTGGCGCATAGACCGGCACCTCTTCGGTCTTGTCGCAAGCGGCTGGCTTTTCAGCGACAATGAACGTTTTGGCGAAGATGTCGTCTGCTGGGCGCGGTTCGTTATGCGCTGTCGCAGGTACGGCAAATGGCCACTCATGTTCCAAGCCTGAGCGTTTTTCGGAACGGACATAAGCCGTCTTTTCTGCCGCCGTACTCTCCAGGATGGTAGGGTTCGTATCGTTGCAAGCTTCCCCTGGTGGTGTCATAATACCTGTTGCCGGCTCTTCCCCGGCAACGCTGCCGGCCGCTTTTTCTGCCAACGCCTTGAGCAGGCTCGAAGAGGAAGCCAGGTTGAGAATCAAGCGCAAAATTTCCAGTTTTTCTGCATTGCTGCTGCTCATGTGGAGAGCTTGCTCAAAATTCTCTACCGCTTCCGGATATTTCTCCAACACTTCCAGAAGTTTGGCTCTGGCTACCAGTAAATAAGGGCTAGGGGAGTTGGCCAATATCTGATCGTAATAGGCCAGAGCTTGTTCCTTGTGGTCGGCGATAAGCTGGAACTCACATTCCAGGCGGAGCCTTTCCAATGGTTGCAAATGAATATCGCTCACGGGCTGATTGACTGATGTTTCCACAAAAAATCTCCAAGCAACAACAGGCTAATGTGACATTGTCAAGTTACAGATACAACCTCACCACCTCTTTTGGTTTAGCCTTGAGAATGCCGTTGAACAAAGCCTCTATGCCAATCTTGCTGTTGAACCGCACCAGCGCGTAATGTTTCGTGATTGCCGCATCGCGTGCCGCTTCTTCCTCAGCATTGTATGAGCGATGATTGTCCGCATCGCATTCCAGTGCCAGAACTAGGATTTACAGGATGCAAGGATGAGCAGGATAGGTTATCCGGTAAGCCTGGCCAGTGCAGTAAATTATGGCAACATCTGGCGCACGCGCCGTAGGTGCGTAAGTTATATAGCCCAGGGCGATAGCCGTCTTTAGGCGGCGGCAAGCCCTGGGGACTGCGCAGCACGTTGTCGAGATCATAGCCGTTCATGCGGCAGGCTTTGCTGTTGAGGCTGCGGATCATGTCGTGTTCGAGCCTGACCGCCTGGATTTGATCGGCATGGCGGCGCAGGAACGAATTGAGTGTAGCTTCGGGAATGTTCAAAAAGTCTACGATGTCTTTCTTGGTAGCGAGCTGTTCACTCACCGATGGCTTGAACCCGTACTCTTTGAGCAGCGCCACCCCGTCCCAGATTTGCGCCTTCTCACGCGCCGCGTCGAAAGCACCGCGCAACACGTCGGCCTCAATGGCGTGAAGGCGGCCAAGAATCAAGAGTTTTTTCTGCCTAGCCTTGGGCCCGGCAAAATCCATAATCAAAAATTCGGTTTCATGCCTAGTTAGTGCATAAATTACCTGCGCTCTTTTGGCTGAAGAACCGATCTCGACCATGTGCGAAATTTTTCGTAAATGGTCAGCTAAATATCCTTCCTTCTGAAGCTTGCAAATATTTTTTTGCACCAAATCATTATGACGAACGGCGAAATAGTCCGCCAGTTCGCTGCTGAGGACAAAAATGTTCTCCAGCAGATTTTCGTAACCAAGATTGACGCCTTTGCTCTTCCACAGGGGAAGTCCTTCGGGCGTGTGGGCGTAGAGTTCCAGCGCGTCGGTGACGAGTGGGAGTTTGGCGATGCTGGTTGTCATGGGATGCTCCTTTTGGAAAAAAAAGGGATAGGCACGCCGCAGCGAGCGTAAAAACCTTTGCGGGGTGGTAGTCGTTTCAGGCCCAACGCTTTGGCCGCCCACACCGCATCGCGGTCGAACAGTTCGAGGTAACAGCCGACTTGAAACACGAGGAGTCCGTGGAATCTGGTGCGGAAGCGGCGGTATTGGGCATGCAAATGGGCTGGATGCTTGGGCGGCTTCCACCCCTCGTTTTGCTTCGCGATTTCGATCACTTGATTGATGCTGGTCTGGAACGAATTGAAGTTGGGAAAAGCCTGGATTTCCTTGCAGATGCGAATGACAACCTTAAGTTCCTCCAGCTTGAGCCGCAACTTTTCCAAAACCGGCACTTTGTCAGGCGTGTTATTGTCCCTGACGATTAACATTATAACTTCTCGCGCCAGATTACGCAAGCAAGAACCGTGCGTAAATTTTCTGTCTGAACTGTGATGTACGTGATGAAATGATGGCATGATTACGGGGTGTGGCAAAATCATGCCAATCATTTCATCACGTTAATCATAGTTCAGACATTTTTTTATCGTCGTCCCCCGACAAGCGGGGGATATAGCTTTTGGTGCCTTCTTTTGATGCCTCGGCTTTCTTTTAATAATCAAAGGATCAAAGGACCTAATTATCCACGTCTTCCCTGACGCACCCCAAAAACGCGGTAGTAGTAGGAGTAGTTGCGGCTGCGCAAGTAAACGTTGCCGCAGTTGAAGTTGAAGTAACGCGCAGAAGAACCTGTTATATCGTCGCAACTCCATATATACCATCCACTTGTGACAAAAAATGGATCCATATTGCGCGAGCCTTTGCCATTTTGGTAGAGGCCACGCAATTCCTCAATGGTCGGCATACGCCAGCCGCCGCCGTCCACACGCTGCGCGTCGGTCCATGCCTTTGCCTGATCCCACGTCGTATCCTGGTCAGGGCCGACGTACCACTCGGAGTTTGTCTTTGTATCGAGAATTACGCCCTCGCGCGATTTTTTGTAACGGCCATCGTCTGAGGTTGTCACCCAGCGCGTCTGCTGCTTCGCCGCTTCTTCCTGCCGGCGTTTGAGTTCCGCCTGCCGCGCCGCTTCTTCCTGCTGCCGCTTGGTTTCCGCTGCCTGGCCTGCGGCTTCTTTCTGCTGGCGTTTGATTTCGGCCTGCCGGATTGCTTCCGCTGCCTGC